>NZ_JBFUAT010000026.1:0-62531 GCF_056406135.1 Luteibacter sp. P1_D3 | reverse complement strand
CGGCGGAACGACGGCGCTCTCGCCTCAGCGATCGCGGGGCACGTCGACCTTGCCGGTGACGCCACGCTGCGAGACGTCGCCGCTGCCCTTGGTGTTGACCGTGAGGTTGCCCTTGACGCCGTCGACATCGATCTCGCCTGAGCCGACCGTGCCGACGCTCACATCACCCGTGACGTCACGCAGCTTCGCTTCGCCGGAGCCGACCGTGGCGATGCGCACGCCGCCATGGATCCCCGACGCCGAGAGCGAACCGGAGCCGACCGTGCTGACATCGACCGCGCCGGTGTTTTCGAAGGTCGCTTCGCCCGAGCCCACCGTCGTGCTGACGGCGCCCTTGATCTCGCGGGCCTCGAGCTCGCCGGAGCCCACGGTCGATTCCAGCGAAGCGATCCCACGGGCTTTCGCATCGCCCGAACCGACGTTGATCTTCACCGGGATAGACGAAGGCACGGCCGCGTCGACCTTGAGGTCGCTGTAATGGGAACCGAAACCCCAGCCGCCGTGGCGGTCGCTGGTCAGTTCGACCAGCAAGGTGTCGCCGTCGCGCCGCTGGGTGACGACGAGGCTGTCCAGGACATCCTGGCTGGACGCGCACGCCTTGCCACGCACGGTGCCCTTACCCGCCGCGGCACCCCCTTCCACATGAAGGTCGTAGGCATTGGTCACGAAAGTCACGCTGCGCACGCCGGAGAGATCGAGGTCGAGATTACGGTCCGCGTGGAACTTGCAGTCGCTGCTGTCGGCCATGGCGGCGGCCGGCGCCAGAAGGAGGGCGGCGAGGATCAGGTGGCGCATGATTTTGCTCCGTTAGTGATTCGGTGTACCGGTGATGGATGCCGGCCACCCGGAAAGGGTTGCAACGTTCTCATTTCTTCACACGAAGCTGACCGGCAGGCAACGAACCGGTCAACCGGCGGCGAGGCGGCACGTTTTTCCCCGTGCACCACCTAACCGGGAGACAACCTATGCAACGCAAGACCTTGATCGCCAGTGCCGCTTCCCTGCTCCTCGCCGGCTCCACCGCCTTCGCGTTCGCGCAGGATGCCGCCCCGCAAGCCCCCTCGGCTCCGGCCGCCCGTTCCACCCAGGCCGGTGGCCCCGCCGGTGGCCCGAAGTGGGGTCATGGCGACCACGACGGTCGCGGTGGCGAGCACGGTCGCGGCGAATGGGGTGGCCATGGCCGCGGCCATGAACAAGGCGGCGTCATCGGCGACCTGCACAGCCTCGAGCGGCTTTACGTCATGACCGGCCGCAGCAAGGAACTGCCCGCGCTGTACAACGAGGTTCTCGCCAAGTCGCAGAACCCGCGCGTGCGCGACTACGCCTACCGCCACCTCGCTCGTGCGCAGATGCAACCGACCAACACCGACGCCGCGATCGCCACCCTGCGCAAGAGCCTCGACGAGAACCTCGCCCAGGACCAGAAGCGTCACCAGGACATGGAAGCGTTCAAGGCACGCATGCAGCAGCGTGCGGCGGCGGGTCCGGCTTCCACTGCCAAGTAAGTTCCAAGCGTCACGTACGTCGTGAAACGGAAACGGGGCCTTCGGGCCCCGTTTTCTCGTGCGAGGTCGCTAGCGCCACGCCACCGCTAGCACCCATCGCCGATGAATCGGCTCCTACAAGAGCCTTTCCCCGCTTTGGTAGGAGCCGATTCATCGGCGATGGCGCGCAGCGCCAACGATCAGACGCCCTCGCGCTTGACGCGAACCCAAAGCGCTTCCTGCTCTTCCAGCGAATAGGAAGCGAGCGAACGCCCTTCCGACGCCGCGATCGCCTCCATTGCACGAAACCGACGCTCGAACTTCGCGTTCGCCCCGCGCAGCGCGCGCGACACATCCACCTTTGCATGCCGCGCCAGGTTCGCCGCGACAAAGAGCACATCGCCGATCTCGTCGGCGAGCCGCTCCTCGTCGGCACCGTTCTCGAACTCGTGCCTGACTTCTTCGATTTCTTCGACGATCTTGTCAAGCACCGGCCGATGGTCGGGCCAGTCGAAACCCACGTTGGCCGCGCGTTTCTGCAGCTTCACAGCACGCTGCCATTCCGGCAGGCCATGTGAGATGCCGGCCAGCGCGCTGATGTCGTCGCCGCCCTTTGCCGCACGTTCCTCGGCTTTCAGCCGATCCCAGTCGCGCGACTGCGCCGCCAGGTTTTCGTGGGTCACGTCTTCGAAGACATGCGGATGGCGACGCACCATCTTGTCGCAAATCCCGGCGACCACATCGCCGAAGGCGAAATGACCCGCCTCTTCAGCCATGCGTGAATGAAACACGACCTGTAACAGGAGATCGCCCAGCTCGTCGCGAAGGTCGACCATGTCGTTGCGATCGATCGCATCGGCAACCTCGTAGGCTTCCTCGATGGTGTACGGCGCAATGGTGGCGAAGCTCTGCTTCACATCCCATGGGCAACCGTTTTCCGGATCGCGCAGACGCGCCATGATCGCGATGAGTTCGTCCACGGGTCGCGTCACGCGATGTCCTCCGGGTCGATAAGACGCGCCGCCCAGTCGATGGACGTGTCGCCGCAGGCAATGAATTCGGGATTGATCAGCGAATCACGCGTGTTGTATCGGAAGGGCCGACCGGCAAGATCGAGCACGGCGCCACCGGCTTCCTCGAGGACGCACTGCGCGGCGGCCGTGTCCCACTCGGAGGTCGCGCCCAGGCGCAGATAGATGTCGGCGTCGCCACGTGCGATGACGCAGAACTTCAACGACGAGCCGAGCGCAAAGGTCTCGTGCTCACCGAGGCGGTCGAGCAATGTCGCCGCGCGCACACCTGTGTGCGATCGGCTTCCCGTCACACGGAGCAGGCCACCCGCGGGCCGCGTGTGTATCGCGATCCGTTCCGCCGTCGCCGAGGCCTGTCGCCACGCACCGCAGCCCCGCGCCGCGGCGTAAAGGTCACCCGTGACCGGTGCGAGCACCACGCCGAGCACCGAGCGATGATCCTCGATCAGCGCGATGTTCACGCTGAACTCGCCATTGCGTTTGACGAACTCGCGCGTGCCATCGAGCGGATCGACCAGCCAGTAGCGGCGCCAGGTACGGCGCTCGGACCACGGTGCCGCCAGCGCCTCTTCGGAAATCACCGGCACGCCAGGAGCAAGTTCGCGCAGGCCCTCTTCGATCACGCGTTGCGCCGCGAGATCGGCGGCGGTGACCGGCGAGTTGTCGTCCTTGCAGATGACCTCGAAATCCTGCGCGTAGACAGCGAGGATCGCTTCGGCCGCGCGCTGCGCGATGGCGCAGACGGGGTCGAGCCAACGGGCGCAGGGCGCGGCGGTCACGATGGCTTGTAGCGACCGGCGAGGTACTCGCGGGCCATGAAGAGTGCGGCGATGGATCGCCCTTCCGTGACATCGTCGCGGGCCAGCAGCTCATGCAGCGCATCCATCCGCCAGGGCACCACTTCCAGTTCCTCGGGCTCGTCGCCTTGCAGGCGCTCGGGGTACAGATCCTCGGCGAGTACGACGTAACCCAGGTGGGTCATGTACGACGGGGACAGCGAGAGCGTGCCGAGGATCTTCAGCTTGCGCGCACCGAAGCCCACCTCTTCCTTCAGTTCGCGGTCGGCACCCTGCTCGGCCGTTTCGTCGCGATCGAGTCGACCCTTGGGCACGCCCAGTTCGTAGCGATCCACACCGACGCCGTATTCGCGCACGAGCAGCACGGTTTCCGGATCGCGCATGGCGACGATCAGGACCGCACCGAAGCCGCCGCCTTTTAGGCGCTGGTAGGTACGGCGTTCGCCGTTGGAAAATTCCAGGTCCACCTCTTCGACGCGGCGGAAATGGCTGTCGGGCGCGTCGCGTGTCGCCAGGATCTTCGGACGTTTGTTCATCGGTCGATTGTAGCCCCGGTCAGTCTCGCCAGCGCCGCGGCATGGATGGCCGGCGTCCCGGCCAGCACGCCGCGTGTTTCCAGGCCGACGGGCGCACCGTCGAGATCGGTGAAAACACCACCGGCCTCACGCACGATGACCGCCAGTGCGGCGATGTCGAGGATATTCACGTCGGACTCGATCACGAGGTCGAGTGCGCCCCGGGCGAGCAGGTGGTAATGACAGAAATCGCCGTAGCCGCGAATGCGGTTGCTGTCGCGAATCATGGCGCCGAGCGTGTTCCAGCGGGCATCGGCCGTAAGTGTCTTGACATTGCCTGTAGAGATCGAGGCGTCGGCCATCGATGTCGTCGCGGCGACCTTAACGGGCTCGCCGTCCAGCCAGGCACCGCGTCCGCGCACTGCCCACATCCGCTCGCCGTAGACGGGGGCGGAAGAGACACCGAGGACGAGTTCACCACGATGCATCAGGGCGATCTGGGTCGAGAAGAACGGGGTCCGGCGAACGAAGCTCTTCGTCCCGTCGAGCGGGTCGACCAGCCAGACGTACTCGCGCGAGGTATCGTCCGCGCCGTACTCCTCGCCGTAGATACCCGCGTCGGGCAATGCCTTGGCGAGAATGCCGCGGATGGCCATTTCGGCTTCGCGATCGGCGACGGTCACGGGGGTATCGTCGCCCTTGACGATGACGTCCACACCGGTGCGCCAGTAATGCAGGATGATCTCCGCCGCGGCGCCAGCGGCATCGCGGGCGGCGGCGAGGGCCTTGTCGAGGATATCGGTCATGGCGTCGTGATCGAGGGTGCGAGCCCCGCCTTGCGTTGGAGATTGACGGCGCCGTCGCGGCCCAACGGACCGAAACGCGCGATGAGGTGGGAAAGCGCGGTGTCTTCGATGCGCGGCACCAGCCGACCATCGAGTCGCCAGCCAAGCGGGGTCGCGGCGAGCGCCGCGCGCACCATGAGCGAGCCCTGGCCGTCATCGGCGAGGTTTGCTCGCAGGATCCCGCCCTGGCTGGTCGCCTTCAGCGCGATGCCGCCCAGGGCAATGTGCCCTTCGGGGGTCTTCACCGCGGCGGCGCGCCAGAGCACGTCCGCGTCCAGCGCGACGGGCCAGTTACCCTGCAGTTCGGCGCGCGGCACCTTGCCTTCGATGACGCCGACGGGAATGAGCTCCGGTGGCAGCGCCGGACCGGTCAGCGCGGCAACGTCCAGGCGGAAATCGATGCCAGTCCAGATCGAGTGATCGGCGTCGGGGCGTTCCAGGTGGCCCTGGAAGCGGCCCGCCCGACCGTCCAGGTTCAGATCCAGATGGGTGCGTCCGAGGATCACGTCGCGCCCCAGATGCCAGGTCAGGGCGCCGAGCTCGCGTCCGTCAATGGTGGTGACCTTGCCGGCCCGGCCGTTCCAGACGGTGCCGGAGACGTCGCCGAGCACGAAGCCGTGCGCCCGGCGGGCCAGGAGGGATGCGGCCACGCCGGCGGGCATGAACCAGTAGAACAGGCCGGCGGCGAACGCCAGCAGGACGACGACCAGGCCGATCCGACGGAACCACTTCAAACGATCACCTCACCTGCGACTTGAGGACCGGACGGCAGGGGGAGATCATGGGCGGATGACCGATGCCCTTTTCGCTCCACCGGCAGCCGACACGCTCGTCGCGCGCGACCGATCCGTCCTCTGGCACCCGTGCACCCAGATGCACGACCACGAAACCCTGCCCATGGTACCCGTGGTACGCGGCGAAGGGGCATGGCTGATCGGCGCGGATGGCAAACGCTATCTCGACGCCGTCAGTTCCTGGTGGACCAACCTGTTCGGGCATGCGGAGCCGCGCATCGGCGCCGCCCTGAAAGACCAGCTCGACCGCCTCGAGCACGTGATCTTCGCGGGCTTCACGCATGAACCGGCGGTAGAACTCGCCGAGGAGCTGGTCCGGATCACCCCGAAGGGTCTCGACCGCGTCTTCCTGGCCGACAACGGCTCGGCCGCGATCGAAGTGGCGTTGAAGATGAGCTTCCACTACTGGCTCAACCAGGGCCATGGCGAGAAGACCCGCTTCATCGCGCTCACCGGCAGCTACCACGGCGAGACGTTGGGTGCGCTCTCGGTCAGCGATGTCGCGCTCTACCGCAAGACGTATGCGCCCCTGTTGCTGACGCCGGAACTGGCGCCCTCGCCCGACGCCTACGAAGGCGAGCCGGGCGAAACACCGAAAGAAATCGCGACACGGCGCCTTGGCGAGATGCGCGCCCTGCTCGAACGGCACGCGCACGAAACCTGCGCGGTGATCGTCGAGCCCCTGGTGCAATGCGCCGGCGGCATGCGCATGTACGACGCGTCGTACCTCACCGGGCTGCGCGCGCTCTGCGACGAGTTCCAGGTGCATTTCATTGCCGACGAAATCGCCGTGGGCTTCGGCCGCACCGGCACCTTGTTCGCCTGCGAACAGGCAGGTATCTCCCCGGACTTCATGTGCCTGTCCAAGGGACTGACCGGTGGCTTCATGGCACTCTCCGCTGTCGTCACCACGAACGATGTCTACCAGGCCTTCTACGCCGAATACGCGGCGGGCAAGGCCTTCCTGCACTCGCACAGCTACACCGGCAATCCGCTGGCCTGCCGTGCCGCCACCGCCACGATGAAGATCTTCCGCGATGACCCCGTGCTTGAGCGCAACCGCGTGCTCGCCACGCATATGGCGAAGCGAATCGCCTCGTTGGTCGATCATCCGCATGTCGCCGACGTCCGCCAGACCGGGATGATCGCGGCCATCGAACTGGTCGCCGACAAGAAGACCCGCGCGCCCTTCCCTGCCGCCGACCGGCGTGGCCTGCGCGTGTATCGTCATGGTCTCGAGCACGGCGCGTTGCTGCGGCCGCTCGGCAACATCGTGTACTTCATGCCGCCTTACGTGATCACCGAGAGCGAGATCGACTTCATGGTCGACACGGCCATCGCCGGCATCGAAAAAGCCGTGCGCTAGATACGCGACAGCCCCACCGGGAGATCGCCCAGCCGGGCCATCTCCGGGTCGTCGAACAGATCGGGATGAGCGAGGAAGTCCATGGCGAAATCGTGGGCGTCCGCACCCCAGAACAATTCGCTGCCGATGGCCAGCGTCGGCACGCCGAACACCCGCTGCTGCATGGCCAGCTCGAAGTTGGCCTGCAGCGAGGCCTTGACCTCGGGCGCCGCCAACGCGGCACGCACATCGGCGATCCCCAACGAGGCCGCCAGGGGTGCCAGGGCCTCCGCGGTATCCGCCGCGCGTCCGTGGGCCCAGATCCATTCGAAGATCGCACCAACCGCTTCGACGGTGCCGCCCGCCGCGACGCACAGCCGCAGGGCCGGCAGCGGATTGAAGGGATGGGTCGGCGGAAACCTCAACGGCACATTGGCCTGGCGCGCCCGCCACAGGGCATAGCGGTAAGTGAACTCGCGCTTGCCATCGATTTCCGCCGGGCCGCGCTGCTCCATCTGCTTGAGCAGGGCACCGAACAGGATCGGCCGTAGCGACACGTCATGGGTCTTGCACAGCTCGCGCACCGCCGGCCACTGCAGCCAGCTGAACATGGAAACGAAATCGAAGTACCAGGCGATCGGCATGCACGGGCTCCGTCGTGAAGGCCCGACGATAGCGAGCCGCGCCGCTCGCTACAATGGACGTTCCGTGACACAAGGCTCATTCATGCGAACCATCCGCATCCACGTCGACATGCCGCTGGCCAGCGGCCGTGAGGTCGCCCTGCCCGCCCAGGCCGGCGAACACGTGGCCCGCGTGCTGCGCATGGAGGTCGGCGCGCCCGTGGTGCTGTTTGCCGGCGACGACGGCATGGAATTCGATGCGACCCTGGCCTCGGTCGGCAAGCGCGAGGTGGTCGCTTCGGTCGGCGAAGGCCGTGTCGTCGCCAACGAGTCGCCCCTGTCGCTCACCCTCGTCCAGGGCGTGGCCCGCGGCGAGAAGATGGACCTGATCGTGCAGAAGGCGACCGAGCTCGGCATCGCCCGCATCGTTCCGGTGCTCACCGAGCGGTCGGAAGTGAAGCTGGACGCTGCCCGCAGCGAAAAGCGACTCGCTCACTGGCGCGCTGTGGCATCGAGCGCCTGCGAGCAATCGGGCCGAGCGCGCGTGCCGGTGGTCGAGGCGGCCCAGCCGCTGGCGGCGTGGCTTGGTTCACTGGGCGAAGGCGGCCCCATGCGACTGGCCTTGCTGCCTGAAGGCGCGAAGCGTCCGAGCGAACTTCAGCTGAGCGGCGCCGCCATCCTCGCCATCGGTCCGGAAGGTGGCTTCGGCGAGCGCGATCGCACGGCACTGGATGCCGCTGGTTTCATCGGACTGAAGCTGGGACCGCGCATCCTGCGCACCGAAACTGCCGGCCTCGCCGCGATCGCGGCGCTACAGGCCCTCTACGGCGATATCTAGAAAATTTGTGGGAGCCGATTCATCGGCGATGGGTGCTCGCCGTAACTTGGCCCGCTGTCGCGGGATCGCCGATGAATCGGCTCCCACAAGAGCGGGGTCAGGCGCCTGACAACGCGCTGTCGATCCGGTGCATCACGGCATCGTCGAACAACGCGACCGCATCGAGCGCCTTCAGGTTTTCTTCCAGCTGCGCCGTCTTGCTCGCTCCGAGGATAACGGTCGAAACATGCGGATTCTTCAGGCACCACGCCAGTGAGAAGCGAGCCATCGGCAGCCCGAGGTCCGCTGCAATCGGCGCCAACGCACGCACCGCCTTCAGCTTCGCTCCATCGTCTTCGAGCAGCGCATCGCGCAACCACGCGTTGCCGGGCTGTCCGAGTCGCGAATCGCCGGGCACGCCGTCGTTGTACTTGCCGGTGAGCAGACCCGACGCCAGCGGCGACCAGATTGTCGTACCCATGCCGTACTGCTCGTACAACGACGCGTACTCGCGTTCGACGCGCTCGCGATGCAGCAGGTTGTACTGCGGCTGCTCCATCGATGGCGCGATGAGATGATTTTCGCGTGCGACACGATGCGCTTCGGCGATGAGCTCAGCCGGCCATTCGCTCGTGCCCCAGTAGAGCACCTTGCCCTGGCGAATCAGCGTATCCATCGCCCACACGGTTTCCAGTACCGGTGTATCCGGATCGGGCCGGTGACAGAAGTACATGTCCAGGTAGTCGACCCGAAGACGCTCGAGTGCCTGGTGGCAGGCATCGAACACATGCTTGCGTGAAAGGCCACGCTGCGTCGGCTTCGGATCGGTAACGGCACCGAAATACACCTTGCTCGACACGCAGTACGCGTCGCGCGGCAGGCGCAAGTCGGCGATCACGTCGCCCATCAGGCGCTCCGCGTCGCCCGCGTTGTACGTCTCGGCGTTGTCGAAGAAGTTCACGCCGTTGTCGTAGGCCAGTGCGATCAGGTCACGCGCTTCGGAGCGGCCGACCTGTCGTCCGAAGGTGACCCAGGCGCCGTACGAGAGGGCGGAGATCTTCAGGCCGGTTGAACCCAGGCGACGGTATTCCATGGCGATTCCTTAGCGAACGAGCAACAGGACCAGATAAAGAACGATGCCGGCGAACAGACCGGCGATCACATCGTCGAGCATGACGCCGAAGCCACCCTTCACGCGTCGGTCGAACCACGCGATCGGCCAGGGCTTCCACACGTCGAAAAGACGAAACAGGGCAAAGCCGAGGATGACGGCCCACCACGGTGCAACCAGCGCGGGCAGGAGCGCGATCCAGAGCCCGACGAATTCGTCCCATACCAGGCTGCGGTGATCGTCGACGCCAAGGATGCGCCCGGCCACGTGACACGCCCATACACCGATCACGAAGGCGACCACGATGACACCGATCCACGCGGGTTCGGAAAGGCCGCGCAGAAGCAACCACGGCACGATGGCGGCAAGCGATCCGAACGTCCCCTGCGCCTTCGGCGCGAAGCCCGATCCGAAACCGCAGGCGATCCACCCGGCAGGCGATGCCATCAGGCGACGGCGGTCGGCGGGATCGAGGACGTACTTCGTGCTCATGCGACGAAGTGGTTCCAGCCGGCACGCGACAGCACCATCTCCGCACCGTCAAGGCCGAGCACGCGCACGCCGGCCCCTTCCACGATGCGCCCGATGCGTGTCGCACCGCCGCCAAGCCGGGCCATGTTCGCCGACACTTCGCCAGCGCGATCGGCCGGCACGGTAAAGCAGAGTTCGTAGTCGTCACCGCCGGACAGTGCGAAATCGAGGGTGTCGGCGTCTTCGAAATGCGTGAGCAACGCAGACGAGCGTGGCAGCATCGCGGCATCGATTTCCGCACCGACACCACTGGCCTTGCAGATGTGCCCGAGGTCGGCGACGAGCCCGTCGGAGACGTCGATGCACGCCGTGGCGATGCCACGCAGACCGTTGCCAGCGGCAACGCGTGGGGTCGGGCGATTGAGTCGCTCGATGAGTGCCGCATAGGGCGAGGCATCCGCCTCGGCGAGGCAACGAAGGCCAGCGGCCGCGTCACCGAGCGTGCCGGTGACCATGATCGCATCGCCCACGCGCGCGCCGGAGCGCAGCAGCGCGTCCCCCGGCGCGGTGAAGCCATGCACGACCACCGTGACGGTCAGCGGGCCACGCGTGGTGTCGCCGCCGATGAGGGCAAGGCGCAGCGGTGTCGCCAGTTCGGCGAACCCGCGTGCGAGGCCGTCGACGAAGGCTTCGTCGCTATCGGGCAGCGTGAGCGCCAGCAACGCCCAGGCCGGCGTCGCACCCATGGCGGCAAGGTCGGAGAGGTTCACCGCGAGCGCCTTCCAGCCGATATCGGCGGCGGCAGTCCCGACGGGGAAATGGACACCTTCGACGAGGGTGTCCACGGCAACCGCCAGTTCGCGACCGGCCGGGACGGCGACCACGGCGGCATCGTCACCGATGCCGGTCAGTACGTCGTCGCGGTGAACGTCCGTATGCCGGCGGATGCGATCGATCAGGTCGAATTCCATGCAGCTTCCTTAGCCCGCGAGGATTCGCGGCATGATCAGGATCGCTTCTCGGCCGTACGCCAATGTGTCGCGAGTTTGTCCAGGACCCCGTTCACATAGCTGTGGCCATGGTCCGCACCGAAGCGCTTGGTGGCCTCGACGGCTTCGTTGATGACCACGCGATACGGCACGTCCGGGCGATACTTCAGCTCGTAGGCACCCATGCGCAGGGCCGACAGCTCGATGGGGTCGATCTGTGACACTTCGCGATCGACGAACGGCTTGATCCCGTCGTCGAGTTCCTTCACGTGCTTTTCCACGCCGCGCAGGATGTCCTCGAAGTATTCGAGGTCGGCGACGACCATGTCCTGCTCGTGACGGAACTGCTCGATGACGTTACCCATCTTGCTGCCGCCGATCTGCCAGGCGTACAGCGCCTGCAGCGCGCGGCGACGCGCGCGCGAACGGGCGGCGAGGTCGATGCCGTGCGGGGGTGTGTTGTTCATTGATCGAGCTTCGCGTAGAGGTTGACCATCTCGATCGCGACCATGGCCGCATCCACGCCCTTGTTGCCGGCCTTGGTACCGGCGCGCTCGATGGCCTGCTCGATGCTGTCGGTCGTGAGGACGCCGAACGACACCGGCACGCCCGAGGCGTAGGCGGCCTGGCCGAGACCCTTGGCAGCTTCACCGGCCACGTAGTCGAAATGCGGGGTCGAGCCGCGGATGACCGCGCCCAGGCCAAGCACGGCGGCGTACTTGCCGGAACCGGCGATCTTATAGGCGGCCTGCGGGATTTCGAACGCGCCGGGCACGCGGATCAGGTCGATCGCGTCTTCTTTCACACCGTGGCGAACCAGCGCGTCACGCGCGCCCTCGACCAGGGGTTCGACGACGAATGCGTTGAAACGGCCGGCAACGATGGCGAAACGGCCCTTGGGGGTGGCGAAATCGCCTTCGATGATCTTCATGGGTAGTCCTGTGGCGGGCGGGCCGCTGGCGGCCGGTTATTTTACGGGGTTTTCGGCCTGGGGTGGCCGCTGAAGGTAAGTACGGCGGTTCCGCCGGCGACAGCGAGCCGTCCCGGGGCACCAAAAGGCAGGGTGAACTTGGCCGCGTCGTGCCCAAACGGCAGGCCACGGACGATCGGGATGCCGGCCACGGCGGCGATCCGTTCGAAGGTCGCGTCAAGGTCGTAGCCGTTGTCGTACTCGGTGGTCCGGTAGCTGGTGAAATCGCCGATGACCAGGGCCTTCTGCCGGGCCAGCACGCCGGCGTGGACCAGATGGTAGAGCATGCGCTCGACCCGGTAGGCCGGCTCGGCGATGTCCTCGACGAAGAGGATCCCACCGTCGATCCCGGGGAAAAACGGCGAACCGATGAGGCTGGTAAGCATGGCCAGGTTGCCACCCCACACCGTGCCTTCGACATCCAGGTCGACGGCGTCCGGCGTGGTCCAGGTGGCGCGGCCTTCGTCGGCGGCCAGCGTGTCCCAGAAGTGGGACCAGGTCTGTGCGTCGAGTTCGGGCGCACCGAAATCCGCGCCCAGCATCGGTCCACCCAGGGTTACCAGACCACTCCGGGCGAAGAGCGCGCACTGCAGGGCCGTGAAGTCACTGTGCCCGACAAGGGCGAGCGGCGCCTCGCCGAGGCGGTCGCGCAGCCCTTCGTAATCGAGCAGGGGCAATAAGGGATGCGCGCCGTAGCCACCCCGAATGGCCAGGGCCACATCGGGCAAGGGCTTCGACGCATCGGCCAGCGCATTGATGTCCGCAGCGCGTTCGGCATCGCTGCCCGCGAAACGAAGCTGGCGGCGCTCGAGGACGTCCTTGCCCTGCACCGTGTGGCCAGCCTCTTCCAGTCGCGCGATGCCGCGAGCCATGGCTTCGGGGTTGTGCGGGTAACCGGAAGGAGCGATCAGGCGAATATCGTATGTCGGGGTCATCAACCAGCTTGCTCCACCACTTCCAGACCGAAGCCCGCGATGCCGACCAGCTTACGCGGGGTGCCGATGACGCGTAGTCGTCTCACACCCAGGTCGGCGAGGATCTGCGCACCGAGACCGGTCTGGCGCCATTCCTGGTCGTCCTTCGGTGCTGGCATCGGTGCCACGTCACGCCTCAGACGCGCCAGCAGGGCGTCCGGCGTATCTTCGCCGGAAAGCACCACCAGTACGCCACGCTGTTCGGCGTCGATCTTGCGCAATGCCTCGGTGACGGTCTGGCCGAGATCGTCGCGCTTGAGATGGAGGACGTCCGAAAGCGTGTTGCGCACATGCACCCGGGTAAGCACCGGCTCGCCGTTGGCAACATCGCCACGAACGAGGGCGAAGTGCAGGCCGCGACGGATGCCGTCGCGATAGGCGACCAGCCGGAACGGTCCGAACTCGGTGTCCACGTCTTCTTCGTGCACCCGCTCGATCGTCTTCTCGGTTTCGAGGCGATAGCGGATGAGGTCCGCGATCGTGCCGATCTTCAGGCCGTGCTTCGCGGCGAAGATCTCCAGCTCCGGACGACGTGCCATCGAGCCGTCGTCGTGCAGGATCTCGATCAGCACCGACGCGGGTTGCATGCCCGCCAGGCTGGCCAGGTCGCAACCGGCTTCCGTGTGCCCGGCCCGGCTGAGGACGCCACCGGCCTGTGCCGTCAGCGGGAAAATGTGCCCCGGCATGGTGATGTCGGCGGGCTTCGCATCCGCGGCAGCGGCGACCTGGATGGTGCGCGCGCGGTCGTGGGCGGAGATGCCCGTGGTCACGCCCTCGGCGGCCTCGATCGAGACGGTGAAGTTGGTGTGGTACGGCGAGTTGTTATCGCTGACCATCGGCTTGAGGCCGAGCTGTCGCGTATGTTTCTCGGTGAGCGTCAGGCACAGCAGGCCACGAGCCTCGCGGACCATGAAGTTGACGTCCTCGGGGCGCACCTTCTCGGCGGCCATGACGATATCGCCCTCGTTTTCACGGTCTTCGTCATCGAGGATGACGACCATGCGGCCCTGGCGGAAGTCTTCGAGGATCTCGGGAATCGTATTGAAAGGCATGGGAGGTCCGGGTCAGACGAAGCCGTGTTGCTTCAGGAAGGCCTCGTCGAGGCGCGGGGTGTCACCAGCGGAAAGCAGGCGTTCGATGTAGCGGGCGACCACGTCCACTTCGATGTTCACGCCGTCGCCGGCGCGACGCGCGGCGAACGTCGTGTGTTCCACCGTATGGGGAATGAGGTTCACGCCGAAGCGATTGCCGTTCACTTCGTTCACCGTGAGGCTGGTGCCGTCGATGCAGACCGAGCCCTTGTGAGCGATGTAGCGCGCGATGTCACTGGGCACCTCGAAGGTCCAGCGCAGCGAGCGGCCGTCGGGAACGACGGAGACGACCTTGCCCGCCCCGTCCACATGGCCGGAAACCAGATGGCCACCGAGGCGGTCGGCCAGGCGTAGCGCCTTTTCCAGGTTCACGGTGTCGCCGGCCTTGTGCTTGCCGAGCGTGGTGTGGGCGAGGGTTTCATTGGAGACGTCGGCGGCGAAGCTCGTCGCGTCGAAGTCGATCACGGTCAGGCAGACGCCGGAGACCGAAATGCTGTCGCCCAGGGCCACATCGGCCATGTCGAGTGCGGCGGTATCGACGACGAGGCGCACGTCGCCACCACGCGGTTCCAGCCGCGCGATGCGGCCGACGGCCTGGATGATGCCGGTGAACATATCAGTGGCCTCCCTGCAGGGAGAGCACGATGGCGATCTGGTTTTTCATGAAACGTTTCCCGCGGTAATGAGCGAAAAACGCCCCAAGGCGCATGGCGTCGAGCGTCCCCGGGGGAACGTGCGATCGCCGTCTTCTTTCATCCGGACTGTGACCGTCGGCTCCGGCGTCGGACCGGATCTGCTGACCTTCCGGCCGAAACCGGAAGCGCTCGCGGGCTCGTTTCCTCGCGGAAACCTACCGCCGGTGGGGAGTTTCGCCCCGCCCTGAAGACGCTGTGGAGGCTGGTTTCCCAAGGGAAACCGGCCGGCGAAGAATAGCATGGGGTCCGCCAGCCCAATTGCAACAACCGAACCCACCCGTCAGGCTTTCAGCACCTGGTCCATCACCCAGTTCGTCCGCGCGCCGCTCTCGGCCGTCGAGGGACACACGCCCTTTCCGGTGAGTTCGGCCACGATGGATTCGATCAGTGGCTGTTGTATGTGCCGGGGATTCGCCAAAAGGATGTCTTCCACATGGCCGCCGGCTTCGAGGCGAATGGCCTCTTCGCCGAAGGTGGCGAAAACCAGCCGACCACGGTCGCCAACGATTTCGACCCGATCCTCCCGCCGGTCCGCACAGAAGTTCCACAACCCCGTGCCAAGCACCCCGGAGCCGAACCCGAAGGCCATGGCCACGGTGTCCTCGGCCGGATAGGCGTCCATCTGGTGCGAGACCATGCCACGCGCTTCGACGATGGGACCGAGCAGGAAGTCGAGGATATCCAGCGTGTGGCAACCAATGTCGACGAAGATGCCACCACCCGACAACGCGGGACGTACCGTCCAGGGCAGGTTGGCCGGATCCTGGTAGCGTGCCTCGAAGGGATGATGCAGGAGCACGTTGACCAGCCGCGGCGTGCCGATGGCACCCTCGGCAAGCAGCGCCGCGATGCGCAGGAACCTCGGCAGCATGCGACGGTAATAGGCCACGAACACCGGCACGTGGGCCGCCCTGCCCGCCTCGACAATGGCCATGCATGCCGCATGGTCCATCGCCATGGGCTTTTCGACGTAGACGGGCTTGCCGGCAGCGATCGCCATCAGCGCATAGTCGCGGTGACTCGACGGCGGCGTCGCGATGTAGATGGCGTCGACGGTCGGGTCGGCGATGAGTGCCGCCGCGTCGTCGTACCAACGTGGCACCCCGTGGCGTTGCGCGTAATCGCGCGCCTTGTCGCCGTCCCGACGCATCACCGCGACCAGGGAGGAATCGGGGACTTTCGAGAACGCGGGGCCGCTCTTGACCTCGGTCACCGCACCGCAGCCAATGATGCCCCAACGTACGTGGGACAGCGTACTCACCGGGTGGGACGAAGCTGCAGGCGCATATCGTCGCCGACCTGCCGGCGGTCCACCGTGTGCAGCTTCCAGCGCGACGCCATGTCGTCCAGCGGCGGCAGGTTGAGCATCGGACGGCCGGTATGACCCAGCAGGATCGGCGCGATGTAGACGAGCAGTTCGTCAGCCAGGCCAGCGGCGAGCAGCGCACCACAGAGCACTGGACCGGCTTCGACATGCACTTCGTTGACGTCCTCGCGCGCCAGCCAGTGAAGGACCGCGCGTAAATCGAGACCACCGCCATCGTCTCGACGCATGGCGGCGCGACGGACGTCGGAAAGATGCCCGGGCACGGCCGCGTCCTCCGCATGAAACAGCACCGTCGGTGCGGTGCCGTCCAGCACATGTGCGCCTGCCGGCGTACGCAGGCGTGTATCGACGATCGCACGCAAGGGCGGCACGAAGGCCTCGCCTTCCGGCAGCCGCGCGGTGAGGTGAGGGTCGTCGGCAAGCACCGTGCCGCTCGCGGAAAGGATCGCCGACGCACGCGCGCGCCAACGCTGTACGTCGGCACGCGCGGCCTCACCGGTGATCCACTTCGATGAGCCGTCGGCGAGCGCGGTGCGTCCGTCCAGGCTCATCGCCAGCTTCACCCGCACCCACGGGCGCTGCCGCTCGATGCGACTGAAGAAACCGATGTTCAGCTCGCGCGCGGCATCGCGCATCAGGCCGACCTGTACGCCGATACCCGCCTCGCGCAGCTTCGCGATACCGGCGCCATCGACCTTGTCGAACGGGTCTTCGTGCGCAATCACCACGCGACCGACACCTGCGGCGATCAAGGCGTCGGCGCAAGGCGGCGTCCGGCCGTGGTGGGCGCAGGGTTCCAGCGTGACGTAAGCGGTAGCGCCGCGTGCGGATTCACCTGCTTCGCGCAGCGCGAAGATTTCCGCGTGCGGTTGCCCCGCGCGCGGATGCCAGCCGGTGCCCAGCACGGTGTCGCCGCGCGCAATGACGCAACCCACGCGCGGGTTCGGTTGGGTGGTGTACAGGCCGCGCTCGGCCAGGCGCAGGGCATGCGCCATGTGTACGTGGTCCATGGCGGGGAAGAACGGCCGCGACATGGTCAGCTCTTGCGCCCACGCCTGGTTGCGTCGAGCAACGGCAGTTGCAGGCCTTCGAGCGACGGCAGGTCGCGTTCGAGCTTCTCGATCTCCTCGCGAAAGGCGTGAACGTCCTCGAACCGGCGGTACACGGAGGCGAAGCGCACGTACGCGACCTGGTCGAGCGCTTTCAGTTCGCGCATCACCAACTCACCCACCTGCCGCGATGGGACTTCGCGCTCGCCGCAGCGACGCAGGTCGTTGACCACGGCGCGCACCGCACCGTCCACCGCGTCGCTGGCCACGGGACGCTTCTGCAAGGCGCGCTCGAAACCCACACGCAACTTGTGTTCGTCGAAAGGCTCCCGACGATCGCCGGATTTGACGATCGCCGGAAGCTTCAGCTCTGCCGTTTCGAACGTATTGAAACGCTCGCTGCATTGCGGACACTCACGGCGACGCCGCACCGTGCCACCGTCCTCCGTGAGACGGGAGTCGATGACACGCGTGTCTTCGTGCTGGCAGAACGGACAGTGCATCGATCAGCCGTAGACCGGGAATCGTGCGCACTGTGCCGTGACCTTCTCACGCACGCTGGCGATGACCGAATCGTCACCCGGGGCGTCGAGCACGTCGCACATCCACTGGGTGAGTTCCACCGTGGCGGCTTCATCGTAGCCGCGGGTGGTGATGGCCGGCGTACCGACGCGCAGGCCCGAGGTGACGAAGGGCGAGCGCGGATCGTTCGGCACCGCGTTCTTGTTTACGGTGATGTGCGCCTTGCCCAGGGCCGCTTCCGCGTCCTTGCCGGTCGCGTCGCGACCGATCAGGTCAATCAGCATGAGGTGGTTCTCGGTGCCGCCGGAGACGATCTTGTAGCCGCGTTCGATGAAGGTCTTCGCCATGGCCTTGGCGTTCTTCACGACCTGTGCCTGGTAGGTCTTGAACGAGGGTTCCAGCGCCTCCTTGAAGGCAACGGCCTTGGCCGCGATCACGTGCATCAGCGGCCCGCCCTGGATGCCCGGGAAGACGATCGACTGGAGTTTCTTCTCCAGTTCCTCGCCCAGGCCTTTGGCGACGATGATGCCGCCGCGCGGTCCGCGCAGCGTCTTGTGCGTGGTCGAGGTGACGACGTGCGCGTGCTCGATCGGGTTCGGGTATTCGCCCGCGGCGACCAGGCCGGCGATATGGGCCATGTCGACGAACAGGTAGGCGCCGACTTTGTCCGCGATGGCGCGAAAACGGCCCCAGTCGAGAATCTGCGAGTAAGCGGAAAAGCCGGCGACGATCATCTTCGGCTTGTGCTCGACGGCGAGGCGCTCGACTTCGTTGTAGTCGACGAGGCCCGACACCGGGTCGATACCGTACTGCACGGCATTGAAGAGCTTGCCCGACAGGTTGACCTTGGCACCGTGGGTGAGATGTCCACCATGGGCCAGGCTCATACCCAGGATGGTGTCGCCCGGCTGCAGGAGCGCGAAGTACACGGCCTGGTTGGCCTGCGAGCCGGAATGCGGCTGCACGTTGGCGTAATCGGCGCCGAATAGTTGCTTCAGACGGTCGATGGCGAGCTTCTCGGCCACGTCGACGTATTCGCAGCCACCGTAGTAGCGCTTGCCCGGATAGCCCTCGGCGTACTTGTTGGTGAGCACCGAACCCTGGGCTTCCATCACGCGCGGGCTGGCGTAGTTCTCGGAGGCGATCAGTTCGACGTGATCTTCCTGGCGACGGGCCTCGTTGGCGATGGCCTTGGCCAGTTCGTCGTCATAGCCGGCGATCGTTGCATCCTTCGGGAACATCTCGACCTCTTGGGGGCAGGTGGGAAAGAAGACGGAAAGTGTAGCGCTCGCGGGCGTTTGCGGCCACTGCCCAGCGTCTCACCAGCCCCGCTATCCGCCTGGATGCGCCCCGCGGGGACGTCCCGGAGGTTTCCCCGACGTAAAACCCAGTGCTCGGACTACAGCCCCTCCCCGTGGGGCTGCGTAGGCTCTGCCTCGGGCCAGGAAGGCCCAGCCCCGCCGAAAGGAAAGCACCGATGCCATTCATGACCCGTAAGCTCACCCTTACTCTCGCCGTCAGCCTGACCGCAGCCGCCTGGCAGGCTGAGATCCTCGCGCAAACGCCTGCTGCAAGCGTGTTTGACGCACACATCGCCGCCGGGTTACCCCAGGCCTTCGTGCTTCCCCGCGAGACCGATGACGAACGAGGCCCCGGCGTGGACCGGGTCGTGATCGAGGAGCGTCTCGATACCGACGTCGCCTACCCCGATGGCAGCCACGCCACGACGTACGCCGGAACGGCTGGCAGCCATGAAGCCGTCTTCACCCGCCTGGGCAAGACCTTGAGCGTCTCGGTACTCGGTCAGTCGGTCGAGGCCGGGGCCACGATCGCTCAGCATCGAACTTCACCGGCACCCGTGCCGGACGATGCGATCGTTCCATCGTTCACACCCCCCGCACGCATCTACGCAGCGCTTGCAAACCATCCTCCTGCGGAACTCCGGTTCTGGATTTTCCTGCACGACGATGCAGGCGAATCGAACTATGCGAAGTTTCACAACTGGTATGTCGCGTGGTGGATCCGCGACATGGAGAAAACCGTCAAGCCGGGCGTTCCGGTAAAAGTCTTCATCAAGGACCACCTTCCCGGCGTCACCGATTTCGACTATCGGCAAGGGCGTCGCGACGAGTCCCTGTTCGCCTTCAGGAGCGCGGCGGATGGGTACCTCTACAAGATGGGTGTCATGCCGTCCGCACTGACCAAGGTCATGCTCTTCGTGGGCGATCGGCCGGATAACTGGAAAGGTGCCTACGGCATCGCACTGCCGCGCGACACGGTGGCGATGGCGGCCGGCACCGGGCCGCGACACGGCGTCGCCCACGAATTCGGGCATACCCTGAACGCGCTGCATGAATACGCCGAAACGCGCTTTCCCTGCGTGACCAACATGAGCGCCTATGTGCCCGGCTTCTTCAGCTGCCAGATCTACTCGGGACAAAACGATGTACAGATCAGGGAGTACGTGCAGCAAACGGTCGAGCGCGAAGCCAATTGAGCGTCGTGGGTAAGGCAACGCCGGTCTTGCGGCCGAATCGGCCGCGTCGTCCGTAGGCCTCGGAAATAAAGGAGGGCCGTCACGCTAGGTTGCGTGGACATCCTTCCAACCCGAACGAGACGCCCCCCATGACAACACGCACACCCCTCTCCGCGTTCATCCTGCTGGCGCTTTCGACAACAGCAACCCACGCGGCGACATGGGACGCCTCCACCTCGCTAGGCGTGTTCGACCAACACATTGCCAGTGGCCTGCCGCTTCGCGGCCTTCGCATTCTGGCCACGGACGACACGGGTCGGCTCACGCGAGCTCGACTCAACGTCGATACCCAGCTGGACACCCGGGTCATGCTGCCCGACGGCAGCCACATCGTTACCTACGTGGGCCAATGGCGGGGCAAGCAGGTCACCGTTTCTCGCGGCGACGGTCAGTTGCTCATCGACACCGGTGAAACGACGACCACACCCCCGGCGACATCTGGCGACTCCGTCGCGCGATTCGACCTCGCCATCGCCGCCGGACTGCCGGCACGCATTCCCCTCGATGGCAACGTGGTGACTGCTGCTCGAGCCGCCGCCGACGCGCTGGTCGTACTCGAGGCCTTCGGTGGTGACATCGTGTTCGCCGACGGCAGCCATGGCCAGATGTATGACGCCACATGGCACGGGTCATCGGTTGTCGTCACCCGATCGGGCAACCACCTCGATATTACCTCGCTGTCAGCGACCGGCATCGGCATCACGGGCTTCACCGCCGGAAGCGACGCGGTCGAATACGAAAGCCTGCCCGCTGAAACGACGGCCGAAAAGGGCTTGCCTGGCCCGAGCAGCGCATTCGCCGTTCCGTCGCGCACTGCCGCGATGACTTCGGAGGATCTCAACCCGAGCCGGCTAACCTTCCATCTCATGCTTCACGACGATGTCGGCGTCAACTCGCAGCACATTCACGCCGGTTATGTGGCGTGGTGGCTGGCCGACCTGCAGCGCAATGTCCTTCCCGGCAAGAAGGTCGACCTGCTCTACAGTCACCGGATTCCCGGCGTCACCGACGTGAAGTACAAATACATCGGTTCACTGCACGACTGGTCGGATGTCGTCGGGCACTACGCGCTGGAACAGGGCATCCCGCGCACCTACAAACACAAGTTCATGCTCATCGTTAAGGGCCTTCCCGAACCGGAGCGTCACGGTCGCTCCTGGCAAAAGGGTGGGGAAGGCATCGCGTCGATCAGCGGAAGGTACCCGGAAATCGCCCACCAACTTGGCCACCTCCTGGGCGCGACTCACGCCAGGGCCGAGGTCCGCTACGGTGGATGGTGGTGTGAAACCAATATGTACACACCCAGCCTGATCGTGCGCTCGAACTGCTATGGCTATTCGGCGGAGAATGCATACCAAATGAGGGAGTACATCACGACCGCCGACGGCCACATCGAGAACAGTCGCTGGTCGGAAGACCGATGACCATGCGGCTTTACGGTGCCGCCCGGGCCATGCTCGTGCTGTCGCCGTCATGGGTTACGCCGACAGGCCCTGCCGTCATCGATCAGTTCGATGCRCTGGCCGCAGGATCGCTGCCCATCGGCCTGAACGTTCCCGCCTTCGACCGTGGCTCGGACGAGGGCCGCATGTCGACCCTCGTCGTGACCTCGCGGCTGCACAGTTCAGTGACCTTCCCTGACGAAGGGCCGTCGATCGTCTACGACGCAAGTCTCGACGGTTTACCGGCGGTGGTGACACGATCCAGCAAGGGCCTGGATATCAGCGTCGTCAGGCAGGATGGCGTACACGTCACCACGATGACCTCGGGTATAGCGACCATCGAGCATACGCACGGACTCGCCGCCGGTACCCGGACACCTGTCGAGGAAGACAAGCGAAGGCGTCGTCGCTCAGTTGAATACGACTTCGACGACGATGTCGAAGAGGTCAGCGGGCCCATGGAGCCGATGCCGCTGGCAGACCCTTTCGCGCCGCTCGAGATACGGGTTTTCCTGCACGCCGAGATGCGCGTGAGCGAGGCGAGGAGCATCCATGCCGGCTATGTCGCATGGTGGTTGCGCGACATGGAATCGAACATCCTGCCCTCCGACATGCCGATCAATGTCACTTACATGCAGCCGATTTCAGGTATCAGTGACTTCTCCTACGGCACCGCCTCGTCACTGAACACCTGGCACGCCGCGGTCGACCGGTTCACGAGAAGCCGGGGTATCCGCCGGTCATGGAAGAACAAATATGTGCTCGTCACACGGTACCAGCCCGCGGAAGGAAAACTGGGCCAGGCCAGGCCAGCGAGCGGCGTGGCCATTGCAGGATTGTCCGGCCCTTACAGCGTTGTCGCGCATGAACTGGGGCACCTGTTCGGGGCCCGACATGCCGACGCGGAGTGGCGATGGGGCTGGTGGCCGTGTACGACCAGCATGCACTTCAACAACGCGGGCCTTCTGGCCAATTGCTATGAATACTCGGCGCCGAACGTCGCTCGCATCCGGCAATATGTCGATCTCAAGGGATACCTTCCTCCCTGAGGGCGTCCCACCGAACTGGCCCTCTCATGAGAGGGCCAGCGGGAGCCATGCTCACTCGGGTGAGGGTGCGTCCATCATGCGACGCGGCGCGTATGTGTCCGGCCCGTGCCTCATGTATGAACGGATGGCACGCCGATTGGCGGAGGAATATTCCAGGCAGTCCGCACGCACCCGACTCGAAATGGAAAGCATGTTGGTCTCACACCCCCACCAGCCGCGCGTCTCTCCGGCGGTGTGGGTGGCGCCCAGCATATGGCCGATCTCGTGGGCGACAATCCTGGAACGACCAGCGATCGATGCAATGGCCTCGTTGCCGCCTTCATAAGCTACGCCCGTCGTCCCCGGCATGGGCCGTCCGGCCGTGAGCAACACGTACTTGTGCTTGTAGGACTGGTCCACGCCGAGACCGTACCGGGGATCCATGACTTTCAGCGTAAGTTCGAACTGCCTTAGCGATTCGACACCACCGTAGGCCATCGAGGTCAACCAGGGCAGTTTCTCCCAATAGCTGACATGCATCGTCTCCACTGACAGCACGTTGACCGCCATGTCGGCCAGCCACCACGCCACAAAGCGTGCATGCAGCTCCCTGGCATCTCGGTCGAGCAGGTCGTCGTGCTTCAGGAAGTGAAAATGCAGGATATGCGCTGCCGGATCCTCGAAGTGGCCGGGTGCGAGCGAGCGACGTGTCCGCGTGGCGTCCGGCGCCTCGTTCATGGGTGCATGATTGACCGACGCCAGCTCCTCCGGAGTAGCGTGGAACGACGTCACTTCGGTATCGCCGTTACGCATGACGGTCGCATCCAGGGAGTCGCCTGCTCGCGTGAATACGGCTGCCTCACCTTGAAAGACCCCGTTGTACATGGATCCCCGGATGTCGCCGGGAAAAGAGACATCGACGTTCAGGCGGCGCCGGACGGAAAAGTCCGATCCGGAGCGCTTCGTCCGGGCGAGTGCGTCGGGGGGACCCTCCTCCGCCGTGGCCAGTTGGGCGACCGCGGCGTCGAAGCGGGCGACCATTCCGGGGGTAGCTGCTGTCGCGGCGGCGGGGACCAGGGCGAGGGCGAAGGACAGGCAACTGAAACGGGGGTGGAAAACCATCGTGGGCGGACTCCGTGGGGAAGGCCGTCCAGTCTCGGGGCCGCGCCTGAAAGCGTCTGCGGGGCGAGTGCCCGGCCAGGTACGACGGGTCTCCGCCGGTTCGAGTCCGCTCCCGCCCACGCGAGCCCCTGGCGTGTCGCCTGCGACAGCGCCCCGGCACCCGAAGCCGCTATAATCGGGGTTTGCCCACCCGGCGTGCATCGGCCCCGGGGGCGCGGCCTTGGCCTACGGAGCATCCATGCAGTACATCTACACCATGAACGGGGTGAGCAAGATCGTCCCCCCGAAGCGCCAGATCATCAAGGACATCTCCCTGTCCTTCTTCCCCGGCGCCAAGATCGGCCTGCTGGGCATCAACGGCTCGGGCAAGTCGACGGTGCTGCGGATCATGGCCGGCGTCGACACCGACTTCCAGGGTGAGGCGCGCGCCAATCCGGGCACCAAGATCGGCTACCTGGCCCAGGAACCGGACCTCGATCCGACCAAGACCGTCCGCGAAGTGGTCGAAGAAGGCGTCGCCGAAGTCCTCGATGCACAGAAGCGCCTGGAAGAGGTGTACGCCGCCTATGCCGAGGAAGGTGCCGATTTCGACAAGCTGGCCAAGGAGCAGGAAGCCCTCGAGGGCATTCTCGCCGCGAACGACGCGCACGCCCTCGAGCGCCAGCTCGAAGTGGCCGCCGACGCCCTTCGCCTGCCGCCGTGGGAAGCCCTGGTCGGACCGTTGTCCGGTGGTGAGAAGCGCCGCGTCGCCCTGTGCCGCCTGCTGCTGTCGAAGCCGGACATGCTCCTGCTCGACGAGCCGACCAACCATCTGGACGCCGAGTCGGTGGACTGGCTGGAGACCTTCCTGCACGACTACCCCGGCACCGTCGTGGCGGTCACGCATGATCGCTACTTCCTCGACAACGCGGCCGAGTGGATCCTCGAACTCGATCGCGGTCGTGGCATTCCCTGGAAGGGCAACTACACCGAGTGGCTGGAGCAGAAGGGCGAGCGCCTGCAGCAGGAAGCCAACCAGGAAAAGTCGCGCCAGAAGGCACTGGCGAAGGAGCTGGAGTGGATCCGCACGGCCGCCAAGGGACGTCAGTCCAAGGGCAAGGCGCGCATCAACCGTTTCGAAGAGCTGAACTCGGTCGAGTACCAGCGCCGTAACGAAACGAACGAAATCTTCATCCCGCCGGGCGAGCGCCTGGGCCAGGAGGTGATCGAGTTCAAGAACGTCACCAAGTCGTTCGGTGACCGCGTGCTCATCGAAGACCTGTCGTTCAAGATTCCGCCGGGCGCCATCGTCGGCATCATCGGCCCGAACGGCGCGGGTAAATCCACGCTCATGAAGATGATCATGAACCTGGAGAAGCCGGACACCGGTGAGGTCAAGCACGGCCACACGGTCAAGCTGGCCTACGTGGACCAGTCGCGTGACGCGCTCGACCCGAAGAACAACGTCTGGCAGGAAGTGTCGGGCGGCTCGGACATCCTGCAGATCGGCAACTTCGAGATCCAGTCGCGCGCCTACATCGGCCGCTTCAACTTCAAGGGCACCGACCAGCAGAAGATCGTCGGCAGCCTGTCCGGTGGTGAGCGTGGCCGCCTGCACATGGCCAAGACCCTGCTCCAGGGTGGCAACGTGCTCCTGCTCGATGAGCCGTCCAACGATCTGGACGTCGAAACGCTGCGCGCGCTGGAAGACGCGCTGCTCGAGTTCCCGGGCTGCGCTGTGGTCATCTCGCATGACCGCTGGTTCCTGGATCGCATCGCCACGCACATCATTGCGTTCGAGGGCGATTCCCACGTCGAGTTCTTCCCCGGCAACTACAACGAGTACGAAGCCGACAAGAAGCGCCGTTTTGGCGACGATGCCGGCCCGAAGCGCGTCAAATACAAAAAGCTGGTCTGACAGAACCAGCCCCCTGTAGGAGCCGATTCATCGGCGATAGGCCTTCCAGCTTCACCGCTTCGTTGGCTTTTCGCCGATGAATCGGCTCCTACATTTTTCAGACACCACAAACAAAGCGAAGCCGACCATGAACTTCATGACCGCCCTGAAGGACGCCTGGCGTCGCAACGACTCCCTGGTCTGTGTCGGCCTCGACCCGGAACCCGGCCGCCTTCCCGCCGGCCTCTCCGGCAACGAGGGCATCTTCTCCTTCTGCCGTGACATCGTCGACGCGACTGCCGGGCTGGTCTGCGCCTATAAACCCCAGATCGCCCACTTCGCCGCRCAGCGTGCGGAAGGCGTGCTGGAGCGACTGATCGCCCATATCCATGAGCGGCACCCCGGCATTCCGGTGATCCTCGATGCCAAACGCGGCGATATCGGCTCCACGGCCCGGCACTATGCCGCCGAGGCGTTCGAGCGCTACGACGCCGACGCCGTCACCCTGAACCCCTACCTCGGCCGGGACTCCATCGAGCCCTTCCTGGAACGCGCGGACAAGGGCGTGATCCTGCTCTGCCGCACGTCCAACCCCGGTGGCGCCGATTTCCAGGCGCTCGACTGCGGCGGCCAGCCGCTCTACATCCGGGTGGCGGAGACGATCGCGCGGGATTGGAACGGAAACGGCAACTGTGCGCTGGTGACGGGTGCAACCTGGCCGGAAGAGCTCGGTCGGGTTCGCGCCGTGGTCGGCGACATGCCCTTGCTGGTCCCCGGCATCGGCGCCCAGGGTGGCGACATCGAGGCTGTCATGACTCAGGGAAGGACCCGGGACGGCACCGGCCTGATGATTTCTTCTTCGCGCGCCATCCTTTACGCTAGCGCCGGCTCGGACTTCGCGGACGTAGCACATCGGGCGGCGGATGAAATGAGAAAATCGGTCAACTCGTACCGCCAATAAGCAGCGAAACGGAAAACAGTCGTAAATTGTACGACTTGGCAACTGCAAAAGGCTTACGCTGCTACTCCGGGCTATCCAACAATACGGGGTCTTGAAGCGCCAAAGCGCTCAGCCGGAGCTGTCATGCCACCTATCAACCGAGGTTTTTCCCAACGCTTGCATGTCGCGCTGGACATGGCTGGCGTGAAGAAAGGCCGCGGGCGGATCACCCAGCTGGCCGATCTCTTCGACGTCAGCCGGGAAACCGCCCGAAAGTGGCTCAGCGATCTCGGCCTGCCGGAACTGGAACGCCAGATCGACATGGCGACCCGGTTCGGCGTGAACTTCGAATGGCTGGCCACCGGCCGCGGCGCTCCGAACGGCGCCACGGGCGTGCGGGAGAGCCCCGCCCTGTATCGCGCCGACTCGCGGGAGCAGTTGCGCCTGGTCGGGCTGGTGAGCCGCCTGCCCAAGGAGCGCCGAAAGGCACTCCTGGTGATCGTCGAAGCGCTGGCCGAGGCCGAATAAACGCCGGCGCCACGAATCACCTCAATCGTCGCCGATGTCCATGCCAGGAAAAAGCACTTCGGTGTAGCCGAACTTGCCGAAATCGGTGATCCGCGAAGGGTAGAGGCGGCCGATCAGATGGTCGCACTCATGCTGGACCACCCGGGCGTGAAAGCCTTCCGCCGTACGGTCGATGACCTCGCCCTTGGGGCCAACACCCTGGTAGCGGATCAACRAATAACGATTCACCGCCCCGCGTAGCCCGGGGACGGAAAGGCAGCCTTCCCAGCCCTCTTCCATGTCCTGCGACAGCGGTGTGATCACCGGATTGAGCAGGATGGTTTCCGGCACCGGCGGCGCCTCCGGATAACGCTCGCTGCTGTCGAACCCGAAGATCACCAGTTGCAGGTCCACACCGATCTGCGGCGCTGCCAGGCCCACGCCACCGGCGTGGTGCATCGTGTCGAACATGTCGGCGATGAGGGCATCCAGTTCGGTGCTGCCGATCATCGCGTCGGGAACCGGCGGCGCAATGCGCAGCAGGCGCTCGTCGCCCATCTTAAGAATCTCGTGAATCATCGTTATCGCCAGGGGAGTGGGGATGACCCGAGCATACGATGCCGGCCGGCCATTCGACCAATGGCTAATACGACAGGCCCTCGTCACGCATTGACCCCCGTGACCGGGGGGACGACCCTTGTCCCATCCGCGAGGGGAGTCGAAGACCATGCACAGTGCCATCCCGAAACCGAGCCCCGCAGGGAAGATCCTGTGGGCCGCCATCGCCATCGTCGGCGCCTGGTGCCTGGGTGTCGTCGCCCTGCGACGAGACGAACCGATCAACGCCATCTGGCTGGTCACCGCGTCCATCGCGGTCTTCCTCATCGGCTACCGTTTCTATAGCCGGATGATCGCCACGGGCGTTCTCCAGTTGGACCCGTCGCGTGCCACGCCAGCCGTCCTGCGCAATGACGGGCTCGACTATGTCCCCACCGATCGCTGGGTGGTCTTCGGCCATCACTTCGCCGCCATCGCCGGCGCAGGCCCCCTGGTTGGCCCCGTCCTTGCTGCCCAGATGGGCTACCTGCCCGGCACTCTGTGGATCCTCGTCGGCGTCGTCTTCGCCGGTGCCGTGCAGGATTTCATGATCCTCGGGCTCTCGCTTCGCCGCGACGGCCGCTCCCTGGGCCACATGCTGCGTGAGGAGCTGGGCGAAGTGCCCGGTGTCATCGCCATGGTCGGCGTACTGGTGCTGATGATGATCGTGCTGGCGGTACTGGCCCTGGTCGTGGTCAAGGCCCTCACCCACAGCCCCTGGGGAACCTTCACCGTCGCCGCGACCATTCCGATCGCGCTGCTGATGGGGGTATACCTGCGTTATATCCGGCCCGGCCGCATCCTCGAGGTCTCGATCATCGGGTTGGTGCTGCTCCTGGCCTCGATCTGGTACGGCAAGACCGTCAACGACACGCCGGCCATGGCCGTCCTGTTCGACTTCGACGCGAAGGCCCTGGCGTGGCTGCTGATCGGCTACGGCTTTTTCGCCTCGGTACTGCCGGTGTGGTTGTTGCTTGCCCCGCGCGACTACCTGTCCACCTTCCTCAAGATCGGCACCATCGCCCTGCTCGCCCTGGCCATCTTCCTGGCCGCGCCGACCCTGCAGATGCCGGCGGTGACCAAGTTCATCGACGGCACCGGCCCGGTCTTTGCCGGCAACCTGTTCCCCTTCCTGTTCATCACCATCGCCTGCGGTGCGGTCTCCGGCTGGCATTCGATCATCGCCTCGGGCACGACGCCCAAGCTGCTCGCCAACGAGGGCGAGGCACGCATGGTCGGTTACGGCGGCATGCTGATGGAGGCCTTCGTCGCCATCATGGCGCTGATCGCCGCATCGTCCCTGCATCCCGGCGTCTACTTCGCGATGAACTCCCCCGGCGCGCTCGTCGGCACGACCGTCGAACAGGCCGCGCAGACCATCAGCACCTGGGGCTTCCTGGTCACGCCGCAGGAGCTGACCGAGACGGCGAAGAACATCGGCGAAGGGACCATCCTCGGTCGCGCCGGCGGCGCCCCGACCTTGGCGGTCGGTATGGCCCAGTTGCTTCACGGCATCCTGCCCGGCGAGGGCATGATGGCCATGTGGTACCACTACGCCATCCTGTTCGAAGCCCTCTTCATCCTGACCACGGTAGACGCCGGCACACGGGTCGGCCGCTTCATGATCCAGGAGCTGGCCGGCATGGCCTACGCCCCCCTCAAGGAGACCAAGTCCTGGGTGAGCAACATCATCGCCACGGTGATCTGTGTCGGCCTGTGGGGTTATTTCCTCTACCAGGGTGCCGTCGATCCGCTGGGTGGCATCAACACCTTGTGGCCACTGTTCGGCATCGCCAACCAGATGCTCGCCGCGATCGCGCTGATGCTCGCCACCCTGGTCACGGTGAAACTCAAGCGCGAGCGTTACGTGCTGGTGCCCGGCCTGCCCGCCGCGTGGCTGGTGATCTGTACGCTCACCGCAGCGGGGCAAAAGCTCTTCGATGACAAGATCAGCTTCACCGCCGCCGCGCAGAAATACGCCGACGCCATGGCATCGGGCAAGTTGCTCGCGCCGGCGAAGACAGCCGAGGAGATGCAGCGCATCGTGACCAACAACCGGGTCGACATGGTTCTCACCGGCCTGTTCATGCTGCTCGTGCTGACCATGCTGTTCTTCTCGCTACGCGCCATTGCCCGCGCCTGGCGCGCCAACCATCCGACCGCGCACGAAGAACCGTACGTCGCGCTGTCGAGCGTCGCATCGTGAGGAACCGGTCATGAATACGACAGCAGGGTCAGGCCTGCGCGGACTGTGGAGGTGGGCGGTGCAGACCGCCCGCCTCTGCTGCGGCGTGCCGGATTACGACGTCTACGTGAATCACCTCCGCGAGCATCATCCCGAACGGAAGATCCCGAGCTACGGTGAGTTCTTCCGCGAGCGGCAGGAAGCGAGGTATCGAGGCACCGGCGGACGCTGTTGCTGAACCGTCAGGTGCGGCGCTTGCCCGTGCCCTTGCGCATGTTCGCCCGCGAGTCCGCGATCATCGTGCGCATGGCGATGGCGGCCTCGTTGGGCCGGCGGCGACGGATCGCCTCATAAACCGCGCGATGATGCGGCAACGAGTACTTGAAGTTTTTCGCCGTGCGCGCCGACATCACGAAATACGTGGCCAACGCCGTCTCGACCACCGAGAACAGCGAGCTGAGGAGCTCATTGTTGGTCGCGGCCAGGACGGCGTCGTGGAAACCCAGGTCGGCTGCGGCCCAGGCATCGAGGTCGGGGGCATCTTCCATCGCGTCGAGTGCGGCGCCGATCGCCACCAGCTGTTCCGGTGAACGACGGCGGGCCGCCGCCATGACGGCGGCCGGCTCGATGATCTCGCGCATTTCGACCAGCTTCTCGACGAAATCTTCCGTCGGCATCGCGGCGCAGCGCCAGGACAGCACGTCCGCATCGAGGTGATTCCAGTGCGCGGGATCGCGCACGCGCATCCCGGTCTTCTGCCGGGTCTCGATCAGTCCCTTGGCCGCGAGCACCTTCAGGGCCTCGCGCAGGACGGTCCGGCTGACCGACATCTGTTCGGCCAGCTGCGACTCACCCGGCAGCGATTCGCCTGGGCGAAGCACGCCACTGACGATCGATTCGCCGATTTCTTCGATGACGCGCGCATGCAGATTGCGCGCTCCCCCTGTCTTCAAAGCCATGGACGTTCCAATACGGGACGAAACGAGAGGCCTATCCTAGCCGACTTGGCCGCCGGGACGATGACGCACCGCAACTTGTCATTTGTCTGACAAATATGATCTTGTCAGCGGGTTGATGGCAACCGGAGTGAATGATGAGAAAGTTCGGAACGGGTTTGGCCACCGCGATCCTGCTGGCCAGTGCGACGGCCGCGACGGCCGGTGAAGCGTCAAAAGCTTCGTTTGGCAGTACGCCCGACGGCAAGGACGTGACCCTGGTCACGCTGACCAATGGCCACGGCGTCACCGCAAAAATCCTCTCCCTCGGCGCAGCGCTTTACGCACTCGACGTACCGGACAGAAACGGCAAGCCCGGCGATATCGTGCTCGGCTACCCGGACCTGAAAGGCACCTTCGCCATGCCGCAGTACTTCGGCGACACGGTGGGCCGATATGCCAACCGCATCGCCAAGGGCAAGTTCACCCTCGACGGCAAGCAGTACAACGTGCCCGTCAACAACGGACCCAACTCGCTGCACGGCGGCAAGGTCGGCTTCGACAAGGTGATCTGGAACGTCGACAAGGTCGAGTCCGGCGCGACACCCAGTGTCACCCTGACGTATGTGAGTCCCGACGGGGACCAGGGCTATCCCGGCAAGCTCACGGCCACGGCGACCTACTCGCTCAACGACAAGAACGAACTGACCATCGCGTACTCCGCGACCACGGATGCACCGACGATCGTCAACATCACCAACCACACGTACTGGAATCTGGCAGGCGAAGGCTCCGGCAGCGTGATGGACCAGAAACTGATGATCGCCGGCGACGCCTATCTGCCCACCGACGCCACCGCGATTCCCACCGGCGAGATCCGCAACGTAGCGGGTACCGATTTCGATTTCCGCAAAGCCAAGCCCATCGGCAAGAACGTCCGCGATGCGAAGGAAGAGCAGATCGTTTTCGGTCGCGGCTATGACCACAACTGGGTGATTTCCCGCAAGGAAGCCGCGGCACCGCGTGAGGTCGCGCGGGTGAGCGATCCGAAGTCGGGCCGCGTGCTGTCGTTGTGGTCGGCGCAGCCCGGCCTGCAGTTCTACTCGGGCAACTTCCTCGACGGCACCAGCTCGGGCAAGGCGGGCGGCGTGTATCGGCAGGGCGACGCCTTCGCGCTGGAACCGCAGATCTTTCCCGATACGCCGAACCATCCGGACTTCGGCTCGGCACGGCTGGAACCGGGCAAGACCTACCGCAACGTCATGACCTACAAGTTCTCGACCGACAAGGGCGCCAAGTAGGGCCCGCGCCTCACACCTCGTGATGCAGCGCTTCCGCCGGCTTCTTGCGGCGGAAGCGTGGTGCGAGCTCCACCATGTACATCGCGGCGAGCACGAGCGCTCCACCGCCGACCATGCGCACCGTCAGCACGTCCACGCCAAGCAGCACGGCAAAACCCGCCGCAAAAACCGGCTCGGTCGTCATGACGATCGCCGCGCGCGTCGCCGGCATGTGCGCCTGCGCCCAGGTCTGCACCAGCATCGCGAACGCCCCGGCGACCAAGGCCATGTAGAGCACGGCGATCCAGGCCTTGGTATCCGGCGGCAGTGCGGGCCCATGGTGCGGCAGGGTCGCCAGCAAGCAGACCGTCGCGATACCCACCATCTGTACGGCGGACATGCCGAAGGCGTCGCCCGCTTTCGACCAATGGCCCAAGCCGACGATATGCAAGGCATAGAGCGCGGCGGACGCGAGGGTAAGCAGGACACCAAGATCGACCTCGAACCCATTCAGCGCCAGGACGCCCAGCCCGACCATCGCCAGGCCTACCGCGACCCAGGTACTGACCGGCATCCGCTGGCGAAAGATCAGCAAGGCGAGGATCGGCGTGATCACCACGTACATGCCCGTGACGAAGCCGCTGACGCTCGGCGACGTGAGCGCGAGACCTTCGGTCTGCAGCCACTGTGCCAGCCCGTAGAGCACGCCCAGCGCGAGGCCACGCACGAGCTGTGCCCTGCTCAGGCGCCAGACCGGCCGGGCGAACAGGACCAGCATGACAGCCGCGGCGATCGTGAAGCGCACCGCAAGGAAGTCGGTGACCGACATGCGGCCGACGACGTCCTTGATCAGGACGAAGGTGGAACCCCAGATGGCGGTGACAGCAAGCAGGCCGAGCGTGGCGGGTCCGCTCTCGCGCGATGCCGTACCGCTCACCGGCGGCGGCGCCGGGCGAGCTGGCCCGGGATCTTCAGGAGAAAGTGCGACCAGATGCCCAACCAGACAATCGCCCGGACCAGCGCGTTGCGTGCCGCGGGATCGTGCCGGCGGAACCACAGGTACATGCTGCGATGCTTGTGCCGGCTGACGAAGATGGGCCGATGACGGCTCGAGCCGCCCTTGCCGTGCAGCACGCGGACATCGCCGGCGAGCAGTACGTGATAGCCGCCGTCGCGGGCGCGCCGGCAGAGATCCATGTCCTCGCAATGGAGGAAGAAGGTTTCGTCGAAGCCACCGAGCCGATCGAACACCGCACGCGGCATCAGCACGATAGCACCCGAGACGATCTCCACGTCCTCGGCGCCATTCGGCATCGGGCCCTCGATATCGATCCCGTGGTCTCCCCGCCGGCCGAGCATCGTGCTCAGCGAGCGGCGCAGCAACGGGTCGCGCCGGCGCGACGCGGGGTCGGGATGACCGGCGCTGTCGCAGACGACGGCACCGACGATGCCCGTATGGACGTCCATGTGCGCGGCCATGCGCGCGATAGTGTCCGGTTCGACCAGGCAATCGGGATTGAGGACCAGCAGCCGATCGCCGTGGGCCTGGGCCGCACCGCGATTCACGGCCGGCCCGAAGCCGAGGTTGGCCCGGTTGTAAATCACGCGAACGCGGTTGTCGTCGGCATAGGCGCGATCGAGTGCTTCGGGGATGCCATCGGCCGACCCGTTGTCGACGATGACGACCTCGACGGGCACGTCGCTGGCGAGCGCGTGATCCACGCACTCGCGCGTAAACGGCCCGCTGTCGGCGAGCACGATGACGATGCTGGTAAGACCCGCGTTAGTCGTCACCGAACCGTTACTCCGTTCAGCCCACCCACACGCGCGCATTGCGGAACATGCGCATCCACGGCGAATCCTCGCCCCAGTTCTCCGGGTGCCAGCTCAGCTGCGCCGTCCGGAACACGCGCTCCGGGTGCGGCATCATGATGGTGACGCGACCGTCGGCAGCGGTGAACGCCGCCAGGCCGCCTGGCGAACCGTTCGGATTGAGCGGATAGCTCTCCGTGGGCTTGCCGCGATTGTCAACGAACCGTGCGGAGCCGTGGCTCTTCGACGGACTGCATACGTTCGGGAAGTACACCCTGCCCTCGCCATGCGCAACGGCGACGGGGATGCGCGAACCGGTCATACCGCGGAAGAACACGCTGGACGAATCGAGGATCTCGAGCGTGGCCAGGCGCGCTTCATACTGCTCCGACTGGTTGCGCAGGAACTGCGGCCAGTGCTTCGCGTCCGGGATGATGTCCTTCAGCTGCGACATCATCTGGCAGCCGTTGCATACGCCGAGGGCGAACTTGGTGCCGTCCTCGAAGAAGCGCGCGAACTGCTCACGCAGCGCGTCGTTGTAAAGGATCGAAGTGGCCCAGCCGCGACCCGCGCCGAGCACGTCACCGTAGGAGAAACCGCCGCAGGCCGCGAAGCCACGGAAATCCTTCAGGTGATGACGACCCGTGGCGAGATCGGACATGTGCACGTCGACCGCGTCGAAACCGGCGCGACTGAACGCCGCCGCCATTTCGACCTGGCCGTTGACGCCCTGCTCGCGCAGGATCGCAACGCGCGGACGCACGCCGGTGTTGATGTACGGTGCCGCGATGTCTTCCGCCGGATCGAAGGTGAGCTTCGGAGAGATGCCCGGATCGGCGTCGTCAAGCCGCCAGTGGTTCTCCTGCTCGGCACTCTGCGGGTTATCGCGCAGGCCCTGCATGGCATAGCTGGTTTCGTTCCAGGCCCGGAACAGTTCGGTGAAGTTCCACTTGAACGCCGTCTCGCCGTTGAGGTGGAGCTTGATGCCGAGCTTTTCCTTCGGACGACCCACGTGATGCGTCATGCCGGCAAGGTTGTACTTCACCAGCAGCTGTTCGAAGGCCTCACGATTGGCCGCAGCGATCTGCACGACCGCGCCGAGCTCTTCGTTGAACAGGGCCCGCAAGGTGGCATCGGCCCAGCCGTCCAGACGCAGCTCGAGACCGCAGCGGCCGGCGAACGCCATTTCCAGCAGGGTGACGATGGCACCGCCATCGGAGCGATCGTGATAGGCCAGCAACAGGCCCAGCGCATTCGCTTCCTGGATGAGTTCGAACATCGCACGAAGGCGCTTCGGGTCGTCCAGGTCCGGCGGCACGCCGCCAGCACGGTTGAACACCTGGGTGAGCGCCGAACCGCCGAGGCGATCGCGACCGGCACCGAGGTCGATCAACCACAGCTCGCTATCGCCGCGATCGAGCTTGATCTGCGGTGTCAGCGTGCGACGGACATCGTCGACACGGGCGAAACCGGTGATGACCAGCGACACGGGCGAAACCGTCTTCTGTGCCTTGCCGGTGTCGTCGGTCCACACCGTCTGCATGGACAGTGAGTCCTTGCCGACCGGGATCGAGATATCGAGCGTCGGGCACAGCTCCATGCCGACGGCCTTGACCGCGTCGAACAATGCAGCGTCTTCGCCGGGGTGGTTGACGGCGGCCATCCAGTTGGCGGACAGGCGCACTTCGTCGAGCTTCAGCGAAGCGGCGGCCATGTTGGTGATGGCTTCACCCACCGCCATGCGTGCCGCGTCGGCACTGTTGAGCAGGGCGATCGGCGCCCGTTCGGCCATGGCCATGGCTTCGCCGGTGTAGCCGTCGAAGTCGGTCATGGTCACGGCCACGTCGGCCACCGGCACCTGCCACGGCCCGACCATCGGGTCGCGCGCGTTGAGGCCGCCGACGGTGCGATCGCCGATGGTGATGAGGAAGTTCTTGCTACCGACGGCCGGCAGGCGCAGGACGCGCATCAGCGCTTCGTCCATGCCGATACCGGTGAGGTCGGCCACGAGGTCCACGCGCGGCTTCACGCGCACGGCATCGCGGTGCATGCGCGGCGGCTTGCCGAACAGCACGTCCATGCCCAGGTCGATCACGGTGATGTCGCGGCGCGGATCCTTGACGATGAGGCGCGGTTCCGCGGTGGCGTCGCCGACCACGGCATACGGGCAGCGCTCGCGTGCGCAGAAGGCTTCGAACAGCGGGAGGTCTTCCGCGCCGATCGCCAGCACATAGCGCTCCTGCGATTCGTTGCTCCACACCTGCATCGGCGACAGCGTGGGGTCGTCGCACGGCAAGGCGGAGAGATCGATGATGCCGCCGACACCGGCGTCGTTGAGGATCTCGGGAATGGCGTTGGACACACCACCGGCACCGACGTCGTGGATGCTGACGATGGGGTTCTCGTCGCCACGCGCCCAACAGCTGTCGATCACCTGCTGGCAGCGGCGCTCCATCTCGGCGTTATCGCGCTGCACCGAGGCGAAATCGAGCTCAGCGCTGGAGGTACCCGACGAGACCGACGACGCGGCACCACCGCCCAGGCCGATCAGCATGGCCGGGCCGCCGAGCACGATGACCTTGTCGCCCGGACGGACCTTGCGCTTCTGGACATGGTCCGGACGGATAGCCGCGAGACCACCGGCGATCATGATCGGCTTGTCGTAACCGCGACGGACACCCTTGTCGCCGGTCTCCTGCTCGAACGTGCGGAAGTAACCACCCAGCGCGGGACGACCGAATTCGTTGTTGAACGCGGCGGCACCAAGCGGGCCATCGCGCATGATTTCGAACGCCGACGCCATGCGCGGCGGCAGCGGGCGATCTTTTTCCCAGGGCCGCGGCAGGCCCGGGATGCGCAGGTGCGACACCGAGAAACCGGTGAGGCCGGCCTTCGGCTTGCCACCGCGACCGGTGGCGCCCTCATCGCGGATTTCGCCGCCAGCGCCCGTCGCGGCGCCAGGCCACGGGGCGATCGCCGTCGGGTGGTTATGCGTCTCGACCTTGATCGCGTACGGCGCGGATTCGGCCACCGTGCGGAACACACCATCGCTGGGGTCGACGAAGAGGCGATTGCCCTCGTAACCCTCGATCACCGCCGCGTTGTCGTGATACGCGGACAAGGTATGCGCCGGGGAATGCTGGTGGGTGTTCTTGATCATGCCGAACAGGGAGTTTTCCTGCGTCTGGCCGTCGAGCGTCCAGGTCGCGTTGAACACCTTGTGCCGGCAGTGCTCCGAGTTGGCCTGGGCGAACATCATCAGCTCGGCGTCGGTCGGCGCACGGCCCATCTCGGCATAGCGATCGGCGAGATAGTCGATTTCGTCGTCGGCGAGCGCGAGGCCCAGCTGCTGGTTCGCCGCGGAAAGCGCGGCGCGCGGATCGGCGCCCAGTTCCACATGGCCTAGCGGACCCGGCTCACCGACGAGGAACAGGCCGGAGGCATCCGCCAGCGAAGCCAGCGGCGACTGCACCATGGGATCGCAGAACGCCCCCATGATGGCGGCGTAGCTGGGGTCGCTGGGATCCGGCATGCCGGTGACTCGCCACGCGGTACCGCGCTCGACCCGGCGCACGTCGAAACCGGCGCCATGGAGGATGTCGGTGGCCTTGCTGGACCAGGGCGAAATCGTGCCCAGGCGCGGCACGACCCAGAAGGTGGCCTCGTCCGGGGTGCCCGGCTTCGCTTCGAGCACCGACAGCAGACGCGCGCGCGCCTCGCCTTCCGGTGCGACGGCGACGTCGACGAAATAGGTGAACCAGGCGGCCTGGACGCGCGTGCCGTGATGCAGGGCATCCAGGTGCGCGTTCAGTCGTTCGAGGCGAAACGGTGAGAGGGCGCTCTGCCCGTCGAGTGCGATCATGCGGGGGAAAAGGCGCTGCAGGAAAACGCCCATTCTACATGATGTTGCGCGGCAGCATCGGGGTGACGCATCGCCGCTGAAGCGGCTCCCACACAGGGCATGGCCTGCCTCGGGCCTGTGGGAGCCGCTTCAGCGGCGATCCGGGTGGCTCAGCCGTTACGGGCGGAGCCCGCCGGGGCGTTCAGGGCCTTCACCATCTGCTCGGGCGTAAGGTAGCCCCCGATCACGTCACCGCTTTCATTGACGATGGTCGGGGTGCCGTTCACGCCAAGACGCTCGCCGAGCTCGAATTCGTCCTTGACCGGGTTGGCGCAGCTGGCGGTCTTTACCGCGGCGCCGGTCATGGCCGAGTCGAAGGCGCTCTTGCGGTCCGCGGCACACCAGACCGAGACGGCCTTGGTGTATGACGGGGTGTCGTTGCCCGCCGTGGTCTTGACGCCTTCGCGCGGCCAGAACACGTACTCGACCGCGATGCCCTGCTTGTTGAGTTCCTTGATCTGCGAGTGCAGCTGGCGGCAGAACCCACAGTCCACGTCGGTGAAGACGGTGATCGTGTGCTTCGGATTGGCCGGCGAGTAGACCAGCCGCTGGGACTCGGGCACCTTTGCCAGCTCGGCCTTGCGCATACCGGACCAGGCGGCGGCGCTCAGGTCGGTCTTTTTCTGCAGATCGACCAGGTTGCCGTTGAGCATGTAGTGGCCGTCTGCGCTCACGTAGACCATGCGGCCCGACGCGACCACCTGGTAGTAGCCGGGAATCGGCGCGGGCGCGATGCTCTGCACCTCGATGCCGGGGCCGATTCCTTCGACGGCGGCGCGCACGGCGGCCTGGTCGTCGGCAGCGCTGGCCGTCATGGCGAACGTGCCAGCCAGGAGGGCCGGGAAAATCTTCTTGAACATAGCGGACTCCAATCTGCTACCGGGGGAGAAGCGGGGCAGGTGTTGGAACACGCGCCGCGCCATCGGTTCCCCCGATTGTGCCATGGCCACTCAGCCGCGAGGGTGATGCTGGGCGTGAAGCCGCTTCAGGCCTTCCTTCGCCACCAGGGTGTAGATCTGCGTCGTACTGAGCGAGCTATGGCCCAGCAGCATCTGCAGGGCACGCAGATCAGCTCCATGGTTGAGCAGGTGGGTGGCGAACGAATGCCGGAGCACGTGCGGTGAGACGCGGCTGGCCGGGATGCCCACCTGCATGGCGTAGCGCTTCACCAGGGTCCAGAACATCTGCCGGGTCATCCCATCGCCCCGTCGGGAAAGGAATAGCGCCGCCGGCTGGCCGTGTCCCTTGGCGAGCTGCGGCCGGGCCTCGCGCAGGTAGGTCTCCACATGGCTGAGCGCCTCCTCGCCTACCGGTACGAGCCGGTCCTTGCCGCCCTTGCCGGTGACACGCAGCACGCCTTGCCGCGTATTGAGGCCGGCAAGCGGCAACTCGACGAGTTCCGACACCCGCAAGCCCGACGAGTACATCAATTCCAGCATCGCCCGATCGCGCTGACCGAGTGGCCCCGTCAGATCCGGCGCGACGATCAGCGCCTCGATCTCACGCTCGGCCAGGGCCTTGGGCAGGCTTCGTGGCATCCGCGGACGCTGCATGAGCAAGGTGGGATCCTCACGCGCGCCATCGTCCCGGGCCAGCTGCGCGAAGAAGCGGCGAAATGCCGATTGCCTTCGCGCCATGCTGCGCACCGCGACGGGCTGGCTGCCGTGATACGCGGAAAGGTCCTCGCGCCCGGCCGTTGCGAGCGAGCGTCCGCGTGTGCCGAGCCAGCGCGCCAGCCCTTGCAGGTCCTGGCGGTACGCTTCGAGCGTGCGATCGGCCAGGCCGTCCTCGGCCCAGATGCGCTCGATGAAGCGCTCGATGAGGCGGGCATCATCGACGGCAAGTTCGGCGGCAGGCGATGTTTCGGAGGGGGCATGCATGCGTGGATGGTCGCATGCGGGGTCCTCACCTCAAAGTCGCTGGATGCTCGACTGGAACCCTGCGACGACATAGCCGAGCTCGTGCTCGACGCCATCCTTGAGCGCCTCACGCTGGTCGGCCGGAAGTTTCGCCTTGCGAGCCTCGATCGCGACACGCTGCATGCCCTCCACCACGGCATCCGCCTGGGAAAGTAACGCCACCACCGCCTTGGCCAGCGGCGTCGCCGACTCCGCATTCGCCGACACGCCGGTCACTGCGCCGATGTGCTGGTCGGCCTGGTCGCGAATGGTCTGCGACTCGATCGGGGACGTCGAGCCATCGCCGTCGATTTGCCGGAGGTAGGCATCGAGCGCTGGGTTGGATGACTTCAGGATCAGGCTCATGGCGGCGCTCCGTGCGGTTGTCCAGGGTCATGCCAGCGTAGGCACCGAACACCGAAAGGGTCAACGGAGCCGATCGGGAAGAAACGCGATGAAAGCCAACGATGGCGGGCCATCGGGGCCGAAATGACGCCACGAATGACCGACGCCGCCAGGCTGTCGTCGCCCGTCTACAATGCAGCGTCGCCACCGCCCCGGAATCGCATGACCCCGACCTCGCCCGCGCCTGCCTGGCGACGCTTCGCCGCCATCGTCTACGACGCACTCGCGGTGGTCGCCATCGTCATGGTCGTCGGGTTGCTCGCGCAGATGGCGACCGGTGGTCGGCTGTTCGACGAACACGGCCACATGCTCACGTGGTGGTACCAGCCGCTGCAGGGCGTCGTGGTCGGTGCCTATTTCCTGCTGTCCTGGGTGCGTGGCGGGCAGACGCTTGGCATGCGGCCGTGGCGCATCCGCGTCACCGATGCGGAAGGCGCGCCCGTGACCTGGATGCGAGCCCTGGTGCGCCTCATCGTCGCCGCCCTGCCCCTCGCTCTTGTCCTGGTCTATCCGCTGACCTCACTGAAGGCCGCGCTCTGGGCGCCGGTGATCGGCTGGCTCGTTTTGTTGCTGCCTGCGTGGTTCGATCGGCGTCGCCGGGCCATCCACGACATGATCGCCGGCACCGAAATCCAACGTCTGCCTACTTGAACTGATCGCTGGCTGGCACCCACGAACCGCTCGCTGCCTTCGGCGCGGGCACGTTGATCTTGATCGAGGCTTCGCAGCCCGGCGGCAGCGGACCGCCGGCAATGCGCGCGGCCGTGCAGTAAGCGGTGTTGTCCAGCGCGACAGGCGCCGCCGCCACCGTCGCCGCATTCGCCGGCGGCAGGTTCTCGGCCAGCGGTTTGGCCGGGGCCATGGTCTGGTTTTTCACGGTGGCGTCGGCATTTGCCGGCGCGGGCGGACCATCGCCACCGCTGCAGCCCAGGCTGAAGATCGAGATGGCGTTCATCGCGGCGCTCGCGTTCTTCGCGCCGGCCGTGCCGGGCCCCGCCGTGCAGTTGAGGCGGATACCACGCGGCAATGGCACGGCGAAATGCGCTGTGCTGGCTTCGACGCCATGGCGGAGTGCCGTGTCCACGCTCGACTCGCCCTTCGGCGTCCACGCGCCGTCGAAGCGCGTCGGCTTGTAGTCCACGTGGAAATGCGGGCCGTTCTGCACGGTCACGTTGCCGCGCGGCTTCAGTTCCGTATACGCGCCCACTTGACCCGTTTTGTCACCCTGCCCTCCCACCACGCCGTCGCTACGGTTCGAGGTGCCATTCGCGCCGGTCAGCCGGTCGCCTTCATCGACACCCTTGGCGGCGCCCGGCTTGCCGGACTCCTGCGCAGCGCCTGGCGTGTTCGAGCCGGCGACGTTGGCGTCGCCCGGCGATGCCTTGCCGGCAGGCTGCCCCAGGACGGCCTCGGCCACCTGGTTCTGGCCCTGTTTGCCCTCGGTCGCGGCGGCCTGAGCGGCAGCGGCCTCACCCGTCGCCGTATCACCGGGCGCCTGACCCGGTGCCGAGGGCGCCGTGTCGGCACCGGCGACCGGACGCTGCATCTCCCCCGGCGACACCGAGGGCGCCTGCACGGACGGCCGATCGACAGTAGCGACCGGGGCCGACACGGACGGCTTCGCCACGGCATCGGGTAGCGGGACGGCCTCGAGCTCCGCCTCGGCCCCGACGGCAGGCGCCTGCACGGTCTGCACCGTTTGTGCCGAGACTTTCGGCGGCACGGGACGCGTATCGACGGTCAGATCCGGTGTCGGCGCCGCAGGCTCGGGCGCGACCTGCGGCAACGGCACGTCCTGCGGGGTCGGCGGCGCCGAGCTCTCCTCGACCTCGGGACGCGGGACGGTGGCCAGCGTCATCGCCTGGGTCGGTACCGGCGTCGTGCGTTCCGCCGTGATCGTGGGCGGCGTCGGCGTCACGGTCATCTGCGATGCCGGTGTCGGCGGAATATCCAGCGAGGCAGGCGGCGGCATGGCTTCCGACCCTTCTTCCTGCGGTCGGCGCACCGGCTCGGGCTGGAAGGTCGGCGGCACGACCTGCGGCTTTGGCGTATCGACGGCAAGATCGGGCGGCGACGGGGTCGGCAGCGGCACTTTCTCGAGATCACGCTGCGGTGGCGGTGCCTTGGGCTGAACCACCGGGCGCTCGGCCACGGCCGCCACGCTCGGTGGCGGCGCGACGGGTTTCGGCGCCGGTTTGACCTTGGGCGCCGGGACCGCGGGTGCCGCGACGGCCGGACGGGACGGCGTCTTCGTCGCCGCGACGGCGGCCGCATGCGACCCGCGCGCCGCGCGGCTGGCCTTGGTGTCCCACGTGGTCGTGTGCTTCACCTTGGCCACCGGCGCCGTCGACGGCGTACCGCGCGCGGGCGGCACCGGCGGAGGCGGCTTGTCGAGCAGGCGCACCTGCAGGGCATCCGGCGTGTCCGGCTCCGGTGGCGCTGGCAGCACGTTGTACGCCGGGCCGAGGATCATCCCGAACAGGAAGACCAGGTGGATGAGCAGGGTGCCGACCCAGCCGGCAATACGCCGTCCGCTCGCGCGCGGCTTCTCACGCAGGAGACGTCGATAGACGAGCGCACGCATGGCCGCCTCGCGAGGCGAGACGGGCAGCGAATTCGCGGCGATCGATGGATCGCTGTCCGGCGGGCGAGGGGTCTGCATGGACGGTTAGTGTCCATGCTGCGGGCGCCGCAGACAATCGCTGCGTACGCCCGTCGTGTCACTTGCCGGCGCGACGATCGCGCTCGGCGTTCTCCTGGTCCATGGCCTTCAGAGGAATATCCGATGCACATCCTTGCGGCAGGGGCTTGTCCGCGCGGAACGCGGCAATGCACTGCGCTTCGGTTGGTGGCGTCGGCTGGTCGGGGAGGTCCTTCGCCAGGGGGTTCGCCGGCGCCATGCTGAGACGGACGTCGCCATCCTTCTTCGAGGCCTTCGAGGGATCTTCACCGCTGCAACCCGCCGGCAGGACGAACAGGACGGTCGCGCAGTTCACCCGCGTGCCGTGGCCCAGGTCGACGGTCTGCTTGACGGTGGTCTTCTCGATGACCTGACGAACGCCTTTGCTCAGGGCATTTTCGTCGCGCGGTGCCCAGTCTTTTTCGAAGCGCGTCTGTGTGTACGTCACCGTGGTCTTGTGCGACATGATGCCGGTGTCGTCGGTAGGCTTGCGCGCGACGAAGTCCGGCTTCGATCCGGCACCGGAGGTTGGCATCGCCACGCTGCCATCCCTGCCGAACAGATTGGCCGTCGGCGCCTGGCTCGCAGGCGCGGGCGTCGGCGAGGCGGCCTCGGCCGGCGTTTCATCCTCGGGCTTCTTCTTCGGCGGTGGCTCGGGGCGCGTCGCCTCCGGCGAACGCACCTTGGGCGGCGGCTCGGACACCGGCGGCGGGGGCGGCACGTCGGCGACCGCCGGGGGCGGGCGTGTCGGTTCGATGAAACGCACCTCAAGCACATCGGCTTGGTCGACGGGCGGGGCGAACGCGACCTGCACCCGCGGCTGCATCTCGTAGCGCACCAGGAAGATCAGCACGATATGCAGGACGAGGGCCGCCGCCAGGGCCAGCGTGAAGCGCACCCGGTCACGCGGCGGTGGACGGCGACCGATGGCATGCAGGGCGACCAGGCTGGCCGCATCCAGGGGTGCCAGACCGCGCGAGCGCGACGATGCCTCCGGTTCGAGCCGGTGGGGTTCGACGAAGGGCGGTGGCGCCTTACCGGGATATTGCACGCGAGCGGGAGTCCCCATGGGGCCTTCGGAAGTGGGACAGGATAGTGGCGCGCGGCTGAGCACAGCGTAAGCCCTGGCCTAGAGACCGCGTCGTCAGATAAAGATTCCCCTTGCGTCCGGTACGGGTTCGGAGAACCCTTGGAATCGGCGTTGGCGCGCCTGAATCACCACCGCCATGAGCGTCCGGATTGCCCGGACGGCCTTGAGAAGGAGGGTCGCATCGTGTCGCCATCCACGGAACGCATCCGCAGCCTTGCCCTTGCCGGTCACGCCGGCGCCGGCAAGACCACCCTGTTCGAAGCCATGCTTCACGCCGGTGGCGCACTGACGACCCCCGGCAGCATCGAGCGTGGCAGTACCGTTTCCGACACCGACCCCATGGAGAAGTCACGGGGGCATTCGATCGACGCATCCATCGCCTCGATCGAACGACACGGCTATCGCATCCATCTGCTCGACACGCCGGGATACGCCGACTTCCGCGGGCCCGCACTCGCCGCGCTCGCCGCCGCCGACACGGTGGCCATCGTGGTCAACGGGGCGAACGGGATCGAGCACGGCACGCGCACKATGATGGCGCACGCCAGGGAACGGGGTATGGCTCGCATCCTCGTGGTCAACCGGATCGACGCCGAAGGCCTCGACCTGCCAGGCCTGGTCGACGCGTTACGCGAGGAATTCGGCAACGAATGCCTGCCGCTGAACCTGCCGGCATCGAAAGGGCACTCGGTACGCGATGCCTTTTTCCAGACCGCGGGCGACACCGATTTCTCGTCGCCGGGAGAGGCCCATCAGCGCATCATCGACCAGGTGGTCGAGATCGACGACGAGGTGATGGAGCATTACCTCGAAGCCGGTGAGTCCGCGTTGTCCGCGGCGGAAATTCGCGGCGCACTCGAGCACTGCCTGCGCGACGGACATCTCGTGCCGATCGTCTTCACCAGCGCCCGCGACGGCATCGGTGTCGACGAACTGCTCGAACTGGTCGAGCGCATCCTGCCCTGCCCCACCGAAACGAACCCACCGCCGTTCCGCGATCGCGCGGGAGCCCCCTTCGACGTCGCCGCCGATGCATCGCGTCACGTCGTCGCCGATGTGTTCAAGATCGTCAACGATCCTTTCGTCGGAAAACTCGGTGTGTTTCGCGTCTGGCAGGGCACCGTGCGCAAGGACGCCCAGCTGTTCGTCGATGACGGACGCAAACCGTTCAAGGTGGCGCACCTGTTTCGCCTGCAGGGTCGCGAACATATCGAGGTAGACGAAGCGTTGCCGGGCGACATCGCTGCCGTGGCGAAGATCGACGACATCCATTTCGACGCCGTACTGCATGACGCCGCCGATGAATCGCGTATCCACCTCGAGCCATCTGCCTTCCCGGCGCCGATGTTCGGGCTTGCCGTGGAGCCGGCACACAAGGGGCAGGAACAGAAGCTGTCGCAGGCCCTGTGCAAGCTCGCCGAGGAAGACCCCTGCTTTCGCGTCGAGCATCACAAGGAACTCAACGAGACCGTCATACGCGGACTCTCCGACCTGCACCTGAAACTCATGCTGGAGCGCATGAAAGCGCGTTACGACGTCGACGTGATCACGCATCCGCCGCGCATCGCCTACCGCGAAACGATCGGCGCGAATGCCGAAGGCCATCACCGGCACAAGAAGCAGACCGGGGGTGCCGGACAGTTCGGCGAAGTCTTTCTGCGCGTGGAGCCGCTGGAACGCGGCAAGGGATTCGTCTTCGACGACGAGACCAAGGGTGGCGTGATCCCCGGACAGTTCATGCCGGCGATCGAAAAAGGGGTGCGCCAGGCGCTGGACGGCGGCGCCATCGCGGGCTATCCGATCCAGGATGTCCGCGTCGTGGTGTACGACGGCAAGCACCATCCGGTCGATTCCAAGGAGGTCGCCTTCATCAGCGCCGGCCGCAAGGCCTTCCTCGACGCGGTGTCGCGCGCGCATCCCCAGGTGCTGGAACCCGTGGTCGATCTGGAGGTGTCTATCCCGGAGCGCTATGTGGGCGACGTCACAGGAGGTCTGGCATCCAAGCGGGCGCACATCATGGGCACCGACTCGCTACGAGGCGGTGAGACCCTGATCAAGGCGCGCGTGCCGCTGGCGGAGCTGACCGACTATCCGACCCAGTTGAAGGCCATGACCGGCGGACAGGGCCGCTATGCGATGGCATTCAGCCATTACGACACCGTGCCGGCCGGCGTCCAGCGGAAGTTGGCCGAGCAGTGGAAGCCCCGGGCCGAGGAAGACTGAAGCGGCGCGCTAGGGACCACGCTGTTGTAGGAGCCGATTCATCGGCGATAGGCCTTCCGGCTTCACCGCTCCGTTGGCTTTTCGCCGATGAATCGGCTCCTACATGTCCTCATTGCGGCTTTACGCTTGGGCTCGGGCATCGTGCCGATGCCCGAGCTGACCGATTACCCGACGCCGTTGAAGGCGATGACAGGCGGCCAGCGCCGCTAAGCAACGGAGATAAGCCTTTCTGAGGCGGCGCCGGCCGGGGTGCAGCGAAAGTCGATGGAAATGTGGAAGTCAAAATACATTTTGCGACAACGACGTTTTACACATAACTCGCACTCATTACTTAGCCATCCTGAATACGTACAACGAGCGTCCTATGTCCATCAACGTAAGCTGCATTAGCCGAAATATCATACGTCGTCGCCATTTTGCCGGTCATGCCACTTTCTATTGCGTCATAAAATTTGCCAGGATCTGACTCGTCATCTACAGACTGGCTCTCGGCCTTCCTTGAGACCGGTAGATCCTGTAAGGGTAATTGAACCAGTTCAACTACTGCGCCAGAGGACTTTGCCTCCGCCTCTAGCGCATCCTTGACCTCGCTGTAAGGTTTCCCGACCACTGAATTTGGATTCATGACACTACCTCCATGTAGCACGTGATTTAGCGCAGCTTGCGCGTCGGTAGTAAATACATTACGGAGTTAGCCACGCGTTAAAAACACGATGATACGAAGCCTTTTTTTCAGCATCAGCCCGTCAATTCGGCAGACATGAAGTTAGTCATCTGAGCCCTTTGCATATCATGTTTGCAATGGACAACGAGGAGGCCAAGGATTTGTCGTCGAGCTTCGCGCGATGTCTTAGCGAACTGTCAGCGCTTGTTCACAAAACTTACGATGGTGTCCTCGGCCGAATGCTTCAGCGCTTGGGCTTGAGCATCGTACCGATGCAATTGGGCGCACCGCAGAGGCAGGCCCACACCTTCTTCAGGCGGGCCGTGTGCGGCATGTCCAGGGTGATGCCGTAGTCGTAGGTCAGCTCTTCGCCCGGGGCGATGTCGCGGATGGCCTCGATCAGCACGCGGTCCTTCTTCGACGGCTTGCCCTCCACCGCCTCTTCGATGACGGCCTGGCAATTCGGGTTGCAGCCGTGATTGATCCAGCGCGCCGTATTGCCGTTGCTGTTGCCGTCGACGATGAAGCGCTCGTTGAGGGTGAACAGGAAGGTGTGGCCGGTCTCGCCACCATCGCCGTATTTCTTGTCGGCCTGGGCGTGGGTGATGCGATCGCCCTTGTATTCGACGATCTCGTCGCCGGCCTTGATGGCGCCAGTGGCGAAAACGCCGTTTCCGTGAATGGGAGAGCGTCGGGCGGCGATACGTCGGGTCATGGGAAGGCACGTAGAAAGGTCAATGCGGATGATGCCTGCTCGACCGACGCTTGGGAACCGCGTTTCAAACGCACGTCTCGCGCGTATGGCCCGGCCGGCGCTACCATCGAACGACTGTTCGACGCCAACCGCCGGAATTCCAGGGAATGACCTCGACCCTTCGCACCACCGTTTTTCGCTTGTCATTGCTGGCCGCGACGGCTCTCCTGGCGGCCTGCGGCCCCGAGAAGAAGAGCGTGTATCCGCCCGCCGTGACCCTGCAGCAGGTCGCCGCCAAACCGGGCGGGACCTGGCATGTGACGCTGCGCCTGCGTAACAACAGCTACGGCGGCATGTCCTTCGATCGCTTCCAGGGCACGCTTCGCGTCGGCGATCTCGGCGGCGTGCTGCTCGACGCAAAAATCGACCAGGACATCCCCTCCTTCGCGGCCGACGTCACCGTCATCGACATCCTTCCCACGGCCGAGATGTCCAAAGCCCTGGCCGAGCTCGCGGCCAAGGGCAGCAGCGGGTCGCTGCCTTATGCCATCGACGGCAGCATTTCGGCCACGCCGGAGAAAGAGGACAAGTCGCGCACCTTCGACGTGCACGGCAAGAACTGGCTATCGCCCGTCCCCGGCATCCCCGACACCTACCGCTCTCCCTGATCACTCCACAGCCGCGCTTGCCGCGCCTCGCCAGGATTCACGATGACGATCTACAAAGCCCCGCTCAATGACATGCGCTTCGCGCTCTACGACGTGCTCGGCGCCGAAGCCGTGCTCACCCGACTCCAGGGCGGTGAGGCGCATTCGCGCGACCTGCTCGATGCCGTGCTCGATGAGGCCGCGCGTTTCAATGAACAGGTTCTGGCTCCGCTGAACGCCTCGGGCGACCAGGAAGGCTGCGTCTATGACAAGGCCACCGCGACGGTCACTACGCCGAAGGGCTTCAAGGAGGCGTATCGCCAGTACGCCGAGGGTGGCTGGGCCGGCCTGACGGCACACGAAAAGTTCGGCGGCCAGGGCCTGCCCGCCGTGCTCGGCGCGATGACCAAGGAAATGATCGACTCGGCCAACCTGGCTTGGGGCATCTACCCGCTGCTTTCGCACGGCGCCACGGACGCGCTCGAACACCACGGCACCGAGTGGCAGCAGGAAACCTTCCTGAAGCCGCTAGTGGATGGCCGCTGGACGGGCACCATGTGCCTGACCGAGCCCCAGGCCGGCTCGGATCTCGGCCTGCTGAAGACCCGCGCCGAGCCCAACGCCGACGGCAGCTACCGCGTCAGCGGCACCAAGATCTTCATCAGCGCCGGCGAGCATGATTTCTCCGAGAACATCGTCCACCTCGTGCTGGCCCGTCTGCCGGACGCCCCAGCGGGCAGCCGCGGCATCTCGATGCTCATCGTGCCCAAGTTCAAGGTGAACAAGGACGGCTCGCTCGGCGATCGCAACGCCGTTGCCGCCGGTGCGATCGAGCACAAGATGGGCATCAGGGGCTCGGCCACCTGCGTAATGAATTTCGACGGTGCCGAAGGCTGGCTGATCGGACCGGCGCACAAGGGGCTCATGGCGATGTTCACCATGATGAATGCAGCACGCCTCGGCGTCGGCATCCAGGGTCTCGCCGTCTCCGAGCGCGCCCTGCAGAACAGCCTCAACTACGCCCGCGAGCGCCTGCAGATGCGTGCCTTGTCGGGCCCGGCGTTCCCGGATAAGCCGGCCGATCCGCTCACCGTGCACCCCGACGTACGTCGCATGCTGCTCACCCAGCGCGCCTTCGTCGAAGGTGGTCGCGTGTTGGCCGCCTATGCCGCGCTGCAGGGCGACATCGAATCGCGCGATGCCGACCCGCAGGTCCGCAAGAACGCGGGCGAACTGCTCTCGTTCCTCATCCCGATCGTCAAGGGCCTGCTCACCGAGGCGGCACAGGAGTGCACCAAGGAAGCCCTGCAGATCTTCGGCGGCCACGGTTACATCGCCGAGCACGGCATGGAACAGTTCGTCCGCGACGCCCGCATCATCACGCTGTACGAAGGCACCACCGGCATCCAGGCGCTCGATCTGCTCGGCCGCAAGATCATGCAGTTGCAGGGAGCCGGCCTGAAGCATTTCCTCAACGAGATCTCGACCTTCTGCCAGACCAACGCGGACAACGACGCCGTGAAGGCCTTCATCGGCCCGCTCGCCGTCGCGACCAAGACCTGGGGCGACGTGACCCAGGCGATCGCACAGCGTGCGCAGGCGAATCCCGAGGAACTCGGCGCCGCGGCCGTGGATTACCTCTACTTCTCCGGGTATGTGAGCCTGGCCTACGTCTGGGCTCGCAGCGTACTGGCTGCCGGCGGCTCGTCCCTCTCGGCGAACGACAAGCAGGCCAAGCGCGATACCGCGACCTTCTACTTCACCCGCATCCTGCCGCGCATCCACGTGCACAAGGCGGCGATCGAAGCCGGTGTGGCAACGGTGCCCGAGCCGCTCTGACGGCGGCGGCTTTGGTAGGAGCCGATTCATCGGCGAACGGGTGCTCGCGGCACCCTGGCCCGCTGCCGCGGGATCGCCGATGAATCGGCTCCTACCCCGCTCCGTTGGCCTTTCGCCGCTGAAGCGGCTCCCACATTCCCTCATTCGCCGGCGGGGCTTCCGTCGGCCAGCGTGAAGGTGTAGAAACAGACTCTTTCCGGAATCCTTCAGCCGCGACGGTGCCCGATACGATGAGCGACTCCCCGTTCCTGATCCGTCTCGCCGAGAGCGACGACGATGAGTTCATCCTGGATCTGGTCCCCCGTTTCATCAGCTTCCCGCTGCCCAACGGCCGTACGCGTACCGATTGCCTGAAGGGCATCGAGGCCGATCTGGTCCATCACCTCGACGACCAGCCGCCCAACAGCTACATCTTCGTCGTCGAAAACGAGGACGGCGAGGCCGTTGGCTTCCTGCAGCTGCAGAAGACCAAGGACTTCTTCACTCATCGCGACAACTGCCATATCGCCAATATCGCGGTCGCCCAAAAATACGAAGGTGTTGGCGTCGGGAAGTTCATGCTCGCGTATGCCGACACCTGGGCAAAGGAACATCACTGCCAGTTCGTCACCCTGGCCGTGCTCCCTGGGAACGAGAAAGCCCGGGACCTCTATGTCTCCCACGGCTTCGATACCGACCTGATGCGGCTGGCGAAACCGGTGCGCTGATCAAGGGCATCGCCGCTGAAGCGGCTCCCACATTCCCCATGAAAAAGGCCACCCAGGGGTGGCCTTTTTTTCGCACGAACCGGGGGTCGGTCAGACCGTAGCCGGTGCGTCCTTGGCTTCACGTGCATCCAGACGCGCAGCCATGCGGTCGATGTTGGCCAGCGACACCAGGTGGGCGTAGATCCAGCCGAACGCACCCTCGCGCAGGAACTCGTGGGCAACTTTCTCATCAAGCGTGCGCAGCTTCTCTTCGTTGATCACGAACAGGCCGTTGAGGTTGATGCCCTTGCCTTCCTTCTGCAGGGTGACGGTGCGCTCTTCGAGCAGGTTGTGCTCGCGCAGCTTGCCCATGAACCACTGCGTGCGGGCGACGTGGTCCTGGAACTCGCCCAGGAACTTCACGGCGTTGGTCAGGGCCGGCGCGTCGGTGCCGTCTTCATTGAAGAGGCGCTCGCCTTCGCTGTCGTTGAAGCCTTCGTAGGCCTCGTCGAGGAACACGGTGAAGTCGTCGCCCTCGGCGCCGACCGGCTTCTCGGCCAGGACGAACGGGTAGCGGCGGATGAAGGCCGGGATGTACATGCCCGTCTCCCAGAAGCCGTTCTCGCCGACCAGGAGGTTCTCGCCCTGGCGAAGGCCGAGGAGCGCCATCGGGCCCGCTTCCTCGATCGAGTTGCCGGCGAACAGGATCGGGTAGTCACGCGCCGCGGGCGCGAATTCCACGCCCGTCAGCGGCACGGAGTGCGCGCCGGCAGCGAAACGGATGTTGTTGACCGCCTTGATGCGGAGGTCGCGGTGCGCGGTGCGGTTCAGCGGAACCGGACGCTCGTAGAAAAGCACTTCTGCCACAGTGAAACCCTCTCGTACCCGTCGGACCTGGGAAGCCACCCCGGCCCCCCTTCCAAACCCGTCGGGCGTCTGTCGAACGCCCACTATATCAGCGCCGCGCGGCCCGGACAGCCCCGCAAGAAGCGGGCCGGGCTGGTGCTTTTCTGTAGCAATAATGGGCTATGCTCGGGTCAACGCCCCTTGTGGGGTCGGATCGATGCACCGATCCGCACGGAGTTCGACTGGCTGGAACGCTCTTTCGCTTATGTGAAGGACGAGACACGATGACGATGGAAGTGCTTCAGGATGACCTGCCCAGGGTGACCGCGCTGAACACCACGCGCGTGCTCTCCCTTGATGCGGCGGGCCGTATCCTGGACTGGATCAGCTGGCAGGACGCCGTCTGCCTGTACGTTCGTGGCGTGGTCGCCTGGACGCTCGGCGACCCCTGTCTGACCGTCCACGGCGGCCTCAGCCGCGCCAGTGGACTCCAGAGCAGTCTCGAGCTTCACCCCATCGTCGCCAGCACCGGTCATTGCCGCGAACACGCCATCGACCCGGCACCTGCCCTCACCAACACCGCCCTTTTCGCACGCGATCGGCACATCTGCCTGTATTGCGGGCATCACTACACCCGTCACGAACTCACGCGCGATCACGTCCTGCCCCTATCCAAGAAGGGCGCGGACGAGTGGGAGAACGTGGTCAGCGCCTGCCTGGCCTGCAACCTGCGCAAGAGCAACCGCACGCCGCAGCAGGCCAACATGCCGCTCCTGGCCGTGCCCTATCGCCCCAGCTGGGTCGAGCACCTGATCCTGTCCAACCGCAATATCCTGGCCGATCAGATGGAATTCCTGGTGGGTCACCTGCCGCGAGATCGCCGGCCCGCCTGAGTCCGGCCCCGGATTGCCCGCAAAGATTCACGCCCCGTCCCTTGCCCCGGCCCGTCCGTAGGCGAACAATAGAGGGATGAACGACCTCTCCCGCTACCCTTATCTGGCGCAGATCGAATCGCCGGAGGATCTCCGGCGCTTTCCGGACGACCAGCTGCCGGCGATCGCCGACGAATTGCGCCGCTACCTGATCGAGGCCGTCGCCTCCTCGGGCGGACACTTCGGCGCGGGCCTGGGCGTGGTCGAGCTGACGGTCGCCCTGCATCATGTCTTCGACACCCCCCGCGACCGCCTGGTCTGGGATGTCGGACACCAGTGCTATCCGCACAAGATCCTCACCGGCCGGCGCGACCGGATCACCACGATCAAGAAAAAGGACGGCCTCGCCCCTTTTCCGCGCCGCGAAGAGAGCGAGTACGACACGTTCGGTGTCGGCCATTCCTCGACTTCGATCTCGGCCGCGCTGGGCATGGCCATCGCCCTGCAGCGTCGGGGTGACAACCGTAAGGTCATCGCCGTCATCGGCGATGGCGCGATCACCGCGGGCATGGCCTTCGAGGCCCTGAACCACGGCGGCGACGTCGAGCCGAACATGCTGGTGATCCTCAACGACAACGGCATGTCGATCAGCGAAAACGTCGGCGCGATGACCAAGATGATGGCTCGCGCGATGTCCAGCCGCACGCTCAACGCGTGGCGCGAGCGCGCCAAGAAGGCGATGCCGCGCGAGTCGTTCTTCGGCCGCTTCTTCAAGCGCTGGGAGGAACACGCCAAGGGCATGTTCGTGCCGTCGACGTTGTTCGAGGAACTGGGCTTCCATTACACCGGGCCGATCGACGGTCACAACATGGCCCAGCTGGTCCAGGCACTGGAGACGGTCAAGGATCTTCCGGGCCCGCAGCTCATCCATGTCATGACGACCAAGGGCAAGGGCTACGAGCCGGCCGAGAAGGGTCCGATCGAATACCACGCCGTCGGCCCGTTCGACCCCGTCGCTGGCTTGGTCAAGAAAGGCGCGCCGGCCAAGCCGACCTATACCGATATTTTCAGCGACTGGCTGTGCGACATGGCGGCCACCGACGAGCGCCTGCTCGGCATCACACCGGCGATGCGCGAAGGTTCGGGCCTGGTTCGCTTCTCGAAGGAATACCCGCAGCGTTATTTCGACGTCGCGATCGCGGAGCAGCACGCGGTGACGCTGGCCGCCGGCATGGCAGTGGAAGGCGCGAAGCCGGTGGTGGCGATCTACTCGACCTTCCTCCAGCGGGCCTACGACCAGGCCATCCACGACGTCGCCCTGCAGAACCTCGACGTAACCTTCGCCATCGACCGCGCAGGCGTCGTCGGACCGGACGGCGCCACGCATTCGGGCAGCTTCGACCTCTCCTTCATGCGCTGCCTGCCGAACATGGTGATCATGGCGCCGGCCGACGAGCACGAATGCCGGACCATGCTGAGCACGGGCTATCAATACAAGGGTCCCGCCGCCATTCGTTACCCCCGAGGTACCGGCCCGGGCGCGAAAATGGTCGAAGCACTGGAAACCTTCCCGATCGGCAAGGCTGAAGTGCGCCGTCGCGGCCATCACGGCCTGGCCATTCTTTCCTTCGGCACCATGCTCGCGCCCGCCGCGGTGATCGCCGCCGAAGTGGATGCCACCCTGGTCAACATGCGCTTCGTCAAACCGTTGGACGAGGAACTGATCCTCGAGATGGCGCGCACGCACAAGGCCTTCGTCACCATCGAGGACAACGCCATCGCCGGCGGGGCCGGTGCGGGTGTGGCCGAGTTGCTGGCTGCCAACGGCGTGACGATCCCGATCTTCCATCTCGGCCTGCCGGACGCCTATCTGGAGCACGGAAGCCGCGAGGAAGTGCTGACGATGGCGGGCCTCGACCTGCCCCAGATTCGCAGCGCGATCGTGGCGCGATTCCCGCAGTTCATCGCCAGCGCGGTGGCCAGCGCGGGGTAAGTCCCCGCGCTCGCGCGACGCTCAGGACTCCCTGCAGCCGCCGCTGACGCGGTCGCGCTGTTCCAGATCCTGAGCGGTAAACGTCTTCATGAAGCCGGCGTGCTCCAGCACGCCGCGCACTGCGTCGCCCTGGTTCCACCCGTGCTCCATCAACAGCCAGCCACCTGGCACGAGTTGACGCAGTGACATGGCCACGATGCGCCGGATGTCGACGAGGCCGTCCGCGCCCGAGGCAAGCGCCGTCATCGGTTCGAAGCGCAGGTCGCCTTCGCGCAGATGGCGATCGTCCGCTTCGATATACGGCGGATTGCTCACGATGAGGTCGAACGACTCGCCAGCCAGCGGAGCGAGCCAGTCGCCATGCGCGAACGTGACGCGCCCCAGGTCAAGGCGCTGTGCGTTACGACGCGCGACCGCCAGCGCTTCCGCGCTCGCATCCACGGCGACGACCACAGCATCCGGACGCTCCCTGGCGATAGCCAGCGCGATCGCCCCACTGCCGGTGCCGAGGTCGACGACGCGGCCGCCACGCGGCAATCGTTCAAGGGCCAGCTCCACCAGCAACTCGGTTTCCGGTCTCGGGATCAGAGTCGCCGGGGTCACTTCCAAGGTGAGCGACCAGAAGTCCCGCGTGCCCGTGATGTAGGCGATCGGCTCACCCAGGGCCCGACGGCGCACGAGTGCCTCGAAGCGGTCCAACCCGGAGGCCTCCGCGGCGTCGTCGGCATGGGCAAAGAACCATGCGCGATTCACGCCGAGCACGTGGGCGAGCAACAACTCGGCTTCGAGGCGGTCGCCGAGGGCTTCCGTCGCTTGGCGCAGGATCGTGCGAATGTCGGTCATCCACGCATTCTAGCGTCGATGGCCCCGGCGCCTCGCCTTAGACTAGGCGGATGACCGGTCGCGCCGCCCTCCTCTTCTCCCTCCTGATGCTCGCCGGATGCCAGAGCGCCTTTTTCGGCACGGTCAACCTGCGCCAGCCGTCCAACGAGGTCGTCCCGCACCGGAACATCACCTACGACGCAGCGTCCGCACTTGCGCTGGACGTCTACGCGCCGCTGCACGCGGAACACGCCCCCGTGGTCGTTTACTTCTACGGTGGCAGCTGGATGAGCGGCAAGCGGCAATGGTTCCGCTGGATGGGTGAAGCGCTGGCGGCCGAGGGGGTGGTAACCATCGTGGCCGACGTTCGTCTGTGGCCACGTACGCGACTGGATGGCTTCCTTCACGATGGCGCGGAAGCCGTTCGCTGGGCACACGATCACGCCAGCGAGTTCGGTGGCGATCCCTCGCACCTTTTCGTCATGGGCCATTCGTCGGGCGGCCAGATCGCCGCGATGCTGGCCATGGACAAGCAGTGGCTCGCTACCGTGGGCATGAAGCCACGCGACCTGGCCGGCTTCATCGGTGTAGCTGGGACCTACGACTTCATCCCCTTCGACGAGCCCGAGTTCTACGACATGTTCGGGCGCACGCCGGAGGACGAGGCGCGCTCCCAACCGATCAACTTCGTCGATGGCGACGAGCCGCCCGCCCTGTTGCTGCAGGGAGAGAAAGACACGATCGTCTACCCATCGGAGGCCATCGCCCTGGAGGGCCGCTATCGCCAGCAGGGAGAGCCCGTCGAACTGAAGCTGTATCCGAACCTCGGACACGAAAAGCTTCTCCTCGCCTTTGGCCCGTTGAAAGCCAGGGCGCCTGTCCTCGCCGACACGATGGCCTTCATCCGACGTTATTCGGGCAGCCCTTCACGCTGAGCACGGCCGACGGTGCATCCACCTTCACGCCGGATCCGTAAGTTACCGGCATGACCCGACTCTTTCTCGCTGCCCTCGGCAGTCTTCTTCTCAGCGGCTGCCAGTCCGCTCTCTTCACCGCCGTCAACGCACGCCAGCCTTCGGCCGGTGTTGTGGCGCATCAGGACATCGTCTTCGATGCGCCCCACGGCCTATCGCTGGATGTCTACTCGCCACCCCAGGCGCATGAGGCACCCGTCGTGGTGTTCCTCTACGGCGGAAGCTGGAAGAGCGGGAAGCGGCAGTGGTACCGCTGGGTGGGCGAGGCACTGGCTGCCAGGGGCATCGTCACCGTCGTCTCCGACTACCGGCAATGGCCTACCGTGCGACTCGACGGCTTCATGCAGGACGGCGCCAAGGCGGTCCGATGGACACACGATCATGCCGGGGAGTTCGGCGGCGATGCGGCACACCTCTTCGTGATGGGCCATTCGGCGGGTGGACACATAGCGGCGTTGCTGGCCACCGACGGCCGCTGGCTCGGTGCCGTCGGCATGAAGCCACGCGATCTCTCGGGCTTTATCGGATTGGCGGGGCCTTACGACTTCCTTCCCCTGACCAACGACGATTTCATCGACATGTTCGGCCACACGGCAGAGCAACAGGCCCGCTCGCAACCGGTCAACTTCGTCGATGGCGATGAACCTCCCGCCCTGTTGTTGCAAGGCGAATCCGACGGCACCGTGAAATCCTCCAATGCGCTTTCACTGCAGAGACGCTATGAAGCGCGGGGCGAGCACGTCGAGGTAAAGCTCTATCCCGACACCGGTCACATGGGCGTGCTGTTCGGTCTTGGCACCGGCAAACACAAGGCTTCCGTGCTGGACGACGTCGTGACCTTCATCCAAAAGCAGTCCACGCCACCTTAGGCCACACCGCTCTGTGTAGGAGCCGATTCATCGGCGATGGGTGCTAGCCGAAACCCGGCCCGCTGCCGCGGGATCGCCGATGAATCGGCTCCTACAAAGCGCAGCTGATCGGCCAAGTTGCGGCGGACGCGTTGGCTACCGCGCCTTCATCGCATCGCGCCCTTCCGCATTACCGCCGCGCGCCGCGTCCAGCACTTCCGGGTACGGATAGTTCAGCCCCAGCAACTGGCGAATATCCGGGCTCGCGTTCTTGACGAACTCCGCTGGCAGTGCCGCCGGCATGTCTTCCATCGGCTTGACGAACTTCGGCAGGTATTGGGTGATGATCGCCGAGCGATCGATGCTGCTGCGATTGGGCATGGCGCAATGCCAGACGGCACCGAAGAAGATTACGGTATCGCCCGGCTCGCCGAGCATGCGCTCGCAGCGTTCGAAGAACCGGTCGCTTTCGTCCGGGTAGTGCAACTCACGCTGCGTGCCGGGGACGAACGCCGTCGCGCCGGTTTCTTCCGTAAACGGATCGAGCATGATCGTCGCTTGTGCATTCAACGGGAACGTCGCGTTGATGCGCGCGGGATGCGTTTCCGGTGAATGGAAGTCCCAATATGGATAATCGATATGCGGCTCCTGACCGGGCCCGCCCGGGAGAATCCGGTTCGCCGCGATCGATCCCATGATGAACTCGCTGCCGATAAAGGCACGCATCACTTTCATGATCGCGGGATGAGCTGCCATCCGAGAGAAGATCTCGCCCTTGCCGAGCAGATTCCAGACCCGTCGCTGCAGATTGATCCGCCCTGCCTTTTCCGCATCGCCCTGGAAGTGGGTGACCTTGCGGCCACGCTCATCCGCGTCGGATTCACGCATCACGATGTCGCGCGCCTCGGCAATCTCCGCAGGCGTGAACAAGCCACGTAGCGTGACCGCACCGACGCCATCGAGTAGCTCGCTCACGACGGTTTCGGTATCCAGCGTCTCTTCGGTAAAGACACGAATGCGGGTGGGCGAGCGGGGAAACGAGTGCGCGGAGGCATGCATGGCTGGCTCCTGCCGCGATGGCGGCGTGGTTAAGGCGGGCGAAGGCCGGTTCGAGGACTACGCTATGCCGTTTTGCAAGCGCTTGCAAACCGCACTGCAACATCCCTAGAGTCGGCCTATCACCCACCAGCAAGAGCCAAGCGATGAGCGAACTGAGGATCGGCCTGATCGGCGCCGGCTACATGGGCAAGGCGCATACCGCGGGCTTCCAGGGCGTCGCGGCCATTTTCGAGACCACCCTGCGTCCGGTCTGCGAGATGATCGCCACCTCGACGGCCGAGGGCGCGGCTGAGCAGGCGCGGCGTTGGGGCTGGCGCCGTTCGACCGGCGACTGGCGTGAGCTGGTCGCCGACCCTGGCGTCGATGCCGTCGTCATTGCGACACCGCCACGCACCCACCTCGACATGGTCATGGCCTGTATCGCCGCCGGGAAACCTGTCTTCTGCGAGAAGCCCCTTGGCGCAAGCGCCGACGAATCGTTGCGCATGACAGAGGCGGTCGAACGTGCAGGGCTGCCCAACATGATCGGCTTCAACTACATCCGCACGCCCGCAAGCCAGCTGGCCCGGCAGATCATCGCCTCGGGCGAAATTGGTGACGTGATCCAGGTCACCGCGGAACACGTGGAAGACTACCTTCACGATCCCGCCCTCCCCGCCTCCTGGCGCACACGCATCGCCACCGGGACGGAAGCCGGTGCGCTAGGCGACGTCGCGCCGCATATCGTCAACGCCTGCCTGCGTCTGGTCGGGCCCATCGCCAGCCTGGTGGCCGACACCCACATCGTGCACGCGCGGCGCGATGGCCCGAATGGACCGGAAGCTGTCGAGAACGACGACCAGGGCCAGATGTTGCTGCGCTTCGCCAACGGCGCTACCGGCAGCATCAGCTTCAGCCGCATGGCCGCCGGGCGGAAGATGGGCTACACCTACCGGATCACCGGCACGCGTGGCGCCATTGCCTTCGACCAGGAAGACCAGAACGCCCTCTGGCTCTACGACGCCGCCCGCGAACCGTCACGCAGGGGCTTTCAGAAACTCCTGATGGGCCCCGCGCACCCGGACTACCTCGCGTTCAACCAGGGCGTCGGACACGGCACCGGCTACAACGACCAGATCATCATCGAAGCGCGTGACTTCCTGCAGGCCATATCGACAGGTGAATCGGTGTGGCCAACCTTCCGCGACGGCTACGAGGTTGATCGCATCATCGAAGCCGCCCTGCTGTCGCATCGCGAGCGCCGCTGGGTGGCGATCGACTAGCTACGGCGGTATGCAGGAACCGACCACGCCGGTGCTGCCACGCCACGAGACCATTCACGCGTCGCGGAGGCTTCCCCGAACGACCAACTCGCACGCAAACAACTTGCTTCGCGGTACCGCCTCAGGATCTTCCATCCACGCGACGATTCGTTCGATCGCATGCAACACCATCTCGCGAATCGGCTGCTTCACCGTCGTCAGCGAGTAGGAAGCCCAAGCGGCCAACGGCATGTCGTCAAAGCCGACGACGCTGAGCTCACCGGGGACATCCACGCTACGTTCGCGGCAGGCGTCGATCGCCCCGAGCGCCAACACGTCGTCGCCACAGAACACGCCATCCAGCCGATCGTTTCGATCCAGCAACGCATGCATGGCGAGACGGCCGTGCTCATGCGTGTAGTTACCGGCATGCAGCGTCTGCCTTAACGCAGCCCCCGCCGCCTCGGCGAAACCCTTGCAACGATCGATCGTCGAGGCATCGCGATCGGAGCCACCAAGGAAGGCAAGGCGCCGCAGCCCACGCAAGCGCATGGCCTCCGCGACCCGACGACCACCCTCGACGTTGTCCACCGTTACCACCGGCACGGGCGATGACCTGCCTGCCCGGCCGAACACATGCAGCACCGGCAGGCCTGCCGCTCGACACGAAGCGGCAAAGCCGGCCGGTGGCGCAGACGTGGCGATCAGCACGGCGTCGACGTTGTACTGCTGGAGCATGTCGAGCGCCGCCTTGCCGTCCTCGTCCTCACCCAGGTTGGCGAGCAAAGGCCGCAAGCCGCGTGCCTGCAGCTCGCGGGTGAAAAGGTCGAAGACCTCCATGAAGGTCGGATTGGCAAAGTGGTTGGAAACCAGCCCGATCAGCTCGGTGCGACCCGTCATGAGACTGCGCGCAAGGCGGTTCGGCTTGTAGCCGAGCCGCTCGGCCGTGTCGGTCACAAGCTCCCGCGTCCGCGCCGACACACTGGCGCCGGGTGTAAACGTACGCGAGACCGCCGAAATCGAAACGCCCGCCGCCTCCGCCACATCGCGTGCGGTGGCGGGGGACACGCGGGTTGGCAACAGGCTACGTGAGGGCATGCGCCAAGGTTAGCGCATCAGGCGACGACCGAGATGGGGACGCTCTGCGCTTCCATCATTTTCATGCGTTCCATCAGACCTGCGTAGAACGCCGCCAGTGGTTTGGAGCTTTGCCCGCGAGCGGCATCCAGCTTACCTTCCATGTTCGCGGTGAAGTCCACGGGGACGTCGGGTCGCTTTGCGTACCACTCCTGCGGAATCGAGCTACTGATGGCGGAGCCGTCCGTTGCCGTCATCCTGTTACGCCGGACCATGTCGTTGACATAGGCCTGAAGCTGCCTCGGCGTAACACGGGAGAAATCGATGGTACTCGACACATTTGCTTTCGCTGCGCGGGCACCGGTTCGGGCATCGACCGGCGTTCGCATAGTCGTCCCTTTTACCGCGTACGTACCCGGCCCCAAGACCGGACTGATGTTATTCATGCGAGGCACCTCTTGATGAGCTTGCTTCAAGAGACCAGAGAAAACGGAGCGACGAAAGTCAGTTCAGCATGAAAGCGGTGGATGACTGCGCATTCGTTCGTCGTCGACCTACAACGGCACGACGGATCCGGCGCATCAGGCAACGACCGAGATGTGGACCGACCTTTCCTCCGATATTTTCATCCATGCCAACATGCCTTCGTAGAACGTCGTGTCTGACGTGAATCCGTGGGCGCGAGTAAAGTCTGCAAAGCTCTTCACACGCGAGGTGACGTCCACGGGCACGTCAGGACATTCGCTGTACCACTCGTCGGGTATGGAACAAAAGAGCGACGAGCAATAGAGCATTTCGGTCTCGTCTATCTCTCCGCTCATGACTCGCTCATCAATGTACGCGTGAAGCGACCGGGGCGTGATGTGAGAAAGGTCGAGGTCTTTTTTCGCTCCGGCGGTGGACTGAACCACGGAGATCGGGGCGACTGCATCCTTCCTGGCTACCACGAAAGCTCTGAGCGGATGGGTGATGCTAACGGGCAAAGTTACTTGCATGTCGACCCCTCCTGATTGATATCAATCAAAAGAGCAGAGAACGGTTCGGTGCGAAAGGCTCAAGTGTGAGATCGCGCGAATAGCTCTCGCAAGTTAGTGGCTATCACCTACGCCTACGGCGGTATCGATAGCGATCACACGTGGTCGCGGTGAAGGCCATTGAAGAACTCGTCCTCCGCCCATCGATTCCGCAGATACCGAGCGAAGATCATTTCCTCAGCCAATCCGGCTGAACGAGATCTTCTTATGAAGCGCGTCACCATCCATTGCGTAGTAGCAGTTCTCATGCTCAGCGTCGGAACGATTCACGCCAGCAACCAGCTTTCGCGGGTATATGTACATCACGTGACTTCAACCAAAGGAGGCACCGAGTTGATACCCCAAGGGGGATCGTGGACCGCGAAAGATCATGGCGGTGCGCGTTTCCAAATCGTCACCGACGAGATCGGCTACGGCCACGGCGCGCAGGCGCGACTGCTTGGCGTCCCATTGCGCGAGATGAAATACGAGTCGCTCTGCAACGTTCGCGGCCGCCTCGGCCCTTGCCCGAATGGCGCGACGATTATCGGCCATCGCAGCACGTGGGATGCCAGTGGGCGCGAGGGCGGTAATTTCGAGGTCGTGGTCTTGCCGAGCGGTTCCGGTGGCGCACAGCGCGCCACCCTGCAGATCCGCTGATAAAACGAAGAGGCCGAGCGATCACTCGCCCGGCCTCTTTGTTTTCTACCTGACGAAGAAAATCAGCGCGTGATGGCCTTCGGATCCTGCTTGGCCTTGAGGGCCGCGCAGAGCAGGGTCGACTCGCTGGTCTGGGCGAGATCGCGTTCCGCACCGCTCACCTGCGCGAGCTTCGGCTTGAAGAACTCGCTCATGCGATCGGCTTCCGCCTTCGAGCAGCTACCGGCTGCCGCCATGGTGACCACCTTGCCGCCGGCGAAGCTGCCGGTGCGCGCGATGATCTTGTCGTAGTTGGTGACGTACCACTTCCACAGTTCGTTACGCGAGGCTTCGGAATCGCGGCTGCCACGGAGCAACGAGGCCATCTCGCCAACCTTCACGTCCTTGCTCAGCGAGAAGTCGCGGACCTTGTTCGCCTGCGCCACGTCCTTCGCACTCGCGAGAGCCGACAGCATCGCATTGCGCTTGGCCGGATCGGAGGTCTTCGGGATCTCAGCGATCAGTGCATCGACGGCCGGTGCACCGCGCTCCTGCACGGCCACGCCGAGGGCGTCACCGAGCAGATCCGGATCGGCCGCATCGAGGCTGAGACGACCATCCTTCACCTGCAACGCGGCGTCGCCCTGCTTCAGCAGCTCGGCGCGAACTTCCGGCGCGGCGATGTCGTCGTCACCGAGGAAGCCGGCGAG
>NZ_JBFUAT010000025.1:0-67563 GCF_056406135.1 Luteibacter sp. P1_D3 | reverse complement strand
GCATGAAGCCGTCCATGACCATCTCGCTGGCCCCGTACAGCCCACGCAGGAAAGGTTTGCCGCCACCCCAGGCCGCGAGGTAGCGGTGCGTCGCACCGGTTCCGTCCAGCGCGGTCAAACCCTCGTGCCACGAGGCATTCTGCTCATGGCGGAGCAACGCGGCGCGGACCAGGGCATCGGACAAGGCGCCGATGCCGATCTGCAAGGTCCCCTCGTCCGCGATGAGCGCGCTGGCGTGCATCCCCAGCGCAAACTCGGCCGGTTCGATCGGCGAGCGTGGCAGCGCGAAGAGCGGCGGCGACACCGGCGGCGTCACCAGGCGATCGAACATGTCCTCCGGCGCCTCGGCGTGGCCACTCACATACGGCATGTCCGGATGCGCCACCGCGACACACAACGGCTTGGGCTTACCGGCCCGCGCCACGTTATCCAGGAAGTCAAAGCTCAGGTCGGGGTTGGACGAGAGGCTGATCCGGTCATCGCGCACGGCGACCAGCTGGACCAGCACATTGATATCCCGGTCCACCAGGTCGCGGGCGACATGCGTGTAGTTCTGGCTGATGTAATCGCGCTGGGCGGCGGATGACCCCAGCAACGCGCCGGACTGCATATAGAACTCGTGGACGTGCACGTTCGACGGCAGCGCGTCGCGCGCCTGGGCCAGTGCGTATTCCAGGTCTTCGTAGGCCGGGCCGAAATGGCGCTCGATGAAAGGGCCCGCGAAACGCGCTGCCAGCCCTTTGCCTGGGGACGGACGCGTCAGCGACAGCGCGGTGAAGAGCGTCAGTGAACGATCGTCACGGCCTTGTACAGCGCGGTAAAGCGCATTGAGCAAGCCGTGGGGCTTGCCAAGGCCGAGCGGCGCCGCGATGCGAGGGTGCCCGCCGCTGTGCGCGATGATCGCCTCGACAGCGGCAGCTGTGTCGTTGTCACACGGAATCGATGCCATGCGGGCGATCATGCCAGATGCCGATACACTCGACCCCCATGAACGTACGTCACCGCAGCACCGGATTCTCCAACCGCCTGTTCGCCGAGCAGGCGCTGAGCCGAAGCGCCGGCGCTCCGCTGATCGGCGGCAACGCCGTCGAACTACTGATCGACGCGCGCGCCCATTTCGACGCGTGGCTGGCCGCGATTGCCGCCGCCAAACGCCATGTGTTCCTCGAGAACTACATCATCCGTGATGACAGCATCGGCCAGGCGTTCCGTGCGGCGCTGATCGAGCGCGCTCGGGCCGGCGTCCTCGTTGCCGTCATCGGCGACTGGGTCGGTTGCCTCGGCCAGTCACGCGCCTCCTTCTGGAACGACCTCCGCGCCGCGGGCGGTCAGGTGCGGATCTACAACCCGCCGCGTCTGGGCAGCTCCTTCGGCTGGGTCAGCCGCGATCACCGCAAGGTGCTCGTCGTCGACGGCGAGGTGGGGTTTCTCTCCGGCGTCTGCCTGAGCGAGAAATGGCTGGGCGACCCGGGCCGGGACGTCCCGCCATGGCGCGACACCGGCGTCGTGATCCGCGGCCCGGCCGTTGCGGAAATCGAACACGCCTTCGCCGACAGTTGGCAACAGATGGGTGAGCCGCTGCCTGACGACGAACGTGTGCGACCGACCGCCGAGGCCAGCGATGCCGGCACGGTCTCGCTGCGCCTGATCGCCACGCAGCCCAGCACGGCCGGCATGTACCGACTGGACCAGATGGTCGCCGCCATGGCGACGAAGACGCTCTGGCTCACCGACGCGTATTTCGTCGGCGTCGCACCCTATGTGCAAGCGCTGGCCGCGGCGGCGCGCGATGGCGTGGACGTGCGCCTGCTCGTCCCGGGCAGCAGCGATATCCCGATGGTCGCCGGCATGTCGCGCTCGGGCTATCGCCCGCTGCTGAAGGCCGGCATCCGCGTGTTCGAATGGAACGGCTCGATGCTGCACGCGAAGACCGCCGTGGCCGACGGCCGCTGGGCGCGCGTCGGTTCGTCCAATCTCAACATCGCCAGCTGGCTGAGCAATCGCGAGATCGACGTGGCGATCGAGGACAACGGCTTCGCGGGGAAGCTCGAGGCGCAATACGAGGCCGACCTCGAAAACGCCACGGAAATCCTCCTGCGCGGGCGTCGCCGTCGCTCCGGCAACGAGCGAATGCGCGCCCGCGCGCCACGCCCGCCACGACCACGACACACCGGCGGCAGCTCCAGTCGCGCGGCAGCCGGCGCGCTACGCCTGGCCAACACGGTGGGCGCGGCCCTGACCGAACATCGCGTGCTTGGCGACACCGAAACCGGCCCGCTGCTCGCCGGTGCCATCACCGCGATCGTGCTGACCGTCTTCGCGATCCTGTGGCCGGCCGTGATCGCCTGGCCGCTCGCCCTGATCGGCGCCTGGTTTGCGGTGAACCTGTCAGTGAGCTGGTGGACGCTACGGCTGAAACGCAAACGCTCCGCACCCGATGAGAACAGGTAGGAGCCGATTCATCGGCGATTGGGTGCTTGCGGCAACCTGGCCCGCTGCCGCGGGATCGCCGATGAATCGGCTCCTACCCGGGCACATGCCGATCAGGCGCGGGGCTTGAAATGCAGGGGCTGGGCTTCGGTCTTCACCGGCGGTGTCGGCCCGCAGCTCCCGCAGGAACCGCAACCGTCGCCGCAGCTCCCGGTCGCAGCAGCAGGCTGCACGCGCCGGCCAAGCGAACGCACCACGGCCGACCGACCTTCATGATTGAGGCTGGCCGACACCCGCCCCATCACGCGGGTGGACGTCTTCGGCAGCAGCTTGCGGAAGGCCACGTACGCAGCGGCGATCACGACGAGCGCGATGATCACGCCCTGGACGATATCGAACGTGCTCATGAGAGCGCCCTTGCGATCTGGTAGGTGGCGAGCGAGGCGAGATAAGCCAGGCCGAACAGATAGCCGGCCGCGATCGCGACGTTACGCCAGGAATTGGTTTCGCGGCGGATCACCGCCAGCGTCGACATGCACTGCGGCGCGAAGACGTACCACGCCAGCAGCGACAGCGCGGTGGCCAGCGACCACTGGTGCGAAATCAGCGGACCGAGCTGTGAAGCAACGGCATCGTCGCTGCCCGACATGGCATAGACCGTACCGAGCGCAGCTACCGCCACCTCGCGTGCGGCGAGACCCGGCACCAGGGCGACGCAGATTTGCCAGTTGAAGCCGATCGGCGCGAACACGTATTCCAGCAGACGGCCCAGGCGGCCGGCGATGCTGTAATCGATCGCAGGCTGCGTCGCGCCAGCCGGCGCACCGGGGAACGTGGACAGGAACCACAGCAGCACGGTGAGCGCGAGGATGATGCCGCCAACGCGCTTGAGGAAGATCATCGCGCGTTCCCACAGGCCCAGCGCGATGTCACGCACGTTCGGCAGGCGGTACGACGGCAGCTCCATGATCAACGCGTGCTCGCTCTTGTCCTTGCGCAGGCGCTTCATCACGAAGGCGACGCCGAGCGCGCTGAAGATGCCGGCGAAGTACAGGGTGAACAGCACCACACCCTGCAGGTTGAACACGCCCCACACCGCACGATCCGGAATGAACGCGGCGATCAGCAGCGTGTACACCGGCAACCGCGCCGAGCAGGTCATCAGCGGTGCGACGAGGATCGTGGTCAGGCGATCGCGTGGATCCTGGATGCTGCGCGTGGCCATGATGCCGGGAATCGCACAGGCGAAGCTCGACAGCAGCGGAATGAACGCCCTGCCCGTCAACCCGACGCGGAACATCATCTTGTCGAGGAGGAAGGCCGCCCGCGGCAGGTAACCGGACTCCTCGAGCACGAGGATGAAGAGGAACAGGATCAGGATCTGCGGCAGGAACACCAGTACCGCGCCAAGGCCAGCGAAGACGCCATCGTTGAGCAGGCTGTGCAGGGCGCTGTCGCCGGGAAGGAATCCCGTCACCCAGGCACCGAGGCCGGTGATGCCGGCCTGGATGCCGTCCATCACAGGCTGCGCCCAGGAGAACACCGCCTGGAAGATGAAGAACATCAAGGTGGCGAGGATCAGCAGGCCGAATACCGGATGCAGTGCCCAGCGATCGATCGCGTCGTCGATGGCCGAGGTATCGCGCGGCAACGTCACCGTCTCGGCCAGGATCGAACGCACTTCGGCGTGCAGCTGCTCGATGCTGGCGCCGTCGACGGCGGCGGGAACGATCTCCGGAATGGACGCATCGACGCGGTCGATCAGTGCCTGCGCACCACCACGCTTGATCGCGATGGTCTCGACGACGGGCACGCCGAGCCGACGGGACAGCGCCGCGACATCGATGACCATGCCGCGACGGCGCGCGGCATCCATCATGTTCAGGGCGAGCACCACGGGCCGGCCCAGGCGACGGACTTCGAGCACGAAGCGCAGGTGAAGGCGGAGATTGGTCGCGTCCGCGACGCACACGATCAGGTCGGGCGCGGCTTCGCCCGGATAGCGACCGTGGCAGACATCGCGCGTGATCGCTTCGTCGGGACTGGTCGCATCGAAACTGTAGGCGCCCGGCAGGTCGAGCACATGTAACGTGCGCCCGGACGGAGCCGTGAAGCGGCCCTCCTTGCGCTCGACGGTGACGCCGGCGTAATTGGCGACCTTCTGACGACCGCCGGTGAGCTGGTTGAACAGCGCGGTCTTGCCGCAGTTCGGATTGCCGACCAGGGCGATGCGCAGCGACGTGGCGCTCATGCGACGCCGTCCACGGATACGTCCACCCGCGCGGCTTCCGTCTTGCGCAGGGCGAACCGCGTCGAGCCGATCTGGATCAGGAGGGGGTCGCCGCCGAGCGGGCCACGAGCCACCAGGCGAACCGGCTCACCCGAAACGAAGCCGAGATCGCGCAGGCGTTGGGCGATCGGATCGGCAGGATGGGCATCGGTAACGGTCTGGACCACGGCATGTGCACCTTTCGGCGCGTCTGAGAGGCGCACTGGGCTTACTCAAATAAGAACTGTTCGCATTATATGCCTTTAGGTTATGGCCTGCACATGAAGCAAGAAATCGCTGATAGCAACCTGACAGCAACGGCATGGCACACCGTATGATCGCGGCCTACGCATTCCGGAGAGACCGATGTCCGCCGTCGAACTGATCCGCGAGGGTTCCCTCGCCCGTCTGGTCATGAACCGCCCCGACGTCCACAACGCCTTCGACGATGGCCTGATTGCCGACCTGACCGCCGCGCTGGACGGGATCGAGGCCGATGACGGCATTCGCGCCGTGGTCCTGACCGGCGCGGGGGCGAGCTTCTCGGCAGGCGCCGACCTCAACTGGATGCGCGGCATGGCCAGCGCCAGCGAGGCGGACAATCGCGCGGATTCCCTGCGCCTGGCCACCTTGATGCGCCGCCTGCAGTTTCTTTCCAAACCGACCGTGGCCCGGGTCAATGGCGCGGCCTTCGGCGGCGGCGTGGGCCTGGTCGCCTGCTGCGATATCGCCATCGCCAGCGAGGGGGCGAAGTTCGCCCTGTCCGAGGTGAAGCTTGGCCTGGTACCGGCGGTGATCTCGCCCTATGTCATCGCCGCCATCGGCCTGCGCCACGCGCGCCGCCTGTTCATCACCGGCGAGGTCTTCGGCAGTGCCGCGGCCCTGGCGATGGGCCTGGTCCACGAGACCGTGCCCGCCGATGACCTCGATGCCGCCGTCGATCGGGTCGTTAGCCTGCTAGGCAAGGGCGGCCCGATCGCCCAGCACGAGGCCAAGCACCTGGCGCTTGGGATGGGCGGCATGGACGTCGAGGCCATGCAGGCGGTCGATGCGACCAACGCCGCCCTGATCGCCCGCCTTCGCGTGTCCGCCGAGGGTCAGGAAGGCCTCACCGCCTTCCTCGACAAGACCCAGCCATCCTGGCTGCGTTGATCATCGCGCTTTTGTGGGAGCCGATTTATCGGCGATTGGGTGTCCGGCTTCACCGCTCCGTTGGCTTTTCGCCGATGAATCGGCTCCCACATGTCCTCAATTCGCCGATGAATCGGCTCCTACCACCAGCAAGGAACCTCAGCCAAGGACCTTCGGTAGGTCCTTGCCGATCTTCTCCGGCGTATCCGTCGGCGCGTAGCGCTCGACCACCTGCCCGTCGCGGTCGATCAGGAACTTGGTGAAGTTCCACTTGATCCCTTCGGTGCCGAGCAGGCCCTTCTTTTCGGCCTTCATCCAACGGTACAGCGGATGCGCGTTGTCGCCGTTGACCTCGATCTTCGAGAACATCGGAAAGCTCACGTCGTAGGTGAGCGAACAGAAGTTGCGGATCTCGGCCTCGTCGCCCGGCTCCTGGTGGCCGAACTGGTCGCAGGGAAAGCCAAGCACCTCGAAGCCCTGTCCGGCGAACTGCTTCTGCAACTCCTCCAGGCCCTTGTACTGCGGCGTGAAGCCGCACTTGGACGCGACGTTCACCACCAGCAGGGCCTTGCCACGGTACTCGGCGAGCGAACGTTCGTTGCCGTCGATATCGCGGGCGGAAAAATCGTAGATGGCAGTCATGCGCGTCTCCCTACGTGGTTGGAATGCCCGGAGTCTACCCCCGTGGCGCCGGCCGTGGCGCGGCTTGGGCTACCATGAGCGCTTTCGTCCTATCCGGAACCCCCGTGATCCGTTTCGCCGCCGCTTCCAAGTCCTATCGGGTCGACGGAGCACTCGTTCCCGCCCTCGAGCCCGTCGATCTGGTGATCGAACGCGGTGAAGTCTTCGGCATCATCGGCCACTCGGGCGCCGGCAAGTCGACCATGCTGCGCCTGATCAACCTGCTCGAGCGGCCCAGTGCGGGCCGCATCTTCATCGAAGATCGCGACGTCACCGATGCCCAGGGCAGCGAACTGCGCAAGCTGCGCGCCGGCATCGGCATGATCTTCCAGCACTTCAACCTGCTCTCGTCGCGCAGCGTGGCCGACAACGTCGCCTTTCCGCTGCGCATCCAGGGCGGCGTCTCCGAAGGCGAGATCACCGCGCGCGTGGACGAACTGCTCGAACTGGTCGGCCTGACCGCGCACGCGCGGAAGTATCCGGCCCAGCTGTCTGGCGGCCAGAAACAGCGCGTCGGTATCGCACGCGCGCTGGCCAGCCGGCCGTCCATCCTGCTTTGCGACGAAGCCACCAGCGCGCTCGATCCGCAGACGACGGCGTCCGTGCTGGAGCTCCTCGCGGACATCAACCGTCGCCTCGGCCTGACCATCGTGCTGATTACGCACGAGATGGACGTGATCCGCCGCGTCTGCGACCGGGTCGCCGTTCTCGAGGCCGGCCAGGTCGTGGAGATGGGCGCCGTGGCCGATGTCTTCCTGCATCCGCAACACCCGACGACGCGTCGCTTCGTCGCCGAAGCCGATCACCGCGAAGGCCATGGCCCCGAGTTCTCAGGGGTCGCCGGCCGCCTGTTTCGCCTCTCCTTCCGCGGCGAAGCCACGTATTCGCCGGTGCTCTCGAACGTCGTCCGGGACACGGGTGTCGAGTACAACCTGCTGTCCGGTCGCGTCGACCGCATCAAGGACACCCCGTACGGGCAACTCACCCTGGCCATGAACGGCGAACGCGTCGAGGACGCACTCGCGCAGATCCGCAACGCCGGTGTCGATATCGAAGAGGTGGCCCGATGAGCCCCATGCAGACGCTTTTCCCGAACATCGACTGGGCCGAAATCGGCCAGGCCTGCATCGACACCCTGCTGATGCTCGGCGGCTCGCTGCTTTTCACCGTGGTACTCGGCCTGCCGCTAGGCATCTGGCTGTTCCTGACCGCGCGCGGCCAGCTCCATGCCAAGCCGAAGCTCTACGGTGTGCTGTCGCTGGTCGTCAACGTGTTGCGCTCGGTGCCCTTCATCATCCTGATGATCCTGCTGATCCCGGTGACCAAGGCGATCACCGGGGTGAGCATCGGCATCCGCGGCGCCATCGTCCCCCTGGTGATCGGTGCGGCTCCCTTCCTTGCCCGCCTGGTCGAAACCGCGCTGCGCGAGGTCGATCGCGGCGTGATCGAGGCCAGCCAGGCCATGGGTGCGACCACCCGCCAGATCGTCACCCGCGTGCTCCTGCCCGAGGCCCGCCCCGGCCTGATTGCCGGCGCCACGGTGACCGCAGTGGCCCTGGTCGGTTACACGGCCATGGGCGGCATTGTGGGTGCCGGCGGCCTTGGCGCGCTGGCCTATCAGTACGGCTACAACGGCTACAAACCCGATTACATGCTGGTCACCGTGGCCCTGCTGGTCGTCCTCGTGCAGATACTGCAATCGCTCGGCGATCGCCTGGTAACCCGCTACAGCCGTCGCTGAACGGCAGCGGGGCCGCCTTTGCATCCGGCGGTATGGACGTCTATGCTGGCGCACCGCAACATAAGCCACGGACGCCTCCATGAAGAAGTACCTGCTCCCCCTCGCCGCCGCCCTCGCCGTGCTCGTGGCAGGCTGTTCGCAGGGCGATGGCGGCAGCAAGGACGGCTCCGCCGAGGCGACGCTCACGATCGCGGCCACGCCCGTGCCGCACGCCGAGATCCTCAAGGAGATCAAGCCGCTGCTGGCCAAGCAGGGTGTGAACCTCGACATCAAGGTGTTCACCGACTACGTGCAGCCGAACATGCAGGTCGCGCAGAAGCAGATCGACGTCAACTTCTTCCAGACCGAGCCCTACCTCGACGCGTTCAACAAGGAACGCGGCACCGACCTGGTCAAGGTCGTCGGCGTGCACATCGAGCCGTTCGGCGCGTACTCGCGCAAGTTCAAGTCCATCGACCAGCTGCCCGATGGCGCCAACGTCGTGATCCCGAACGATCCGAGCAACAACAGCCGCGCGCTGCTGTTGTTGGCCAAGCACGGCCTGATCACGCTGAAGAATCCTAACGACCGTCTGGCCACGCTCAAGGACGTCGCGACCAACCCGAAGAACCTCAAGTTCCGTGAGCTCGAGGCGGCGATGCTGCCGCGCGTGCTCGACGAAGTCGACCTTGCGCTGATCAACACCAACTACGCCCTTGCCGCCGGCATGAATCCGGTGAAGGACGCCCTGTTGATCGAAGACAAGGATTCGCCCTACGTGAACTTCCTCGTCTCGCGTCCGGACAACAAGGACGACCCGCGCGTGCAGAAACTCGCCGCCGCCCTCACCTCGCCCGAGGTGAAGGCGTTCATCGAGAAGAACTACGCCGGTGCGGTGTTGCCGGCGTTCTGAGCCGGCAGCCCGAACACCTTGCGCAGGTAGGACACATACTCCAGGTCGTCGCTCATGTTCTTGCCCGGTGAGTCGGACAGCTTCGCCACCGGCTGGCCGTTGCATCGGGTCATCTTGATCACGATGTTGAGTGGCGTCGGCCCGACGTCGTTGGTCAGGTTGGTGCCGACGCCGAAGGAAAGCTGGCAACGGCCTTCGAAGTGCGAGTACAGGTCCATGACCCGCGGAACGTCGAGGCCATCACTGAAAACAAGGGTCTTCGAACGCGGGTCGACGCGGTTATGCACGTAGTGCGCGAGGACCCTGTCGCCCCAGACGAAGGGATCGCCCGAGTCGTGCCGCGCACCATCGAACAGCTTGCAGAAGTACATGTCGAAGTCGCGCAGGAAGGCGTCGAGCCCGTAGACATCCGATAACGCGATGCCGAGATCGCCGCGGTATTCACGGGCCCAGGCTTCGAGCGCCGCGGTTTGCGAATCGCGCAGGCGCGGCCCCAGCGACTGGAAGGCCTGCAGGTATTCATGCGCCATGCTGCCGATCGGCACCAGGCCCTGGCGCATCGCGAACCATACGTTGCTGGTACCGGCCAGGTGAGTACCCCATTCGGCCTTCATGATCTGCAGCGCCTCGTCGTGCCAGGCACGCGAGAAACGCCGGCGTGTACCGTAATCCGCGATGCGAACCCGTTCGAAGCCCTTCGTATCGCGCAGAAGGGCGATCTTGGCGCGCAGGCGCGCCCTGCCCTCGTCGAGATCGGCGTCGGGATGATTCGCCGCGAAATAGAGTTCGTTGACGATCGCCAGCAGCGGCACCTCGAACATGATCGTGTGCAGCCACGGGCCGGTGATGACGATGTCGATCTCGCCAGCGTGCTCGGTCGACGGGGCGATCGTCACGTAGCGGGCGTTGAGATGGAACAGGCCAAGGAAGTCGACGAAGTCGCTGTCGATGAAACGCAGGGTGCGCAGGTAGGCCAGTTCATCGTCCGCGAAACGCAGCGAGCAGAGATGGTCGAGTTCCTCGCGGATGCGCGTCACCAGCGGCACGAGGTCCACCCCGGGTGTGCGACAGCGGAAGCGGTATTCCACCTGCGCCGCCGGATACTGGTGCAGCACCACCTGCATCATCGTGAACTTGTAGAGATCGGTATCGAGCAGCGACTGGATGATCATGCGCTGGCACTCGTCAAAGCGATCTGCTTGTTCACGGCATCGATGAACGGCTGCGTGCCGGGCCAGGCGGTGATCCGCCCGAGCTTCTTGCCACGGTGGAACAGGAAGAACGCCGGGATGCCGTGAAGGCCGAAGCGCGTACCCATCGTCGGATCGTCGTAGACGTTGTCATGCAGCCAGCGCACTTCAGGCCAGACGAAACGTTCGCTGGTCAGCAGGATCTGGCGCTTGGCGATATCGCAGTTGGGGCAGTCGCGGCCCCAGAGGAAAAGGATGGCGATGCGGTTGTCGTCCGCCGCGAGATCGGCATCGAGATCCGCGTTGACGACGCGCGTCATCGGAAAGCGCTCGAAAAACTCGGGGACGGTGGTGTCGGCCATGGGGAAATCCGTGATCGGGTCGAGTTCCCGACATGGGGCCGCGTGGGCGATAATCCGAGGGTACCGCGACGAAGTGCTTGCGATTGACATCCTGAGGGCGCCGCGACACCTTGTCGCCTCGTCATGCCCTGAGGATCCCACCGTGCGCCTGCTCACCGGATTGCTGTTCGCTCTATGTGCGACCCTGAGCCACGCCGCCACGCTGAGCGTGGATACGGGGCGCGGCACCCGCACACTGACGACAGAGCAGCTGCTTGCGCGACCGGATGCACGCGACATCTCCGTCCCGGACGACGTCTCCTACCGCCGCACCATGCTCTACCGCGCGGTACCGATGAAAGCCCTGCTGGAGGGTGTCGTTGCAGCCTCGCACCTGCAATTCAAGGCGAGCGACGGGTTCACAGCGGAGATTCCGGCCAGCCTCATCCTCGACGGCCACGGTGCCGAAGCCTGGCTCGCCATCGAGCCGACGGGCAAGCCCTGGCCGAGCCTGGGCGAAGGCAAACCGAGTGCGGGTCCGTTCTACCTGGTCTGGCTGCATCCCGAAGACGGTCACGTGGGACCCGAGCAATGGCCCTATCAGGTCGCGACGATCACGGTCCTCGGCGATCCGGCCTCGCGCTTCCCGGCCATGCAGCCCGCCGCCGACCTGCCGAAGGATGCGCCGGCGCGACGGGGTTTCGCCGTGTTCCAGCGCAACTGCATCACCTGCCACACGCTCAACGGGCAAGGCGACGCGAAGCTCGGTCCTGACCTCAACATTCCGCACAGCCCCACCGAGTATCTGCGCGACGACATGCTGCGCACCCTGGTCCGTAACCCGCAGGACCTGCGCCACTGGCCGCAGGCGAAGATGCCCGGCTTCAGCGCCGATACCCTCTCGGACGCCGACCTGGACGACCTGGTCGCCTACCTCAAACACATGGCCGCTAGAAAAGCCCCGTGACCGCGCCGTTGTAGGAGCCGATTCATCGGCGATCCCGCGGCAGCGGACCAGGGCGCAAAGTCGCCAGGTCGCCAGGTCGTCGCGAGCACCCGTTCGCCGATGAATCGGCTCCTACCGAGCCAGGGCCTTCAGGCGCCGGGTGCGCTCGTCGGGCGCGAGCTTAGCCAGCGCCGTCACCTTCGCAAAAAACACCGGCCACGCCCGCCCTGACTGCTCGAATAGCGTCGCGAACGACGAAGTCCACGTGTCGTACAGGCCAAACGGCAATAGCGAGGCGTTGTTCAACGGCCGCGCCATCCAGCGGTCATAACGATGGTCGCCACCCGCCTCGCCTGCGCGCCACGCCAGATACCGCCCGCGAAAATCCTCGAACTCCTCGGCCTTGGCGACGCGTTTCGCGTCGTCCGTCCAGGGCTCCGCATAAATCGTCTTGAGCCGGTCGCGTAGCGCCAGGACCTGGCCGGTAAACGCATGATCGAGCGCATCGCCCTTCTCGTCGGGCGGTGGCAACTGTTGTGCCTGCCGCCACTCACGCACACCTTCCTGCTCGACGAAGCTCGCATAGGATTCGTTGAACGACGAGTCGTCCTTGACGTAGATTTTCTGGTGCGCCAGTTCGTGGAAGATCGTGCCGACGAGCTCGTCATCGTCCCAACGCATCATGCTGCTGAGGATGGGATCGGCGAACCAGCCGAGCGTCGAGTACGCCGGCACTTCGCCAAGCGCGACATCGTGGCCGAGCGCCCGCTCACGGGCCGCTTCGCGATCGGCGAGATCCTTCCGAAAGAACCCGCGATATGCCACGCAGCCCGCAATCGGAAAACAGTGTGTCACGGCGGCCACCGAAAGCTCGGGCGTAGCGAACACGTTCCACGCCACCCATGGCCGATCCAGCTGCACGTAATAGGTGTAGCTACGGTTATCCGGCAGATCGAGCCGGGCCGAGGCGAAGCGACGCGCCTGCAGCGCGAGCTCCAGTCGCTGGCGGGTCGTGTCCGGGGTTTTCGGATCGGCCACGACCTTGTCGATGGACCGGCGTTGCGTGAGCAACGCCGCCTGGCCATGGGTCACGTGCGCGTAGTAGCCGAGCGAGCGGCAACCGGCAAGGACGGTGATCAGGGCGAGCAGGACATAGCGCATGCCTGCATTGTGCCTGCATCGCGTGCCCTGCCTCTCCTCAGTCGTTCGAGCCGCCCGTCATCGACTGCAAGACACCGTCGCGACGAATCAGTCCGTGCATCAGGGCGGCCCCCATGTGCGCGAGGAACGTCAGGAAGAACAACCACGCGAGATACCGGTGCGCTTCCCGCAACCACGCATACAAGGCCGGACCGGCCGGCAGGATCGGTGGCAGCTGGAAGCCGGACCAGAGCGTCACCGGGAAGTTGCCCGCCGACAGCATGCCCCAGCCGATCAGGGGCATGAGGATCATCAGGCCGTAGAGCATCCAGTGCGAACCGTGCGCGGCGAGCTTCTGCCACTCGGGCATGTCCGCCGGCAGCGGCGGCGCCTTGTGCGTGAGGCGGAAGCCGAGACGGATCAGGGCGAGAATGAAGATCGTGATGCCCAACGGCCGGTGGATGGACAGCAGCCATGCGTGCTTCGCCTCGACGCTGGTGACCATGCCCGCACCCACGAACAGCATCGTGAGGACCATGATCGACATCAGCCAGTGCAAGGCACGGGCGAAGGGGTGGAACGTGTCGACGCGGCTCATCGCTGATCCTCCTTCGGGTGGGCGGTACCGGGGAGATGCCCCTCCTCACCGGTGCGGCGCAGATAGGACACCGCATAGGCCGCCGAACGGGCGACGATGATGGGGTCTCCCGAGATCTCAATACCGTGCGGCAGGATCGTCGGATCGTAGTTGACGTCGCGGCAAGGGCCATTCGCCTGCGGCTGCGCGCTGTCGATGACGACCACACCCGCGTCGATCGTCTGCCGGTCGTCCGGCCACGCCTTCGTGGCGTCGTCGACCGGATCGCCAGGCGCGGCGAGGATCATCTGCAGGTGCCAGCGCACGGGCCCCTGGGCCAGGCGCCGGGTCAGGTCGGCCTCGAGGTAGTCGGTGTCGCCGGCTGCGGGCCCACCGTCGCCGGCGGCCGGTGTTTCGGGCACGACCTTCCAGCGGACGGCATGACGCTCGCCGTTCGCGTCGCGGAGGTAGAACGCGTTGATGCTCTGGTAGGTCTCATCGACGTAGCTCGCGGCCGGCTTGGCCGTCTTGATCCAGCCAAGGAAGGGACCGGTTTCCGGATGGCTCATGAAGAAAGCCTTGGCCTTCTCCGGATTCGGCTTGCCGGTGGCCGGATCCGGACTGGTCGCCTTGGTCAGGTCGAAGAACGCCTGGGGCGTCGAGACCGGAAACACCGGCATGGCATTCATCCCGGTGCGCCACTGCTCACCGTCGGCGAGGTCGAAGCGCAGGGCGAAGCTGCGGATCGGCACGCTGCTGTCGGCAGCGTACGGATTGCCGCCCGGAAGCGCGAGGCGTCCGACCACCGGTGTATTCCCGTTGGCGAACAAGGGCGACGACGAATACTTGGCCAGTGCACCACTGGGCTCGAAGTGGCCGCCGACGCAAATGCCCTTGGCATGGTTCCGGCGAAACCCCGGATGTTCGCCGCCACTGGCCTGTAACGCATCGACGATGCGTTTCGGGGTGAGGCGTGCCGGTGTCAGCCAGCCGCCCACATAAGCAAAAGCGGCGGCAACGGCTACGACAACAAGGCCTATCAGTGCCCAGCGCCCGGCCACGTTGGCCGGCGGGGGTCGCTTCTTGGGTTCTTGCATGGTCCTGCTCCTTCTCGCGGGATCGCGTTTCCAGTGTGGGACGTACGTCCACGACTTTTATTCCATTCCGGGGGAATATTTCCTCCCGAACGGCGTCTGATAGTGATGGACCGTCATGGAACGCCCAGGTGAAGAGGCCCGGCATGCCCGATCCGCGAATCGATGAAGCCCTCAGACCGATGCTGCCGCGTTTGCGGCGCTTCGCGCTGTGGCTTGCTCGCGACCCCTTCGTAGCGGACGATCTGGTTCAGTCGACGGTCGAGCGCGCCCTCTCGAAATGGGCGTCTCGCCGTGAAGACGAGAGTCTGCGCGCCTGGCTGTTTGCGATCTTGTACCGCCTGTTCCTGGATGGAAAGCGCCGCGCCACCCGCTATGCCCGGTTCCTCGGCAGCCTGCAGGAGGACGAGCCGACCTGGCCCTCGGCCGAACGTGTGGCCATCGCCAACTCCACCCTCGCCGCCTTCGCCAGCCTGCCGGTGGAACAGCGCAGCCTGTTGCTGTGGATCACGGTCGAGGGCATGAGTTACCAGGAAGTGGCCGACATTCTCGAGATCCCCATCGGCACCGTCATGTCCCGTCTCTCCCGCGCGCGCCGCGCCCTGCGCCTGCTCGGCGAGGGCGGTAGCACCGAAGCCCCTCCCCTGCGACTGCTGAAATGAATACCACGCCTCCCAGCGAACACGACATCCACGCCTATGTCGACGGCCACCTCGACGGTGAGCGTCGCGGTGAAGTGGAGCGCTACCTCAGCCGCCACGCCGAGCACGCGGAAGAGGTGCACGCGTGGCGCCAGGATGCCCAGCAGCTGCGCACCCTGGTGGCGGGAGACCTCGGGACGGCGCCCTCGCTGGAGGCTGCCCTGGACCCGGTCGTCATCCGACAGCGCCGCCACCGTCGTCGCGTAAGCCGGGCCGCCATGGCCGCCGGCCTGGTCCTGTGCCTGGCCTTGGGCGGTATCGGCGGCTGGGCCGCACGCGGCATGGGCACCGGCGGCATCGCGCCGATGGCGGACGCCATGCAGGCCTACCAGCTGCTTGCCGTCGATCACGGTGTGGGCATGGACATCACCACCGGCAACGAAGGCGATCTGCGCGCGTGGCTGGCGGGCCGTGTCGGTGCCACCGTGCACCTGCCCGACCTCGCCGATGCCGGCTTCCGCCCCATGGGCGGCCGGCTCTTCGCCACCGACCAGGGACCGGCGGCGATGGTCCTCTACGACGACGGCAACGGTCATACGGTGAGTTTCTACGTGCGGCCGCCGGGCGCGGCCAGGCGCCTGCTACCCCGAGGCGAGCGCGAGGACAACGGCCTGCTGGCGAACTACTGGTCCGACGGCTGGCATAACTACGCCGTGGTCGCGCTGGCCGACGCAGCCGGCCGGGCCGCTGCGCAGCGCGTCGTCACGAAAGCTATCTGAGGGTTGCCCGCGCTGTTGTGGGAGCCGATTCATCGGCGATTGGGTGCTCGCCGCAACCTGGCCCACTGCCACCGGACCGCCGACAAATCGGCTCCTACCCGCAACCTGGCCCGCTGGCGCGGGATCGCCGATGAATCGGCTCCTACCGAAATAGGGTCAGCGCTCGTGCAATTCGCCCGAGTGCAGCTCCAGCGTCCGGTCCATGCGACCGGCCAGGCGCGTGTCGTGCGTCACCAGCACGAAGCTCGTGCCGATCTCGTGGTTGAGCTCGACCATCAGCTCGTACACCGCCGCTGCGTTCGCTTCGTCGAGGTTGCCCGTCGGCTCATCGCCGAGCACGCAGGCCGGGCGCGTCACCAGCGCACGCGCGACGGCGCAGCGTTGACGCTCGCCACCCGACATCTCGGCCGGGCGATGACGCAGCCGGGCACTCAAGCCGACGCGATCGAGCAAGGCCGTTGCCTCTTTCTGCGCCTGCGCGATGGAAACGCCGCGAATGAGCAGCGGCATGCACACGTTCTCCAGGGCGGTGAACTCGGGTAGCAGATGGTGGAACTGGTAGATGAAGCCGAGCGAGCGATTGCGCTCGCGACCGCGCTCCGCATCCGACAACTCGGACAGCACGCGACCGTTGACCTCGACCTTGCCAGCCGTCAGCGTGTCCAGGCCACCGATGATATGCAGGAGGGTCGACTTGCCCGAGCCGGACGCGCCGACAATCGACATGGTCTCACCGCGACGCAGGGCGAAATTCACGTTCGAAAGCACACCTGTACGCAGGTCGCCTTCTTCGTAGACCTTGGCGACGCCCGTGGCGCGCAGGACGATATCGTCGTTCGTCTTATTCATAACGGAGCGCCTGGGCGGGCTGCGTGCGCGAAGCACGCCACGCCGGATACAGCGTAGCCAGCAGGGAGAAGATGAAGGTCACCAGCACCACCCAGCCCACGTCGGACCACAGTAGCTGGCTCGGCAATTCACTGATGTAGTAGACGTCCGGCGAGAGGAAGGTCTGCCCGGTGACGTGCTCGATCCACTTCACGATGGCCGGCAGGTTGAACGAGAGCAGCCCGCCCAGCAGCACGCCGAAGCCGATACCGACCACGCCGACCAGGATGCCCTGGACCATGAACATGCCCATGATGCTGCGCGGGGTGGAACCCAGCGTGCGCAGGATCGCGATATCGGCCTGCTTGTCGGTCACCAGCATCATCAGCATGGAAATGAGGTTGATCACGGCGACCAGGATGATCAGCGACAGGATGACGAACATCACCGTCTTCTCCATGTCGATCGCACGGAAGAAGTTGGCGTGCGTGTCCATCCAGGTCTCGACGCGATAGGCCTGGCCCAGCTTGTTCACCAGCTGCTGCGCGACCGGCCATGCCTGGCGCATGTCGTCGAGCTTGATGCGGATACCGGTCGGTCCCTCGAGGCCATTGAGACGTTCGGCGTCGGGCATGGAGACCAGCGCGAGGTTCGCGTCGTACTCCTGCATGCCCAGCTCGAAGATACCGCTCACCGTGAAGCTGCGCAGCTTCGGCACCGAACCCATGGGGGTGGCCGTGAACTGCGGCACGACGACGGTGAGCTTGTCGCCCACGTTCACACCCAGCGTGAGGGCCAGCTCGCGACCCAGGATGATCTTCCAGCTGCGGTCCGTAAGATCGGACATCTTGCCTTCAACCATGTGTTTGTCGAGGTCGGAGACATTCGGCTCCATCGACGGCACCACGCCGCGGATCAGCGCACCGCTGGGGCGCTTGGCCTGCAGGAAGGCCTGGGTTTCGACATAAGGCGCGGCGCCGAGCACGTGCTTGGTGCCCTCGGCCGTTTTCACCGCGGTCTGCCAGTTCTGCACGGTATCGTCGATACCGGACACGGTGACGTGCGACACGGCGCCGAGGATGCGCGTGCGCAGTTCGCTGTCGAAACCGTTCATCACCGACATCACGGTAATCAGCGCCGTGACGCTGATCGCGATGCAGACGATCGACACCGTGGAGATGAAGGAGATGAACTGGTTGCGACGCTTGGCGCGCGTGTAGCGCAGTCCGATGAAGAGTTCGAGGGGTCTGAACATACCTGTCGATCGCAGCCTGTAAGAAGGGAGCCCGCCACGAAAGGCATGCACCGCGCGGCAGAGTGCCCGATGCCGCCGGTTCCGGCAAGCTGGCGGCCTCAGTGCGCCGCCGGGAGCCTGGCCCTGAGGACGCGCAAGTGGCCCGCATCGGTGTTATCGGGAAGCAGGGCCACGTGCCCTGCCCGGCCGTCCCAGCGAAAATGCAGGAAGACCGAGGTTCCGACCACGCGCCAGGCCACGAGTTCGGCCGGATACGTGCGTCCCGAGCGCTCCCTGACCGTCCAGAGACCGTCGAACGCCCAATCCAGTCGATCCATGACCGGCCTGCGACCATGCGCCGCACGCGCAAACCCGACGGCGGCGATGAGGCCAGCCAGGGCCCAGCGGGCGATCCAGGGGAGCGAGGTGAACAAGGGGGCGACCGTCGCGAGCGCGACGACCAGTAACACGAAACGGCTCAAACGAGCCGAAGGCCTGACCTCAAAGCTGATGCCGTGCGCGGATCTCATCGATGATCGCCTGCCAGTCGTCGCGAGGGGCGGTGGCATGACCCATCACCCAATCCCAGAGATCGGGATCCTGCACGTCCAGCAGTTCATCGAATGCCATCCGCTTCGCCTCATCGGCGTCGGCGTAGCGCTCGTCCAGCCAGCCACCAAACAGGCGATCGAGCTCGCGCGTACCCCGGCGGGTACGCCAACGCAGTCGCTTGAGGCGGGCTTCTTCCATAGCGTAAGGCTCTAAAACGCTCATTGTAGGAGYCGATTCATCGGCGATGGCCGCGTAGCGGCCGCCAAGTGGCCGCAAGCACCCATTCGCCGATGAATCGGCTCCTACCTGTTCTTATCAGGCCGAGCGACGCTGCACGATCAGCTTCTTGATCTCCGCGATCGCCTTGGCCGGGTTGAGACCCTTCGGGCAGGTGCGCGCGCAGTTCATGATCGTGTGGCAACGGTAGAGCTTGAACGGGTCTTCGAGATCGTCCAGGCGGTTACCGGTGTCTTCGTCGCGGCTGTCGACGATCCAGCGGTAAGCCTGCAGGAGGATCGCCGGACCGAGGTAGCGGTCGCCGTTCCACCAGTAGCTCGGGCACGAGGTGGAGCAGCACGCGCAGAGGATGCACTCGTAGAGACCGTCGAGCTTCTTGCGGTCTTCCGGCGACTGCAGGCGCTCCTTGTCGGCCGGCGCCGGGCTCTGCGTGCGCATCCACGGCTTGATCGACGCGAACTGGGCGTAGAAGTGCGTGAGGTCGGGCACCAGGTCCTTCACCACCGGCATATGCGGCAGCGGGTAGATGGCGACCGTCCCACTGCTGCACTCGTCGATCGCACGGGTGCAGGCCAGGGTGTTCGTGCCGTCGATGTTCATCGCGCACGATCCGCAGATGCCTTCGCGGCACGAGCGGCGCAGCGAGAGCGTCGAGTCGATCTCGTTCTTGATCTTCAGCAGGGCGTCGAGAACCATCGGGCCGCACGTATCGAGATCTACTTCGTACGTGTCGGTGCGCGGGTTCTGGCCGTCGTCCGGCGTCCAGCGATAGACCTTGAAGGTGCGCACGTTCTTCGCGCCCTTCGCCGGGAAATGCTTGCCGGCCTGGATCTTGGAATTCTTGGGTAGCGTGAACTCTGCCACGATTGCCTCTCCGGTCCGGTATCAGTAAACGCGCTTTTTCGGCGGTACGACTTCAACGTCGTCCGTCAGGGTGTACATATGCACCGGGCGGAAGTCGAAGCTGGACTTGCCTGCTTCGTCGATCCACACCAGCGTGTGCTTCTGCCAGTCGTGGTCGTCGCGATCCGGGAAATCTTCGCGGGCATGCGCGCCGCGGCTTTCCGGGCGCTGTTCCGCCGAATGCATCGTGGCCACCGCCTGCGCGAGCAGGTTGGACAGTTCCAGCGTTTCGATCAGGTCGGAGTTCCAGACCATCGAGCGATCGCTGACCTTGACCTGGGCGAACGAGGAGTAGACCTCGGAGATCTTCGCCTTGCCTTCCTTCAGCGTCTCGCCCGTGCGGAACACCGCCGCGTCCGACTGCATCGTCATCTGCATTTCAGCGCGGATGTCGGCGGTCGGCTTGCTGCCATCGGCGTGGCGCAGGGCGTCGAAGCGAGCGAGGATCTTGTCCAGCGCATTGGCCGGGAGATCCTTGTGCGGCGTGCCCGTGGTGATCAGCTCGGCGCAACGATGCGACACGGCGCGACCGAAGACGACCAGGTCGAGTAGCGAGTTCGAGCCCAGGCGGTTCGCACCGTGGACCGATACGCAGGCCGCTTCGCCGATGGCGAACAGGCCCGGCACGATCGAATCCGGATCGTCGTCGCGCTTGGTCACGACTTCGCCGTGATAGTTGGTCGGGATGCCGCCCATSTKGTAGTGGACGGTCGGCAGGACCGGGATCGGCTCCTTGGTCACGTCGACGCCGGCGAAGATGCGTGCCGACTCGGCGATACCCGGGAGACGCTCGTTGATGACCTCGGGACCGAGGTGCATCAGGTTGAGGTGGATGTGGTCCTTCTTCGGGCCCACACCGCGACCTTCGCGGATCTCGATGGTCATCGCGCGGCTCACGACGTCGCGCGAGGCGAGGTCCTTCGCGTTCGGCGCGTAGCGCTCCATGAAGCGCTCACCCTCGGAGTTGGTCAGGTAGCCACCTTCACCGCGGACACCCTCGGTGATCAGGCAACCCGCGCCGTAGATGCCCGTCGGGTGGAACTGCACGAACTCCATATCCTGCAGCGGCAGGCCGGAGCGCAGCACCATGCCGCCACCGTCGCCCGTGCAGGTGTGCGCCGAGGTGGCGCTGAAGTAGGCACGGCCGTAGCCACCCGTCGCCATGACCACGGCGTGGCCGCGGAACAGGTGCAGGGTGCCTTCGTTCATGTCGAGGGCGAGCACGCCCACGCACTTGCCATCCTCGAACACGAGGTCGATGGCGAAGTATTCGATGAAGAACGTGGCGTCGTGCGCCAGGGCCTGCTGGTAGAGCGTATGCAGGATGGCGTGACCGGTACGGTCGGCCGCGGCGCAGGTGCGCTGCGCGGTGCCCTGGCCGTAATGCGTGGTCATGCCGCCGAACGGACGCTGGTAGATCTTGCCTTCCTCGGTACGCGAGAACGGCACGCCGTAGTGTTCCAGCTCGATGATGGCCGGAATGGCCTCACGGCACATGTATTCGATCGCGTCCTGGTCGCCGAGCCAGTCGGAGCCCTTGATCGTGTCGTAGAAGTGATAGCGCCAGTCGTCCTCACCCATGTTGCCGAGCGCGGCGGAAATACCACCCTGCGCAGCCACCGTATGCGAACGGGTCGGGAAGACCTTGGTGATGCACGCGGCCTTGAGGCCCTTCTCGGCCAGGCCGAACGTGGCACGCAGGCCCGCGCCACCGGCGCCGACCACGATCACGTCGTACTTGTGTTGTTGAATCTTATAGGATTCCATCGATCAGCTTCCGAGCGCGATGCGCAGCACGGCCAGCACGCCCATGAGCGCGGCAAGTACGGCGATGAACTTGATGAGCACCAGCGAAGCCACTTCGAGCCAGCGGGTGTGGACGTAGTCTTCGATCACCACCTGCAGGCCGAGCACGGCGTGCTTGAACATGGTGATGATGAGAGCGATGAGCAGCACCGCGTTCCAGGGCTTCGCGATGGTCGCGCGGGCCGTGGCGTAATCGGTGTGCATCAGGCCGAGCACGGTGATGACGAACCACAGGGTCAGGAAGACCAGGGCGAGCGCCGTGATGCGCTGGGTCATCCAGTGGCCAACGCCTTCCTTCGCCGAGCCCAGGCCGCGTGCGCGGGCGAGCGGGTTACGCAGGTCCTTGCTCATGCGTGGCCTCCGGTCAGTACATAGGCCCAGACGGCGACCGTGAGCACGATGGAGACGATGATCGCCATCCAGCTCGAACGGACGAACGACTCGATCGCGTAACCCTTGCCGGTGTCCTGGACCAGGTGACGGATGCCGTTGCACAGGTGATAGAAGAAGGCCAGGGTCCAGCCGATCATGATGATCGTACCGAGAAGGCTGGTGGCGCAGGCGGTAAAGGTCGCAAAGGCGTCCTGACCGGCAGCGAGGGCAGCGAGGCCCCATACGATGAGCAGGCTACCGACGGCGAGGATGATGCCGGTGGCACGATGCAGGATGGAGGAAGCCATCTGCACTTGCCACTTGTAGACCTGGAGATGCGGTGAGAGCGGTCGTCCCGTTTGTGCCATGGCGGCTATCCTGGATTGGAATCGCTGATGCCCGACGATCTCCCTCGCCTTCCGATCCTCAGAAGTCGATGCAGCGTCCGTTCTTTTCCCAGTCGCCGTAACGCGTTGGGTCCAATGGCGCTTTCTCGACCCCTGGCGCGCCGTTCGTGGGGACGAGCGGCGTGACGAGCGGTTTCGCCGGAGCGGAATCATTCGCGTCTTTGGGTTCGGAGGAATTGTCGGACATGGTTATAAAGCCCTAAAAGCGTAATACCTGTGCCCCGGCAGCACAACCTTCACGATCATGAAGAGGGTTGGTTTGCCCTTGGGCCGACCGTATATCTTACGCCTCCGCCCTGCCTTGCGCCTCCCCATGCCGAGCCGTACCACTCGCAGCATCACCCTGACCGGCCCCGACGCGGCCTCCTTCGCCAACGCCCAGTTCAGCAGCGACGTCCTCGCGCTGGCTCCCGGCCGGTGGCAGTGGAGCGGCTGGCTCGACCCCAAGGGCCGGGTCCGCGCGTTGCTTCAGATTGCCCGCCCCGATGACGAGCGCTTCGTCGTGATGCCCCGTGGCGGCGACAGCGAAKCGATCGCGAACGACCTGCGTCGTTTCGTTTTTCGATCCAAGGTAAAGATCGTCGTGTCCGACGTGCTGCATACGAGCGACGGCGATGCACTCGATGATTCACATGCAAGCGAAGATGCAAGTGGTGCGATCCGTTTCGGCGAAGGCGACGCATCACTGCGTTACAGCAGCGCGACGCATGCAACGACCGACGCGTGGCACACGCGGCACATCGAGAAAGGTTACGCATGGTTGCCCGATGCGACGATCGACACGTTGTTACCACCCGCACTCTCGATGGAGCGCCTGAGTGCCGTCTCATTCACTAAAGGTTGTTTCCCCGGCCAGGAAATCGCGGCGCGCTTGCATCATCTGGGCGGTCACAAGAAGCATCTACATGTCGTTGCAAGCGAGCGCGCACTCGTCGAAGGAGATTCACTGCGCGTTGACGGCAAAGCTGTCGGCATCGTGCTGATGTGCAACACATCATCAACGAGGCCTATATCGCTTGTCGTACTGGATGATGCGGCCGTCCAGGCGGACACTCTTGAAATCGAAGGCATACGTCTGCACATCGTTTCGACGTTCGAGGCATGAGTTCTTGCAAGCATGTTCGTAAAATAACGTTTCACGGTGTGTGTGAGTAAAAGCTGAACCGTACCGCGCACGCACTTGCCAAATTTGCATCCCGCTACTAGGCTCCGCCGATCCATTTCAGTGTCCGTGGTGTTGCGCCACGGTTACACCCGCGACGATCCGTCGATGATGACGGTTCTGGCGCGACCCGGTTAAATCACCGGAGCACGAAACGCGCGCACGTTCTCACTGCGCGTCGTAAGCCGACGGAGCCGCCGCCCATTGCGCGATGCCGCTCCCTTTCGGTGCACCCCCATTACCGGACGGCTCCGGACAGCCGTTTAGTACAGTCACAGTGTGTGACGCCCGACTCGTTCGCCTAACAGATTCACAGCGAATGTCCTCGGTTGGTCCAGGTAGTAACGGCCTGCCCGCCCGTCTACCGCTCATACGTCCCCCATGGCTCTTTCCAAAGAATGCCGCAAGTGACGGAAAAGCTCGTTGGAGGCAGATACACATGAAACTTTCCGCTTTGCTATGGATGGCGTCCGTCCTTCCTAGCCACCTCGCTGACCAGACGTGCCTGGCAACGACGGTTTATCTCGAAGCACGCAGCGAACCCACCATCGGCCAGTACGCCGTGGCGGAAGTCGCCCTACGGCGCCGCGATCGCGGCATGGGCGGCGATAAGGTGTGTGCCGTCGTCTCGGCGCCACGCCAGTTTGCAATCACGACGACACCGAAGGATTTCGAAATCACCGATCTCGTTTCGTGGACCAAGGCGTGGAAAATCGCCGGCGACTCGCTGAACAACTGGAGCCTGCCAAAGAGCGAACGCCTGGTTTATGTTCCACAGGCCGATCATTTCGCGACCGTAGCCGTCGCGCCGAGCTGGTCCGCCAGCCGCATCGTTCGCAAGATCGGTGACCACGCTTTCTACGCCGTCAACTGACGTAAGCGAAGGAAAGCGCGGGGAGAAGGAATCCAGGCGGGCAGCTTGGGATTCCCGGGAAAAGGGCCCTCGGATGAGGGCTTTTTTTTGCCCTTTTTTCAGACCCAACGCCGACTAATGCAGCGCTCTTTGTAGGAGCCGATTCATCGGCGAAAGGACCTCGCCCCCATGCATGCAAATAGTCCCAAAAAAAGGCCAGCTACGTAGCTGGCCTTTTTTTGTTTAGACGTCTAGACGTCCGATAAAAGCTTAGCCAATGAATCGGCTCCCACAAAAGCCAGAGTTACCGGCGATAAACGTGATCGCCCTGGATGACGACGTAGTCACCGCGACGCAGCTGCGGATCTTCCCGCTGCGTCACCGTCGCCACGCGTCCGTCGTCCAGGCGGATACGCACCCGGAACGCCACCTCGTCAGCACCGTTGCGTTTGCCGACGGCATTGCCGACGAAGCCACCGGCCACGGCACCGCCGACGGTCGCGGCCGTGCGGCCGTCGCCGTGACCTACCGTATTACCCAGCAGGCCACCGGCCACCGCGCCGATCACGGCACCCAGTGGCGACGAGTCACGCTGCGTGTAGACCTGCTCCACATCGCTCACCGTGCCGCACTGGTCGCAGCCCCGCGGCGGGCCCGAATACACCACGCGATCCTGTTGGTAGACCCGCCGCGGCGGCTCATAGCACGCCGTCAACGACAGGGTGGCTACGGCAGCGGCGACGAGGCCGGACTTACGGACGAGATTGTGCATGGGTGACGTCCTGGTGGATGTGGTTATCAACGTGCGTCGGAAACGACGGAAACGCCTTCCTGGACCTCGACGCGATCGCCCGGATCGTGATCCATGCGTACCGAACGGGTCACGCCGTTGTACTCGTAGCGCACGTCATAGGCGACGACCTTGTCACCGCTAGTGCCCTGCACGGTTTCACACTTGCGCACCGTGCTAGTCGTCGTATTCGACTCCTGACGGTTTTGCTGGATCTCGTGGCCGGCGTAGCCGCCACCCACCGCACCCGCCACCGTGGCGAGCGTACGGCCCTTGCCGTGGCCGATCTGGTTACCCAGCAGGCCACCCGCAACGGCACCGATGGCCGTACCGGCGATCTGGTGCTGGTCCTTGACCGGTACATGCCGGGTCACCACCTCGTCGTGGCACTGGCGCTGAGCTGCGGAAGCCGCCTCACGCACCGGATCGACGCTGACCACGCGGCCGTACTTCGGGCCCGCCGGCTCCGGCGGCGGCGCGGCAGCAGCGTTGAGCGCGGCGGTGCCGGGGCTCTGGGCATTGGCCACATCGGCGTTCGCATCGCGATTGCAGGCGGAAAGGCTCAACACCAGGGCCGCGCCCAAACTCGCATTCAGGACGGAAATCTTCAACCTGCTCATAACCCTACTCTCCTAACAAAGGTCGGCGACTCGATGGCGCGACAGCACCATCACCCGGAAGTCGCCTCGGTTCACATTTGACAGTCGTTAAACTGAACGACGCCTTAGACTCAAGCCTACAACCCCACCGGCCGCTGACTGACATGCTCGATCTGGTAGATACCCACGCGCATCTGGACGACCGCTCGTTCGACGGCGACCGCAGCGCGATGTTCGGACGAGCCAGCCAGGCCGGCGTGCGGCGCTGGATCGTACCGGCGATCGACCGCGGAAACTGGGAGGCCATCGAGGTTTTGTGTGCGGCGCGTGAAGGTGCCTTTCCCGCTTACGGGTTGCACCCGCTGATGATCGACGCGCATCGAGAGGAGCATCTGGCCGAATTGCCCACCTGGCTCGACGCCCACGGCGCCATCGCCGTCGGCGAGATCGGCCTGGATTTCTACGTCGAGGGACTCGATCCCGCACGACAGCGGGAGGTGTTCCTCCGCCAGCTTGAGATCGCGCGTCAGCACGACCTGCCTGTCATCGTGCATGCGCGGCGCGCCTTTGAAGAAACGATCCACACCTTGCGCCGCTTCAAGGGCTTGCGCGGCGTGGTGCACAGTTTTTCCGGGAGCGAAGAGCAGGCACGGCAGCTCTTTGATCTCGGCTTCCACCTGGGTATCGGCGGCCCGGTGACCTACGAGCGCGCCAATCGCATCCGCCGCGTGGTCGCCGCGATGCCCCTCGAATGGCTGCTTCTGGAAACCGACGCGCCCGACCAGCCCTGCGCTCACCATCGCGGCGAACGCAACGAACCGGCCTACATGACCGATGTGCTCGAGACGATCGTCTCGTTGCGCGGCGAATCCGCCGAGGACATCGCCGCGGCCACCACGGCCAACGCGGTCAAGCTCTTCAAACTCTAACGCCGGAATCCGCAGAGGATCGGGTAGGAGCCGATTCATCGGCGATCCCGCGGCAGCGGGGCCAGCCTGAGGCGAGCACCCGATCGCCGATGAATCGGCTCCTACAATGGTCGAGCGACCCGGGCACATTGCGCCGAGCCCGGACTGCTTGCTAACCTGATAGTTCACCAGCGAACTATTAGCCAGCGAAATGTCTAGCCTCAAACCCTGTGTCGATGCCCTCTACGAGGGTGTGGACCGCGTCGCGCAAAGCGTTCCCGGCGTGCCCCAGTCCGAGGTCTTCCTCGTCCGTCTGCTGATGCTGACCGCAGGCGCGCTGCTGCGCGAGTTCGAGCACAAGCTCAAGCCCTACGGCATGAACGACAGCGACTTCCGCACGCTGATGATGCTTTACAGCAGCGAGGACGGCAGTGCGACGCCCGGCGAGCTCTGCGCCCTGGCCGAGCAGAAGCCGACCAACATGACTCGCATCGCCAACGCGCTGGCCAAGAAGGACCTGATCTCTCGGTCGCATGCCACGCACGACCGCCGCCAGGTCTTGCTCAGAATCACCCCGGCCGGCCGGCGCTTCGTCAACAAGATGCTCCCGCCGATGTTCCCGCCCCTGGTGGAGAACTTCGCCTGCTTCAGCTCCGCCGAGCGCAAGACCTTCGAAAAGCTCCTCAAGAAGCTGGCCCTGCACATCGACCGCACGGTCGACACGGACGACACACCATGACACCTGCCCTGCTCCGCCCGGCCCTGCTCGCGGCCGCGGTCGCCACGCTGCTCGCCGCCTGCCATATCCCGGCGAAGGTCGACCGGCCCGTGCTTCGCGACGAGGCACCGCTCGCCGGTCTCACCACCGATCAGCGCCCGGGCTGGCCAGCCGCCGAATGGTGGCGCGCCTATGGCGACCCACAGCTCGACACCCTGATGGACATGGCCCTGCGCGGTGCACCGGACCTCGCCCAGGCGAAGACTCGCGTGGACACGGCCCAGCAGAACATCCGCGTGGCCGCCGCTCAGGCCGGACTACGGGTGGACGGCAGCGCGCAGGTGACACGCCAGCGGATGAGCGAGCACGGCCTGATTCCCGCGCAGTTTCTCGGTTTCACCTGGTACAACCAGGCCGATCTCGGCGTCCAGGTGAGCTACGACTTCGACTGGTGGGGAAAGAAACGCTTCGCCCTCGAGTCCGCGATCGACAGCGCACGCGCCGCGGAAGCGGAACGCTCGGCATCGTCGTTGGCTATCCAGGCCGTTGTCGCCGATACCTATTTCGGCTGGCTCGCCGACATGTCGCGCGTCGCGCTCGCTGACCGGCTGATCGCGGCACGCCAGCGCGCACTGCGCATCGCCGAACTTCGCGTCAAGCAAGGCGTCGATGTGCCGGACACCGCGCAGCAGGCACGTGCCGAACTCTCCGCCGCGAAGCAGCAGCGCGTCGCACTCCAGGGTTCGGCGGACATCCGTCGTGCCTCGATCGCGACCCTCGTCGGCGTATCGCCCGCCGCCCTGCCCGCCCTCACGCCACGACCGCTGCCCACGGTATCGCCCGGCCTTCCCGCCAACGTCGGCGCCGACCTGATGGCACGCCGCCCGGATATCGCGGCGAGCCGCTGGCAGGTGGAAGCGGCAGTCCGGCAGACCGATGCCGCGCGGGCACAGTTCTTCCCCGACGTGAGTCTCTCGGCCATGGCTGGCCTGTCGAGTATCGACCTGGACAAGTTCTTCACCACGGGCAGCCGGGTGTTTTCACTGACGCCGGCGCTGCATCTTCCGATCTTCGAAGGCGGTGCGCTGGAAGCCAATCATGGCGTCACCCAGGCCCAGCTCGGTGCCTCCGTCGCCCAGTACAACGCCACCGTCGCCTCGGCCGCGCGTGATGTCGCCACGCAGGCTCTCGGCGCGCAGCAGATCGCCGGCCGTCGTGTGCAGCAGGCGGAGCAGATCGACGCCGCCAACATCCTTCTCGCCAGCGCGAAAGCGCGTGCGGCGCGAGGCGTACGCGACGACCGCGAGTCGCTCGCCACCGAGGCCAGCCTCATCCAGCAACAGGACATGGACGCCGACCTGCAAGGCCAGGCGCTGTCGACCGATGTTGCCCTGATCAAATCCCTCGGCGGCGGATACCGCGCTGAAACCCCCGATTCCAACGGAGCCAAGAGCCCATGAGCGCCACCACGACCGACACGCCGCCTCCCCAGGACGAAAGCGGCAACGCACCCAAGGACAAGGGTAAGCGGAACCGTGCGCTGCTCATCGCCGCGCTCGTCTTCGGCCTGGGCGCCCTCGCCTGGTTCCTGCTCTGGCTGTTCGTGTTCTCGAAGCGAGAGACCACCGACGACGCCTATGTCGGCGGCAATCAGGTGGGCATCTCGGCCCAGGTGCCGGGCATCGTCATCGGCGTCTACGCCGACGACACCCAGCGCGTGAATGCCGGCCAGTTGCTGGTGAAGCTCGACCCGACCGACGGCGATGTCGCCTTGCGCAAGGCGAGCAGCGCTCTCGCCCAGGCCGTGCGCCAGGTTCGCCAGCAGACGCAGTCCGCCGCCAGCGCCGACGCCGCCCTCGGCACGCGCCGCCAGGACCTGAAGCGCGCCCAGGACGACCTCAAGCGCCGGATTCCGCTGCTCGCCGAAAAGGCCGTGGCGCCCGAAGAAGTGCAGCATGCGCGCGACGCCGTCGACACCGCGCAGTCCGCGCTCGAATCCGCCCAGCGTCAGGCCGACGCCTCGCGTGCCCTGATCGATGGCAGCGACGTGGAGACCAACCCCACCGTGGAACAGGCCCGCGCCGGCTTCCGCCAGGCCTGGATCGCCGCGCAGCGCAACGCCATCGTCGCGCCCATCGACGGTTATGTCGCGCTTCGCAGCGTGCAGGTCGGCAACAGCGTGCAGCCCGGCCAGCCGCTGATGACCGTCGTGCCCTTGCATGATCTGTGGGTGGACGCGAACTTCAAGGAAAGCCAGCTACGCCACGTGCGTATCGGCCAGCCCGCGAAGATCGAAGCCGACATCTACGGCGGTGGCACCGAGTACCACGGCAAGGTGGTCGGTCTCGGCGCCGGCACGGGTAGCGCGTTCTCGCTGCTTCCCGCGCAGAACGCCACCGGCAACTGGATCAAGGTCGTGCAGCGTATTCCCGTGCGCATCGCGCTCGATCCGAAGGATCTCGACAAGCATCCGCTGCGCATCGGCCTGTCGACTGCGGTGACCGTCGACATCACCGACGACAAGGGCGATGTGCTCGCGCCGTCGCCTTCGACGACACCGGTCGCGCAGACCAAGGTCTATGACGATGTGGCCGCCAAGGCCGATGCCGCCGCGGACGCGATCGTGCGCAAGAACCTTGGAGCGAGCGTGCCTTGAGCGACGCCGCCGCCCTCCCCGACGCCGCACCGGCGAACGGCCTCAAGCCGATCCAGGGCGCGACACTCGTCCTGTTGACGATCGCCGTCGCGTTCTCCACGTTCATGGAGATCCTCGACACGACGATCGTCAACGTGGCCGTGCCGCATATCGCCGGCAGCCTCGGCGTGAGCTCGAGCGAGGGCACCTGGGCGATCAGCTCGTACTCGCTGGCCAGCGCGATCATGCAGCCGCTGACGGGCTGGCTGGCCAAGCGCTTCGGTGAAGTGAAGACCTTCGTCTTCTCCGTGATGCTGTTCGTACTGTTCTCGATGCTGTGCGGCCTCGCGACCAGCATGCCCATGCTGGTGATTTTCCGCCTGCTGCAGGGTGCGGGCTCGGGACCGATGGTCGCCTTGTCGCTGTCGCTGCTGCTGTCGAGCTATCCGAAAACCAAGCAAGGCATGGCGCTGGCGATGTGGGCGATGACCGTGGTGGTTGCGCCGATCTTCGGCCCTATCCTCGGTGGCTACCTCACGGACAATTTCTCGTGGCCGTGGATCTTCTACATCAACGTACCCGTTGGCGCGCTGGCCGGCGTGATCACCTGGACCATCCTGCGTGAGCGCGAAACGAAGATCGTCCGCGCGCCGATCGATACCGTGGGCCTGGCGTTGCTGGTCATCGGCATCGGCTCGCTGCAGTTCATGCTCGACAATGGCAACGACCACGACTGGTTCGCCTCGCCCCTGATCCTCACCCTCGGCCTGATTGCCCTGGTCGCCCTGGTTTTCCTGGTGATCTGGGAACTCACCGCGAAGCATCCGGTGGTCGATCTGTCACTGTTCGGCCGGCGCAACTTCGCCATCGGCGTGACCGCCCTGTCGCTGGGCATGCTCGCCTTCTTCGGCATCAACGTGGTGTTTCCGCTGTGGTTGCAGACCACGCTCGGCTACACCTCGACCTGGGCGGGCCTCGCCACAGCGCCTGTGGGCATTCTCGCCTTCATCGTCTCGCCCTTCATCGGCAAGAACATCCAGCGGCTGGAACTGCGTGCGGTGGTGACCTTCGCATTCATGGTCTTTGCCTTCACCTCGTTCTGGTTCGCCGGCTTCAACAGCGGTGCCTCGTTCGCCGCCCTGGTGCTGCCGCGTTTCATCATGGGTATCGCGATCGCCTGCTTCTTCATCCCGCTCAACCAGATCTTCCTGTCCGGCCTGAATCCGGACCAGATCGCCGGTGCGTCGGGTCTGGCCAACTTCTGTCGCACCCTGGCCTCCAGTGTCTCCACGGCGCTCACGGTGACGCTCTGGCAGCACCGGGGCGAAGCCCACCACGCCTCGCTGACCGAGTACGTGACCCAGGCCTCGCCGGCCACCACGGCGTACACAGACAGGCTGGCCACCCTGGGCATCCACGGCAAGCCGTCGCTGGCGGTGGTCGACCAGATCCTGACTCGAGAGGCCCTGACCCTCGCCGTCAACGACGTGTTCTTCGGCTGCGCCGTCCTGTTCCTCGCCCTCATCCCGATTCTTTGGCTGGCCAAGCCGCCCTTTGGAAATGCCGGTGGTGCCGCCGCACATTAAATTGCCGTTATCTGAATCGATTGAAAAACAACATGTGAAATCCGAAAACGATTACGCCCCCTTTCGGCAACTGGTGCGGCGCAATACCTCGTGGTAGCTTTCGCCGCATGGCACAAACCCTACGCATCATTAAGAAGTATCCGAACCGCCGTCTCTACGACACGGAGATCTCGAGCTACATCACGCTGGAGGAAGTCCGTCAGCTGGTGCTCGATGGGGAGAACTTCGAAGTCCGTGACGCCAAGTCGGGCGAGGATCTGACGCGCTCCGTCCTTCTGCAGATCATTGCGGAACACGAGGAGCATGGTCAGCCGATGCTTTCCCCGCAGTTGCTGTCGCACATCATCCGCTTCTACGGCGACTCGCTGCAGGGCTTCATGGGGCCGTATCTGGAGCGCAGCCTGCAGGTCTTCCTCGACCAGCAGCAGCAGTTCCGTACGCAGCTGAACAGCCTGATGGGCCAGACCCCCTGGTCGATGCTCAACGAGATGACCGAACGCAACCTCGACGTATGGAAGTCGATGCAGCGCGGCTTCCTCGATGCGGCCACGGCGAAGCCGGCCGAACCTGTCACGCGGACCACCCGCCCGACGGGCAAGAAAGCCAGCTAATCCTGACGCTGCGCCGCGGGCTTGCCCCCAGCGGCGCTGCGGCGCACGATGCGCTGCCCTGCAATATCGCGCCCCCGAAACCAGGCCGCCCATGCCCCGTAACGACATCGCCGTGGTCGGCGCCGGATTGGTCGGCGCCCTGGTTGCCACCTTGCTCACCCAGCGCGGTTTTCGCGTCACGGTTTACGAGAAGCGCTCCGATCCTCGCCGCGCCGGCTTCCAGGGCGGCCGATCGATCAACCTCGCCCTGGCCGAACGCGGCCTGCACGCCCTGCGAGCGACGGGCCTGGCCGATAAGGTGCTCGAACAGGCCGTTATGATGCGCGGCCGCATGGTCCATGACCCCGCCGGCCACAGCGGCCTGCAGCGCTACGGCGTGGACGATTCGGAAGTCATCTGGTCGGTCTCGCGAGGCGGCCTGAACACCCTCATGCTCGACGCCGCCGAAGCGGCCGGTGCGACGGTCCACTTCGACCAGGGCCTGGCCTCGGCCGACCTCGACGCCGGCACGCTCACCCTGAGTGACCCTCAGGGCGAGCTACGCACGGTCGATGCGCCGGTGGTGATCGGCGCCGATGGTGCGGGTTCCGCCCTGCGTGCCGCGATGCACCTGCATTCGCCCCTGGGCGAGCGCATCGAGGAGCTCGGCCACGGCTACAAGGAACTGGAGATCCCGCCGCGCGCGGACGCCTCCGGCCCCTTCGCGATCGAGCGCAACGCATTGCATATCTGGCCGCGCGGTCACTACATGTGCATCGCCCTGCCGAACCGCGAGGGCAGCTTCACGGTCACCCTGTTCCTGCCTAATGAAGGCGAGCATCCGAGCTTCCGCAGCATCGCGGGTGCCGGCGCCGCCGAAGCCTTCTTCCGTGCTGATTTCCCCGATGCGCTGGCCCTGATGCCGGAGTTCGCCACCGACTGGGCGGCCCATCCGGTCGGCACGCTGGCCACGCTGTACCTGGATCGCTGGCATATCGGCGGTCGCGCGCTCCTGATCGGCGATGCCGCGCATGCCATGGTGCCGTTCCATGGCCAGGGCATGAACTGCGGGTTCGAAGATGCGGCCGACCTCGCCGACCTTTTCGCCGCGCAGCCGGATGATGCCGCGGCGGTGTTCGCCGCGTTCGAGCAACGACGCAAGCCGAATGCGGATGCGATCGCGCGCATGGCGCTGGAAAACTACGTGGAGATGCGTGATTCCGTCGCGGATCCGCATTACCTGCGCAAGCGCGAACTCGGCGGATTGCTGGCCGAGTGCTCGCCGACGCACTACCTGCCGCGGTATCGCATGGTGACCTTTACGCATCTGCCGTATCGGTATGCGCTGGAACGTGGGCAGGCGCAGGATGTGCTGGTGGAGCAATTGTTGAAGGGGCACGAGTCGGTGGCGGACGTCGATCTCGACGCCGCGGTGCGGGCGCTGGAGGCTACGTTACCGCCGTTGCCTGCGCAGGCGTTTGAGCGGGGGTGAGGGGCGGGTACCAACCGCGTCGCTAGCACCCTTCGCCGATGAATCGGCTCCTACCTAGAGCAGTATCCGACATAGAGCAGTATCCGACTCGATGATTTCTTCGCCCGACAATAACGCCCTGCTCGAAGCGCGAGGCTTGTGCTTCCTGCGTCAGGATGAGCCGGTGTTCGGGCCGATCGACTTCGCGCTGCATGGCGGCGAGATCGCCCTGGTCGAGGGTGATAACGGCAGTGGCAAGACGACGCTGATGCGCGTGCTCACCGGCATGCTCCGACCCGGGGAGGGCGAGGTGCTGCTCGACGGCGCGCCCTTCTCTCTCGATACGGTGGCTGGTGCCGTGGTGTTCCTGGGTCATCACCTGGGGCTCAAAGTCGACATGACACCGCGCGAGAACCTGCACCTCGCGGCAGGCCTGTACGGCAGACGCAACGGGACCGACGAAAGCGCCGTGCTCCGCGAGGTCGGTCTCGCAGGCTACGAAGACGAGCCCGTGCGCCAGCTCTCGGCCGGACAGAAAAAGCGTGCCGCCCTTGCCCGCCTGCTCCTGCTGCCGGCTCGCGTGTGGCTGCTCGACGAGCCCTACGCCAATCTCGATCGCGACGGCATCGCGCTGGTGAATCGCCTGCTCGAGCAGCACGCCGCGCGAGGCGGTGCCGCCCTGGTGACCAGCCACGGCGCGGTCAGCTTCGCGGGCGGCGAGCCGCGTCGCATCCGGTTGCACGCATGACGCCCGGCAGCACGTCCGCCGCCTGCGCCGCGCTGCTGCGACGCGACCTGACGCTGGCCTGGCGGCGTCGTGGCGATATCGCCATGCCCGTGCTCTACGCGGTGATCGTCACTACCCTGTTCCCGTTTGCCATCGGTCCGGAGCCGGCCCTGCTGGCCCGCATCGCGGGTGGCGTGGTGTTCGTCATCGTGCTGCTGGCCATCCTGCTTTCGCTGGACCATCTTTTCCGCGGCGACATCGAGGATGGCTCGATGGAGCTGCTGATGCTGGCTCCGCAGCCGCTGGCCCTGTTGGTGGGCATGAAGATCCTCGCACACTGGATCACGTCGTCCTTGCCGTTGATCGTCGTCGCACCGGTGCTCGCCAGCATGCTGAAGTTGCCGCCCGAGGCCATGCCGGTGCTGGTGATCGCGCTGCTTCTGTCGACACCGCTCCTGTGCCTGCTCGGCGCGGTGCTGGTCGCGCTGACGGCCGGGTCCAGACGCTCTGGTATGCTTCTGGCGCTCATGTTGTTGCCGCTGTGCGTACCGGTCGTGATCTTCGCCGCCGGGGCTCTGGCCGCCGCGCAGGAGGGTTTGCCCTGGGTCGCGCCGATCGCCTGGCTGGGCGCTGGCCTTGCCATGGCGCTCGTCCTCGCACCGCTGGCCTGCGCCGCCGCGCTTCGCATCGCCATGGACACATGAACGCACGCAACCGTGGGGGCCGATTCGCGGACTCACGGTGTCCGAACGCATGGTTGACAGGTAACGATGGCTAACTGGGTTCCCCTCTGGCTTCACCGCCTCGGCTCGCCGCCGGTGTTCTACCGGTTCGCCGGTGCCGTGCGCCCGTGGGCGTTCGGCCTGGCGCTGCTGCTCGGCGCCGTGGCGCTGTACGGCGGCCTCGTGCTGGCGCCGGCGGATTACCAGCAGGGCGATGCGTACCGGATCATCTTTATCCATGTTCCCAGTGCCTGGATGAGCCTGTTCATCTACGGCGCGATGGCGGTCGCCGCCTTCGTCGGCCTCGTCTGGCGGATCAAGATCGCCGAGGTCGTGGCGATGGAATCCGCACCGGTCGGCGCCGCCTTCACCCTGATCACGCTGGTGACCGGTTCGCTCTGGGGCAAGCCCATGTGGGGCACCTGGTGGACCTGGGACGCCCGACTCACCTCCGAACTGGTGTTGCTCTTCATCTACCTGGGCATCATCGGCCTGTATCACTCGTTCGAGGATCGCCGCCAGGGTGCACGCGCCGCCGCCTTCCTGGTCCTGGTCGGCGCGGTAAACGTGCCGATCGTGCATTTCTCGGTGAACTGGTGGAACACGTTGCACCAGGGCTCGACCGTGCGCCTGCTCGGCCCGTCGCATATCGAGGCGAGCATGCTCTGGCCCCTGCTGACCATGATGGCCGCGACCAAGTGCTACTACGTGGCCAGCCTGTTTGCGCGCGTGCGCGCCGACCTCATCGCCTCCGAAGGTGGCAAGGCCTGGGTGCGCGAGATCGCACTCGGCCAGCCCGGGAACGACACCGCATGAGCCAGTTCCTCGCCATGGGCGGTTACGGTTCTTACGTGTGGACCGCTTTCGCCACCTTCCTCATCGTCCTCCTCATCGACACGCTGGCCCCGTTGGCCCGGCGCCGCCGCAACCTGCGCGAACTTCGCGCACGGCTCGCGCGCCAGGAAAACCGCCGCCGTCCCGGAACCCCGCCAAGCAATGAATCCAACGCGTAAACGTCGCCTCGCCATCGTGATCTCCGTCATCGCCGCCGCCGTCGTGGCGATCGGCCTGACCGTGTTCGCCCTGCAGCGGAACATGAGTTACCTGTTCACCCCGAGCCAGGTGCAGGAAGGCCAGGCCACGCAATACACGAGCTTCCGTCTCGGCGGCATGGTCAAGGCTGGCTCCATCCAGCGCGCCACCAGCAGCTTGCGCGTGAGCTTCATCGTGATCGATGCCGACGGCGCCATGCCCGTCGAATACACCGGCATCCTTCCCGACCTGTTCCGCGACAACCAGTCGGTGATCGCCACCGGTCGCATGGACAGTGGGCGTTTCATCGCCAGCGAGGTCCTCGCCAAGCATGACGAGAACTACATGCCCAAGGAGCTCAAGGACGCCATGGCCAAGGCCCACCAGAACAAGAAGATCGACGACACCGCGATGAAGGACACCCCGAAGTGATCCCCGAGCTCGGCCAGTTCGCCCTTGTCCTCGCGCTGCTCCTCGCCATCGCGCAGGGCGTGCTGCCGATCATCGGCGCCTGGCGCAACAACGCCGCGCTGATCGCCATCGCGCGTCCCGCCGCCGCCGGCCAGGGTGTGTTCGTCTTCGCCGCGATGGCGATCCTGATCTACGCGTTCCTGACCTACGACTTCTCGGTGGCCTATGTCGCCGACAACTCGAACCTCGCCCTGCCCTGGTACTACCGCGTCACCGCGGTATGGGGCGCGCACGAAGGCTCGATGCTGCTCTGGGTGTTCATCCTCAACGTGTGGTCGGTGGCGCTGGCCGCCCTGAGCCGTCACCTACCGCCGGCCTTCCTCGCCCGCGTTCTGGGTGTGCTCGGCCTTATCGGCGTCGGTTTCCTCGCCTTCATCCTGTTCACCTCCAACCCCTTCCTGCGCGAGCTGCCGATGCCCGCCGATGGCGGCGACCTCAATCCGGTGCTGCAGGACCCGGGCATGACCTTCCATCCGCCCGTGCTCTACATGGGCTACGTGGGCTTCTCGGTCGCCTTCGCATTCTCGATCGCCGCCTTGCTCGGCGGCGGCATGGAGCAGGCCTGGGTACGCTGGGCACGGCCATGGACCAATGTCGCGTGGGCGTTCCTCACCCTGGGCATCGTCGCCGGTAGCTGGTGGGCGTATGCCGAGCTCGGCTGGGGTGGTTGGTGGTTCTGGGATCCGGTCGAGAACGCCTCGTTCATGCCGTGGCTGGTCGGTGTCGCCTTGATTCATGCGCAGGCCGTGACCGAGAAGCGCGGCTCGTTGCCCGCCTGGACCATCCTGCTTTCGTTGTTCGCGTTCTCGCTGTCGTTGCTCGGCACCTTCCTGGTCCGCTCGGGCGTGCTGACCTCGGTCCACGCGTTCGCGTCCGATCCGCGTCGCGGCCTGTACATCCTCGGCTTCCTGATCATCGTCATCGGCGGTTCGTTGTTGCTCTATGCGATCCGCGCGCCGAAGGTCGCCACCGGTAAACCGTTCGCGCCGTTGTCCCGGGAGACCGGGATCATGGTGGCGAACCTGCTCTTCACCACGGCAGCCGCCATGGTGTTGCTCGGCACGTTGTTCCCCCTCATCGGCGATGCGCTGAACCTCGGTCGCGTCTCCGTCGGGCCGCCTTACTTCGGCTTCCTGTTCGTGCTGCTGATGGCGCCCGCGGTGCTGCTGCTGCCGTTCGGACCGTATCTGCGCTGGGGCCGGGCCGAAGGCAGTCAGCTGACGACCGTCGCCCTGCGCGCCGGTATCGCCGCGATCATCTGCGCGATCGTCGCGGCGTTCTTCGCGCAGGGCCACCTGCGCGCGATCGCCGGTATCGCGGGCGCGGTGTGGGTGGCGGCCGGCACCCTGTCGTACGTGATCAAGCGGTGGCGCGAGATGCCGCGCGGTCGCCGCTTCCCGGCCGAGATGGCCGGCATGCTGCTCGCGCATACGGGCGTCGCGATCTTCCTGATTGGCGTGATGCTGTCCGAATCGCTGAGCGTCGAACGCGACGTTCGCCTCGAGCCGGGCCAGACGGAATCGGTAGGCGGCTACGATTTCCGTTTCGACGGTGTCGAGGAAACCACGGGACCGAACTGGCGCGCCGACGAAGGCATCGTCGCGATCCTTCGCGATGGCAAGACGCTCGCGACGATGCACCCGCAGAAGCGCACGTATTCGCGCGGCCAGGTGCAGACCGAATCGGCGATCGATGCCGGCCTGTTCCGCGATATCTACGTCGCCCTCGGTGAACCGATGGAAGCGACCAACGTGAAAGGTGCCTGGGCCTTGCGCCTGTACCACAAGCCCTTCGTGCGCTGGATCTGGCTGGGTGGCCTCTTCATGATGGCGGGCGGCTTCCTGGCGGCCGGCGAACGCCGCTTCCGCGCCAAGCGGGCGCCATCGACCGAAACCACGACGACCGTCGTCGTGCCGCCGAAGGCATCGCTCGCATGAGTCGCCTTCTGCCCTTGTTCGGTTTCCTCGTGCTGGTCGGTCTGTTCGGCTTCGGCATCTGGTGGAACACGCAACATGACCAGCATGAGATCGTCTCGCCGCTGATCGACAAGCCCGCGCCGGCATTCGCCCTGCCCGTCCTCGACGACGCAGGCCGCACGGTCAGCAAGGCGTCGCTGCTCGGCAAGCCCTACTTCCTCAACGTGTTCGCCAGCTGGTGCATCGAATGCGTGCACGAGCATCCGCTGCTGATGACCGAGGTGAAGCAGCTCGGCCTGCCCCTCGTCGGCTTCAACTACAAGGACGATCCGCAGGCAGCGACGGCATGGCTCGCCGAGCACGGCAATCCTTTCGACGTCATCGTCGCCGATCGCGAAGGCCGGAGCGCCATCGACTTCGGCGTGTACGCCGCGCCCGAGACCTTCCTGGTCGATGCCAAGGGTGTGATCCGCTATAAACGCATCGGGCCCATCACGCCCGAGGTGATCGACCGGGAAATCCGACCGGCGTTGGCTGCGCTGGCCAAGGAAGCGCCGTGATGCCTCGCTGGTTTCTCATGCTCGCGTTGATCGTCCTGCCCGCGCTGGGTGCTGCGCAGGCGATTCAGCCGCTGCCGTTCCGCGATCATGCGGAAGAAGTTCGCTTCCAGCATCTCAGCGCCGAACTGCGTTGCCCGATGTGCCAGAACGAGACCCTCGCCGACTCCAATGCGCCGATCGCGCACGACCTTCGTCGCCAGGTGTTCGAGATGATCCAGGCGGGCAAGAGCGACGACGAGATCAAGGCCTTCCTCGTCGATCGCTATTCGCAGTTCGTGCTCTATAAACCACCGGTCGAGCCGAGCACCTGGCTGCTCTGGTTCGGCCCGCTCGTCCTGCTTGCCATCGGCGCCATCGTCGTTGCCGTGCAGGTGCGACGCCGCGCTCGTCAGGCACCCGCCGACACGACGCCGATCAACGACACCGGGGACGATTGGTGACCTACGCGTTCTATCTCGCCGCCGGGGCCATGCTGGCCCTTGCGCTGGCCCTGCTCCTGGTTCCGATCGTTCGCCATGGCCGTCGCCACGGTCGCTCGCGCGGTGTGTTCGCCCTGCTGGTCGCGATAGCCGTCGTCGTGCCCGTGGCCAGCGTGGGCCTCTATGCGCTGGTCGGTACGCCGTCGACGCTCGGTGGCGTCGAGCCGGCGAAGGAAATGGACGTCGGCGAAGCCATCACGGCCCTGCGTGCGCGCCTGAAGGAACATCCCGAGGACGCCCAGGGATGGCTCCTGCTCGGCCAGACTTTCACCATGCTCAAGCAGCCGGCCGACGCGCGCGACGCCTTTGACGGCGCCCTCAAGGCCGATCCGACCAACGGCGCGGCGATGGTCGGCTGGGCCGAGGCCGATTCGCTGGTCCGCGACGATCACCGCATCGAAGGTCGCGCTCTCGACCTGCTCCAGGCCGCCGTCGCCGCCAACCCGCAGAACCAACGCGCGCTCTGGCTACTCGGCATCAGCCAGTTCCAGCACGAGAAGTACACCGACGCGTCGGCGACATGGAAGACCCTGCAGCCGATGCTCGATCCCGATTCGAACGTGGCCCACGCCGTCGCCGAACAAATCGCACAGGCCGACAAGCGCGCGGCGGCCGGCGCAGGCAAGTAAGCGCGACACCCGTCACCCGTGGCACCATGACGGGTATCGAGTGAAGGATCTTTCCATGGGTGACGCACGCCGCTACCACGCGCTTTCCTCGCCGTTCCGCATGAAGCGCGGCGGCCAACTCCACGGCGCACGCGTCGCCTACGAAACCTGGGGCACGCTGGATGCCGCGCGTGGTAACGCCGTGCTGATCCTTACCGGCCTTTCGCCGAGCGCGCATGCCGCCGCCAACGCCGAGGATCCGACGCCAGGCTGGTGGGACGACATGATCGGCCCCGGCAAGGCCTTCGACACCGATCGCTACTTCGTCATCTGCGTGAACTCGTTGGGCAGCGACAAGGGCTCGACCTGCCCGGCGTCGATCGACCCGGCGACGGGCGAGGCGTATCGACTGACCTTCCCCGAACTCTCGCTGGAAGACGTCGCCAACGCCGCTTACGAAGCCGTGACCGGGCTCGATATCACCGAGCTGGCCTGCCTGGTCGGTTGTTCGATGGGCGGCATGAGCGCACTGGCGTATATGCTGCTGCACCCGGGCTCGGCGCGCACCCACCTGAGCGTCGACACCGCACCGCAGGCTCAGCCGTTCGCCATCGCCATCCGTTCGCTGCAGCGCGAGGCGATCCGCCTGGATCCCCATTGGAACGAAGGCCGCTACGACGACGAGCGCTGGCCGGAACACGGCATGAGCATCGCCCGCAAGCTAGGCGTCATCACGTATCGCTCGGCCATGGAATGGAACGGGCGTTTCGCACGCATCCGCCTGGACCCGGAGCAGCGCGAGGAAAACGAGCCCTTCGGCTTCGAGTTCCAAGTGGAGTCCTACCTCGAAGGGCACGCGCGCCGTTTCAATCGCCAGTTCGACCCGAACAGCTACCTCTACCTGTCGCGCGCCAGCGACTGGTTCGACATCTCCGAATACGGCGACGGCGACGTGATGCGCGGCCTGGGCCGGATCCAGGTCGAGCGCGCCATGGTCATTGGCGTCAGCACGGACATCCTGTTCCCCCTGGAACAGCAGGAAACCATCGCCGAGGGGCTGGAAGCGGCCGGCGCCAGGGTGGAGTTCATCGCCCTGGATTCCCCTCAGGGCCACGATGCCTTCCTCGTCGACATCGAAAACTACAGCCGGGCCATCGGCGGCTTTCTCGGCTCGCTTTGACCCCTTTTGCTATGATTGGGGCCGAACGGCGTCCCCACGCCACCGCCATCCAGAGGTTCCAGCCATGATCACGGTCGACTTTCCGGGCAGCCGCAAGCTCATCGATGCCATCGATGCCTCGGTGGCCCAGGCAAGCACTCCGGCGATCACCGACGCCCTGCGCAACGCGCTGTGTCGTCTGATCCGCTCCGAAGAAGTGAAGCTGCCCGAGTGCGTATTCGAAATGGCCGGCGACCACTACGCCCGCCGCGAGCTCTACCGCAGTGACGACCATGGCTACAGCGTCATCGCCATGACCTGGGGTCCGGGTCAGGGCACGCTCATCCACGATCACAGCGGCATGTGGTGCGTCGAAGGTGTCTGGGCCGGTTCGCTCGAGATCGTCCAGTACGAATTGGGCGATCACGAAGCCGAGCGCTACCACTTCCGCCCCGTCGGTTCGATCCAGGCAGGCCCCGGCTCGGCCGGCAGCCTCATCCCGCCGCACGAGTACCACACCATCCGCAATCCCAGCGAGGATTCGGTCGCGGTCAGCCTGCACATCTATTCGGGCCGCATGACGCAGTGTGCCGTGTTCAAACCCGAAGGCGACGACTGGTACCAGCGTACCGAACGCCAGCTGGGTCTCGACCAGGTCCACTGATTCACGCATAATGCGTGGCCCCATGCCGAAATGGCGGAACCGGTAGACGCGGCGGACTCAAAATCCGTTTGTAGTGATACAGTGAGGGTTCGAGTCCCTCTTTCGGCACCAGACACGAAAATCAGGGGTTGGTAAGCAATTCGACCGATCTCCAGAACCCGCCCTAACCGGCGGGTTTTTTGTTGTTCGCACTCGCACCACGGCCCGCTGGTATCGAAGAACGGCGTCTTTCTGGCCTGATAGCCAACCGGTTCCATCGGCGTCTATCCTACTCGCCACTCATGCAGGCTCGGCCGTGGCCGACGGCCTTTTCATATCATCTGCCGCACGTTCACAAAGATGCGATTCCATGACTATCCAAGTTCACGGTAAGGCACGCAGATGTGCTGTGAGGATGCTCCTTTCCTTTGCGCTTTCCATCTTTCTCATGGGCTCAGCCAGTGCTCAGGCCGCTGAGAGCCAAGGCACCACTGTCTTCCTGAGGCTCCCGGTGAAGCAAGCGAAGGCGTTTGGCCCGATCGAAAGCATCCATGTGGAGGTCGCCTGCAGCTGGATATCCGGACTGAAGAACGTTCCCGATCTCTATAACATCCGGATGGGATACGACATGCCCACAGTCAACATGTTCGACGCCGACCCTCGTCTTGGTGCCGCTGCTGTTGGACTCGCCGCATGGGATGGAGTCATCGGGGTTCGTATCCCGCCCGATGCCGACGCAAGGTCGTGTTTCAAGGTAACCGTCTCAGTCGGAGGCAGGTCGGGGAAATTTGAGACGTGGACGGGGCGACAGTTAGGATTGCCCTGACATCGGGCGACGCCGCTTCGGCTGGAGTCCTTATTCATGCGATCGCTCGATGATTGGAGACCAGACAGCGACCTCCGAAGCGGATTCCAAAGTCTTCGATTGTTCTCATTGAACCCGCCCTTCCGGCGGGTTTTTTGTTGGCTGCGGTGCGCGCCGAGCACATCCCCAACGCAGACGGCGCAAGGCCTGGCGACTCATGCCGCACAAGGACGACTGATAATGCGTTGCCCTGGACGTAGGATGTTCGGTTGGTAAATCACCGCGCACGAAAGGAACTACGTGACATCGACCGATCACGAGTGCAGTTGCCGCAGGCAGCACCCCAAGACCATCGCCCGCGTCGATACCCGTAACGCGGGATTGGAAGAGTTCGACCGTGCATGTAAAAGATTCGACGATATCTTGGAGAAGATGCGTCACCTTCCAACAAAGCGTTTCGTGAACGTGTTGGCGTGCGTCTGGCTCGTCGCACTGTTTGCCGCCACGGCCGCCATCCACATTACGGTTCTTCATATCGTCGCCGAGCGCGATGCCGCGGCAGCCGTCGGCGCCTCGAGAAGAAAATAGGCGCCGACAAACCCAAGATATCCGCGCCTCAGGACAGAAAACCACCATCGACCGTCAGGCTCGCACCCGTCGTAAAACGAGCCTCCGGGCCCGCAAGGTAAGCAACCAGCGCCGCCACTTCATCGGCCTTGCCCATCCGACCCAACGGAATCAGCGGCAAGACCAGGTCTTCGACGTAGGCAGGATTCATATCCGTGGCGATGGGACCTGGCTGCACGTTATTGACGGTAATACCGCGTGGGCCGAGGTCTCGCGCGAAGCCGCGGGTCATCGACTTGATCGCACCTTTCGATGCGCTGTAGATCGCCGTACCGGGGAAGCCGCTGCGGTCGGCAACGATGCTGCCTACCGTGATCACACTGCCACCCTCGCCCATGTGTTTCACCGCTGCTCGCGTACCTGCGTAGACCGCGCGCACGTTGATGGCGAAGACGCGGTCGAACTCCTCGACCGGCAGATCGTCGATCGGGCCGTGGGTAATCACGCCGGCGTTGTTGACGAGGATGTCGAGCCGCCCATGCCGAGCCGCCGCCGCATCGATCGCGGCCCCGAGTGCATTCGCATCGGCACTGTCGGCCCGCACCGCTGCCGCCTGACCACCCGCCGCCGCCACGTCGGCGACGAGCGCATCAGCGGCCGTTGACGCCGACGCGTATGTGAACGTGACGCTGGCGCCCTGCAAGGCAAGTCGACGGACGATGGCTGCACCGATGCCACGCGACCCACCGGTGACGAAGGCGATCTTTCCCTCAAGCGGACGTGTGTTCATATGGTCTCCAGTTATGGATTGATTGATCAATTAAAGGTCAGAAAAAAGCGAGGCATGACCCTCGCACTGGGAGCTGGCTGACCAACAACACCCCAATCATAGCAAATAACGGACTGATCATTCCACAACTTGATTCAGGGCGGCGTCAACGCCCGTAACGCGACACTTACGATCCCATGCAAGACCGCCCGCGAGGCCCCGCCGCGAGCCGCGACCTTCAGGCCCGACAGCGTCGCCAGCAGGAACTGAGCGGCGGCGGCAGGATCGAGGTCGCTGGCGAGCTCACCCCTTTCGATGCCGTCACGCAGCCGGCTCTCGAAGGCCAGCAGGGTACGGTGACCGACCGCATCCGTCACCGCACGAACGTCGGGCTCCGTGGTGCCGAATTCCGTGACGGCATGGATGCCCAGGCACGCCGGGGCGGCGCCTGAAACAGCGTCGTCCACGAAGCCCAGTAGTGCGCGCTCGATGCCTTCGAGCACGGCGTCGGTGGCAAACATGGCTGACAGCGTCGCGCCGGTGCTGTCGTCCGAATACCGGCGCAGAGCCTCGATGTACAGGCGCCGCTTGTCGCCGAACGTGTCGTACAGGCTCTGCCGCCCGATCTTCATGGCCTCCAGCAACATCGGGGTCGATGTGCCCTCGAACCCGTGGGCGGCGAAGACCTCGATCGCCCGCTGGAGTGCCGTATCGCGGTCGAATTCACGTGGACGTGCCATGCCTGATCACTTCTGGATCGAAAAGTCCACAAAATCTTAGCACGATCATGGCCTCGCCCCGCCGCAGCGGCTAGACTGCAGCCATGAGTGACGCCGGGGCCACGTTGCAAGAAGACATCGAAGCATCGATCGAAGCGATATCTCGCCTGTCGGTCGTGCCACGCATCCTCGATGCCGTGGTTCGCGCCACCGGCATGCGCTTCGCCGCCGTAGCCCGGGTCACGGAGAACCGCTGGACGGCCTGTGCCGTGCGCGACGATCTCGGGTTCGGCCTGAAACCGGGCGAGGACCTCGTTCTGGAAACCACCATCTGCAACGACATCCGTTCGCACCCCCAGCCGGTGGTATTCGGTCACGCCAGCGAACACCCTATCTACTCGAAGCATCACACGCCGAAACACTACGGGCTGGAGAGCTACGCCTCGGTCCCCATCTTCACGGTGGGCGGCGAGTTTTTCGGCACCCTGTGCGCCATCGATTCGCGCCCGGTGTCCCTCGACGAAGAACAACTCGCCACGGAGATGATTCTCTATGGCGAGTTGATTGCCACCCAGATGGCTCTCGAGGGCCGCGTCGAACACGCCGAGCGCGCGCTGCGCACTTCCGTCGACGAAGGGGTGCTGCGCGAGCAGTTCCTCGCCGTGGTCGGCCATGACCTGCGCAGCCCCTTGCAGGCGGCCGGCATGGCAGCCGAAGCGTTGTCCGGCATGGACCTGCCGCCGCGGGCCGGACGCCTTGCCAGCGTGGTCACCGCCAGCACGAAACGCATGGCCGACCTGATCGACGACATCATGGATTTCGCACGCGCACGCCTGGCATCGGGCATTCCGGTCGCCCAATTGGATCAGGGCAACCTGGGCGCCCTGATCGGTCGGGTGGTGGCCGAGGTAGCCGCCGCGCATCCCGCCGTACGGATTGCCTGCGACGTACACGTCCCGGACGCTCTTCGATTCGATCCGGTGCGCCTGCAACAGCTGTTCGCCAACCTGCTCAACAACGCCGTCGCACACGGCGATACGCGTCACCCCATCCGCGTCGACGGGCATGTCCAGGACGATCACATCGTGCTCGCGGTGACCAACTTCGGCACGCCGATCGATCTGGCGACCCAGGGCATGCTCTTCCAGCCGTTCTACCGCCCTGAGAGCGCGACGCCACGTCCTGGCCTCGGCCTCGGGCTGTATATCGCCTCGGAGATCGCGCGTGCCCATGACGGCACGCTCACTGTGTGTTCGAACACGGACGACGGTACCTGCTTCACGCTGCGCCTGCCCCTCGCGGGCATCTGAGCTTCAGCGCGCCGCACTCGCCGTCGGGTATTCGGTGGTGGTTTCGAACTCCGCGTAGGGCTGCCCGCTCTCCGCAAGGCTGGCCAGAGGCAGTCGTTCGGCAACGCCCATCAGGCGGGCGCGAAGTACGCTGACCTCACGCAGCTTCTCGGATGCCGCAAATGAGTATTGATCGGTCATTTCGAAGGCAGCGACGACGTTGCCGTCTTCGCTTCGCATGATCCAGGGGCGGCGAGCCGTGATCAGGCCCCCGCGCTGCATTGCCTCGTAGATCTCCAGCAGAATCGAAACAACCAGATCGGTGCGGCCCGGAAAAGGCCGATAGCCAACGATGATGGAGGTAGACACGTGCGGACCTCATGGCATTGGAGAGGCGACACCGCATTTGTAACCAGTAACGGTTCGGCGTCAAGCGTTACATGGAGCGGTTTCGGCAAACCTTCGCGACCGGCGTCACAGCTCGCGAACCACGCGGAATCCGACGCGTGCGCTGCGTAGATCCGCCTCGGCCCCCTGGCGGTAGGCGGAACGCACCATGTCCGGCGCACTGCCCCAGGAACCGCCACGGATCACACGCCGCGAACACCCCGGATTGACCCAGGATTCGCCCGTGCGCGGCGCGCGAATGTAGTTGTCGTGCCAGCAGTCGCCGACCCATTCGGACACGTTGCCACCCATGTCGTACAAGCCGAACGGATTCGGTGTGAAGCTCATGACGGGTGCCGGGCCCCAGTAACTGTCCTTGTAGCCGCCAAATGCGTTGCTCCAGCGCCGACCCGAGCCGGAACGGTCGTTACCGCCGGTGAGGTTCTCCACCCGCGAGGTAGGATTGTCGTTACCCCACCAGTAGCGCGTGGTGCTGCCGGCGCGTAGTGCGTATTCGAATTCGGCCTCGCTGGCGAGGCGGTACTTCTTGCCGGTGCGTTGCGACAGCCAGTCCGCGTAAGCCTTGGCGTCGTTCCAGGACACGTTGATGACCGGCAGGCGCTCCTGGCCGGGCTTGCCCGCGTAATCGTCTTGCCAGGTTGCCGCCGCATCGTCACGCAGGCCACCGCTTTGTTCGTCGTAGACGCTGCCGCCACCCAACGATTGCGACTGCGGGACGTAGCCGCTTGACCGGACAAAGTCGCGGAACTGGCCGATCGTCACGGCGCTGCGGCCCATGCCGACGCCCTTGTCGATCTGGACCTCGTGCGCAGGCGCCTCGTTCGTGTCGTGGCCTCGTTCGCCGTCCGGCGAGCCCATCATGAAGTGCCCGGTCGGCAGGACGACGAGGGCCGGTGCCTGCCCGGTCGAGTCGACGAAACGATCGGCGAAGACCTGACCCGGCTTGTAGCTCGCGTACAGACGGGCATTGGTCACCCGCTCGTTGAAGTCGTCGATGCCGGCGAGGTCGGGACTGATCTGCTGCGCCTTGGTCGCCAGTTGCTGGGCCAGTTCCAGATTGCCCGCATCCAGCGCGGAACGCGCCTGGGCGAGCATCGCCGAGCCGCTTTGGCGGCGCATGCCTTCGATGCGACCGCGCGTGTCCTGCAGCCCCTGCGATTCGGGCAGGATCGTCGCCGCTTCGGCCAGCGCGGCATCCGCCGCCGTGAAATCGTTCTGGGCGACAGCGGCCAGTGCCTTGTCGAGCACGACACGCTGGACCTGGATGATGCCCTGCTCCGCGACCGCATTGTCCGGATCCAGCTGGAGTACATCGCGATACGTGTCGAGCGCGCTGTCACCCTGGGGTCGGTCCGCCTTGCCTTCCTGAAGCTGGCTGGCGGCCTTGCCCAGCATCGGCCGCACCTTGTCGAGGAGGGCCAGTTTCTCCTGCAAGGGGCCGACTTCGGAGGCACTGGCTGGCAAGGCCTTCAGCGCGGCCAGTGCGTCACGGGCGGCATCGGCGTCGCCCAGGGCAATGTCCTGTTCGATTTCCGCCGCGAGCCGCGCACGCACTTCGTCCATGCCCCCTAGCGCCCGCTGACTGTCGGCCTTCTGCTTGAGCACGGCCATGAACATCGTGGCGGCGCTGTCCTTGCCACCCACAAGGCGATCCGCCTGCAAGGCCTTGTCCGCACGATCGAGCACGGCGGTCAGCTCGGGAGAATCCGGGGTCTTCTGCGCCGGGAGCGCGACTTCATCGGTTTTTTCACGTCGACGCGCGGCGATCACCGAAGCCGGTGCGAGCATGATGGGCGGTCCCGCATCGATTTCCGACACGATGGCCCCGGGCGCCGCCTGTGGACGCTGATCGAAACCCATCGTCGTGGGCTGCCCGCGTAGCGGCGAGTGGGCCGTGTTCTGACCTGGTTGCACGTGCAGCAATTGCGGAAAGAAGTGATAGAACAAGGCGAAACCGAGCACGGCCACACCCAGAGCTCCGCCAATGGCGCGCTGTCGGCGGACGGTTTCGGTGTTCGGCATGGTGGGCTGTTCCGTGCGGGCCTGCTATCGTGCGCTGCCACCTTAGAGAATCGCGTGCGGCAGGGCAACACGAACGTCGCACGCGCGCCATGCATGCACAAGGAAGCAGGAATGACATCGAGCGACCTCGCTCCCGCCGCACCGTGGATCGACAACCACGACGAACTGGCCACCTGGCTGGCCCCCGTCGGCCCGACCGACGTCGTCGGACTCGACACCGAGTTCATGAGGCGCAACACCTTCTACCCGCAACTCGCCCTGCTCCAGCTGGCCCACGAGGGCCGCTACGCCCTGATCGACCCGGTGGCGTTCCCGCTCGGTGACGTGCTCCGCCCGACATTCGCCGATAACCCCGTGGTCACGGTGATGCACAGCGCCGGCGAAGATCTCGAAGCCATGGCGCCGTTCCTGCCCGATGGCCCTCACACCTTGTTCGATACCCAGATCGCCGCGGCCTTCGTCGGCATGGGTCTGGGCATCAGCTACCGTGCGCTCGTCGCGGAGCTGGTCGGCGCTGAACTCGACAAAGGCGAGACGCGCAGCGATTGGCTGCAGCGTCCACTGACCGAGTCGCAGAAGCTCTACGCGACGCTCGATGTGGTCCACCTGCATCCCGTGCACGCCATCCTGAGTGAACGCCTGGTCGAGCGCGATCGCGCTGCCTGGCACGCCGAGGATTGCGCGCGGATGAAACGCCGTGCCAGCGAACGCGAAGGAGATCCACAGCCACAGCGCAGCTTCAAGAGTGCCGCGGATTGGACGCCCGAGAAGCAGGCCCTGCTACGCCGCGTGCTGCGCTGGCGTGAAACCAGTGCCCGCGAACTCGACAAGCCCCGCTCCTGGTTGCTCGAAGACGCGCAGGCGCTCGACCTCACCAGCAGCCTGCCCCGCGATGCCGCGAATCTCGACGAGCGCGTACGCGGTACCCGTGCCCTGCGTGCGCCGCAGCGCAAGGAACTGTTCGATCTACTCCAGCGCCCGCTGGAAGCCCATGAAATCGAATCGACCGCGTCGGTCGTCGGTCACCCCGTGGGCGACGCCAAGCGCGCCATCAATGAAATGCGCAGCGTGATCGACCTGCTCGCCACGCAACTCGATCTGCCGCCCGGCCTGCTCTGCTCACGCCGATCGATGGAGGAATACGTGATGACAGGCATATGGCCCGAAGCCCTCGAAGGCTGGCGCCGTGGTGTTCTCCATGAGCGCCTAGCTGGCCTGCTACCCGGCTAACCCATCCTCACCGCCGAATAAAAGAAGGTCGGTCCCTTACGGGCCCGACCTTTTTTTTGCCAGTCGCCGCTCTGGTAGGAGCCGATTCATCGGCGAACCCCGCGGCAGCGGGCCAGGGTGCGGCGAGCACCCCATCGCCGATAAATCGGCTCCTACACGAGCGGAAACACCGCCGATTTAGTTGAACGACGCGCCGAACGTGATCATGAACGCGCGCGGCTGCAGCAAGCCGTAGGTCGGCGAGCTGGTGTACAGCGAACCCTGCGTGGTCGCCAGGAACTGCGCCGAGCTGACATACGAGAACGCCTTACGATCGGTCAGATTGCTCACGTTGACCTTGATGTACGGGGTCTTCAGGGCATCCCAGTCGCTGAAGCGATAGCCACCGGCCAGGTTGAACTGCGTAAAGCCGCCGACGCGCTCGGTGTTCAGGTAATCACCGTACAGCGAGCTGGTGACGCGAGCCGACAACGTCGCCCAGATGTGCGCGCTGTCGTCGTAGCCGATGCTCACGTTGCCGATGTTGCGGGCGGTATCCGGCATCGTCTTGCCGTTGGCCGGATAGATGCCGTCGCCGCCGCCGTCGATGTTGCCGACGATCTTGGCCTGGGTGTACGTGTACGAGGCATACGCCGTCCAGTCCTGGCTCAGCTTGTAGCTGGCTTCGGAGCTGAAACCCTGCATGTGCATGCGCTTGATCGACGTGTAGTACGTGTAGCCGGTGGTCTCGTCGAACGCGCTTTCCTGCTTGTTGTTGTAGTTGCTGCGGTAGACGTCGGCACTGACCGAGAGCGCGTCTCCGTAAAAACGCCAGCCGAGATCCGTGTTCCACGCCGTTTCCGGTGCGTTGGCGGCCTGCTGGTTGGCCAGCGAGTTCAGCAACAGCACGGTGTTCGGCGGCGCGCGGAAGGTCTTGCCGCTACCGAGGTAGAACTGGTTCTGTTCGTCCATCTGGAACTTGATGCCTGCCGTCGGCAACACCTTGTGCCAGTTCTTGTCGACGTCGGTGGTGAACTGCTGCTTCGTTGCCGCGCCGGCGATCGAGCCCGGGTATTCCTGTGCGAAGCCGGTGCGGTTCGTCCATAGGTAGCTCACGCCCGCGGTGAAGGTCCAGTAATCATTCGGCGTCCAGTTATCGGTAACGAAGCCCTTCTTGATCTCGGTGTTCGTGTACTCGTTGTAGACCTTCTGGCCGAGGCCGCTGTTCGGATAAAGCACGAAGGCGTCGTCGCCCCATACCGACGCCGGCGTGCCCTGGTTGTTCACCAGGCCGTAGAGGTCAGACTGGCTCTTGCGCGAACGCTCGTACCACACGCCGTACTCGAGGCTGTTGTCCTGACCCAGGTCCTGGTTGAACTTGGCGATGATGCCGGGACGATAGGTCAGCGCGGCCGAGTACGAATAGACCACGCCCTTGTCGTTGGCGTTGACGACGCCGTTGTTGTTGACGTCCTGGTTGGCGTAGCCGAAGCGGTCCGCACCGGTCGGGCTCTCGTTCACCGTCGCGCCGGCGCCGCCACCACCGTTGCCGTACCAGAAGTAAGGCACCACGGAGAGGTGCACGCTGTCGCTGAGCTTGAACTCACCGTCGAGGCTGGCCATGTAGCTCTTGAACGGGTTGGTGCGCAGACCGTAGTAGTACGTGTTGTTGTTGATCGCGGCGGTCGAGCTGCCCGGCATCCAGGTGTTCAGGTAATCGTAGTGGTAGCCGTTCTGCGCCACCTGCGCCTTGGTCAGCGAGCGGTAGTTGATGTTGTTTTCGCGGTTGTACTGCAGGGAAGCGCTGATCGAGTTGTTGTCGTCGATCGTCCAGACCGACTTGCCGTCGACCTTGGTCACTTCCATGTCGCCCGGGCCACGCCACTTGTCGGCGGTGTTCCGCGAGTACGAAATCCACGAACGTACCGGACCGGTATCGCCGGTGTTGAGGCGGATGAACGTGCGACGGTAATCGTTGTTACCCAGGCTCTGGGTGAAATCCACGCCGGCCTTGTGCGAGGGATCGATCGTCGCCCAGCCGATGTGACCACCGCTGGCGCCGGAATCCGGCATGTCGATATCCGGGATGCCCTGGAGCACCGTGATGTCGCCCATATTCTCGCTGTCACCGTATTCGGTCGCGTACACGGAGTAGCTGCCCGAGTCGGTGATCGGCGCGCCGTTGAGCGTCATGCCGATGTCCGACGAGTCGAAGCCGCGGATCGAGTAGTGGCCGTTGGCCAGCCCCGTCACGTCATCCGTCGCGGCGTTCACGCCCGGGATCGAACCGATCATCTGGGTGAAGTTCGCGCCCGGCGATGCCTTGACGATGGCGTCGCGCGTAATCGTCGAAACCGCCTTGGCGGCCGTCTGCACCGACATCAGGCCAGCGCCGAGGGTCAGGCTCGAAGCCTGGACCTGCACGTTGCTCATCTGCTGCACGCGGCGGGTGTCGTTGGACGTCGTCGTGTTCGAGGTGCTCGAAGCGCTGCGCTGCGAAGGCGCCTGTGCCGTCGTCGAGGTATCGGCCTGACCCGTCGCATCCTGTGCCCAGACCGAAGCAGCGGTCATCGAAAAGACGACGGCAATCGCCATGGAGAGGTGGTTTCTTTTCACTGGAGTTTCCTGAGTTACAAGGGTTGAATCGTTGTCCGCAGTTAACCGCTCGACACTATCTTTCGATAATCGAAGGCTCATGCGGCTTCTGCTGTCATTTCCGCGTAATACTTGCTGTCACACGCAAGTTCACACGCTTTCCCTGGGCATAAAAAAGCCCAGTCGACGTTGACCGGGCGAATATTGCGAAATCGGTTTTTAATTGCGTCTAATCGCGAGAAATAATGCCTTGTTACTTACTTCCCCAGAATATTCTCATGCGTATTTTACAGGATATTTACAAAGGCGCCATTAGCTCCGACGGCTAACGCGATTAATGCCCTGGTTCAGCGCGTCGTGCCCCCGTCACCTTTGAAGGCGATCAGAAACTCGACGGACGACACGTAGTCGGAAACCGCGCGCAAAGCGGCGGCGGCTTCGCTGCCCAGAACCCTGTCGACCTGCGCGTTGGCGACGGCCCAATGCGTCAGCGCCCGATGCAAGAGATCGGTCCCGTCGGCAGTCAACATGGCGCGCTTGGCACGTTTGTCCGAGGCATCCGGAAACAGCTCGACCAGACCATCCCTGATCAATGGCCGTAACGCATGGGTCACCGCGGATATCTGCAGGGCGAGCTTCGTGGCGAGATCCTGCAAGGTGGGCACCTGTCCCTCGTTGGCAGCGGCAAGTCGCTCGATTTCCGCCAACAGTCCAATCTGGGTTGCCTTCAGTCCCACCGGCGCGAGCGCCTCGTCGTAGAGGCTCCCGAGGCGCCGTCCAGCCCGCCTGACGGCTGTGTTCGTGCAAGCGATGGCAAGGAAGGCGCTCAGGTCCGCGATGGCCTTATCCGTCTCCGTTGGGCTTGCAGCTGCTTTTTTTGGTGATCTTGGCATGACGTAAGGATCGTTGAGCACTGAAGCATTGACAAGACGCCATCCTACGCCTATAAGGTTGAGCCCTCAACATCATGATTGAGCCCTCAACCTAAACACGTGGAGTCACAAACATGGCCTCTTCCAGGAAAACCGCTGTCGTCACGGGCGCGTCGTCGGGTATCGGCGCCGTCTACGCCCAACGTCTGGCTGCCCGTGGCTACGACCTCGTCCTCGTCGCCCGTCGTGCGGATCGCCTCGCCGCCCTCGCCGAACAGCTCACCAAGGCCCACGGTGTCGATGTCCGCGTCGTTGCCGCCGATCTCGAGAAGGACACGGACGTCGCCCGGGTGGAAGCCCTTCTCAAGGACGACGCCAGCATCGCGATGCTGGTCAACAACGCGGGCCTGGCCCGACTTCGTCCCCTGCTCGAGACATCCACCGACGATGCACACTCGCAGGTGGCCCTGAACATCACGGCGCTCACGCGCCTGACGCGGGCTGTCCTGCCAGCCTTTGTCGCACGCGATGCCGGCACCATCATCAATGTGGCCTCGGTGCTCGCGGTGCATTCGCTGCCCATCAGCGCGGTCTACAGCGGCAGCAAAGCTTACGTGCTCGCCTTCACGCGCGGCCTTCAGGATGAACTGGCCAAGACCGGCGTCAAGGTCCAGCTTGTCCTGCCTGCCTCCACGGCAACTGAGATCTGGTCGGAGGAAGTGTCGGGCATTCCGCTTTCCGCCCTCAGGAAGGAATCCATCATGAGTGCCGAAGACATGGTCGACGCCGCGCTCACCGGGCTGGACAACGGCGAAACCATCACCTGGCCGTCCGTTGCCGACCAAGGTCTGTGGACGGCGTACGACGCCGCGCGCTCCTCGTTGTTTGCGGCGACACAAACCGGCATGCCTGCGCCGCGCTACCTCAAGGCATAACGCCTGCTAACATCGTGACGACACGCTCCACCTTTCGTCGTCAACCGAACCGCGCCTTGTGCCGATGGCGCAAGGCGCAAGGCGCTTTTCATGAAACCTCATCGATTGGGCGACATCGCGGCCTTCGTGGCCGTCGTGAAAGCGGGAAGCCTCACCGGCGCCACGGCGTCACTCGAGCTGACACGCTCGGCTATCGGCAAGAGCATCGTCCGCCTGGAAACCCAGCTGGGTGTACGCCTGCTCAACCGCACCACACGCCGGCTGAGCCTGACCGATGAAGGCGCGGTGGTCTACGCGCGCTGGCGACAGATCTTGGATGAGCTGGAAGACGTGGACGCCACCATGGCGCTCCGCCGTAGCGAACCTACCGGCACGCTGAAGTTCTTGATGCCGCCGACGTTCGGGCAACGTCATGTCCTGCCCGTGCTCAACGATTACCTCAGGCAATGGCCGGGGCTTCGTGCGGAGCTCTGGTTCACCGATCGCTTCGTCGATCTGGTCGAGGATGGTTTCGATCTGGCGATACGGATCGGCGCACCCAAGGAAGATTCGCAGATGCTCACGCGCACCGTGGCATGGCGGCAATTCATCGTCTGCGCATCGCCCGATTACCTGGCCAAGCGCGGTACACCCATGGCGCCACGCGAGCTCATCGATCACGACACGATCATGTACGCCGTCGGCGAACAACCGCGTCCATGGCGTCTGCATACAGACGACGGTCCCCATGCGTACGAGGGGCCCGCGCGCCTGGACATCGACAGTTATGAAGTCATGCGCGAACTCGCCCTGGCCGGGTTCGGGCTGACCTTCCTGCCCAACTACCTTCTTGCCGACGAACTGCGCGCCGGAACGCTCGTTGAAGTGTTACGCGACCATCGACCGCCGCCCGATCCCATCCGGCTGGTGTATCCGAGCAGGCGTCACCTTGCGCCTCGTACCCGGGCCTTCATCGACCTGCTCGCACAGCGCTGGGAATCCGCGGCGCCCTGGGACGACTGACCGTCGGCGACGCTTCGCTATTGGGGATTCGCAGGCCCGGATGAAGGTCGCCTGGGGTGGTATATCCCGGGTGCGCATCGGCCGACACTGCCGCATCGCAACTTCCCGGCACCCCACGCCATGAAAGCTTCCGTCCCTGCCACCCGCCCCACCCTGCTGATGGCGTGCGCGCTCTTCGCCGCGACCCTGCTGGCCGGCTGCCATGCCACCACCGACGCACGGTGGACGACGGCCAACGACACCGTCTATCGCTGGGAGCACGCCATGCCGACCTTGCCCGTCGAGGTTCGCGGCCAGCTGCCGAACGTCTCCAACGCGCAGATGGTCCAGGCGATCCCTCGTGCACTTCCCGCACGTCAGCCAGCCGACCAGACCGTCGCGCGACTCGTCGTCGATGCCGGCAGCGACCTTGCACCGGCCAACGACTCGTACTGCGCAGCCACGGCGCCTGCACCAGCCGCTGTCGCATCCCGCACGTCGCTCGCGCTCACCCTGGCGCTCTGCGACGGGCCACGTCTGGTCGCCTCGTCGCGTTCGCAGGTCGCGCCCGGCAAGACCCACGTCGACGACCTCCCCCGCCAGATCGACCACCTGAAAAACCTGATGCTCATCGGGATCGACGAAAGCCCTGCCCAGTACGTCCACATCCAAAGCTGAGCGCCGCGTTTTCGATCACTCGATAAGGGGACGGCGTTGATCGCCTTAAACAAACCCTGGCTTGCCGAGTTTCTCACAGGAGAGCGGCAGGCCTGGATCTTCGTGTTCAAGTGCCTGCTCGCGTTCTACGTCGCGGCATGGCTGGCGATGTTGCTTCAACTTGAACAACCGGCGACGTCGATGGTCACGGTAGGCCTGGTGATGCACCCGCAAAGCGGGATGGTGCGCGCGAAAGGCTTCTATCGCGCCATCGGCAACGTGGCGGGAAGCCTCTTCGCGCTCGTGCTCATCGCGGCATTCGCCCAGCAGCGTGAGCTGTTCCTTCTTGCGCTGTCGTTGTGGGTCGCTGGCTGCGCAGGCGGTGCGATGAAGTACCGCAACTTCATGTCTTACGGGTTCGTGTTGTCAGGCTATACCGCGGCGATCGTGGCACTCCCGGCGATCAGCGATCCCTACAACGTCTTCGACGCGGCGATGATGCGCGTGAGCGAGGTCCTGCTAGGCGTGATCGTGGCCGGCGTGGTCAGCGACGTGATTTTTCCCGATCGACTCGGCGATGTGCTTCGCCGCAGCAGGCGCGGACACTTCGAGCAGTTCATCGCGATGGCCAGCGAGCCCCTGGATGGCTCGACGCCTCGTTCCCAGATGGAACGCACGCACCTGCGGTTCGTCCGTTCAGCGGTACAGATCGAGGACCTGCGGTCATCGGTCATCTTCGAAGACCCGGACACGCGCGCACGCAGCCGTCGCATGCAATTGCATAACCTGAAATACATGGCGGCCGCGACGACGTTCCAGTCGCTGTACCACCTGATCGACCGCCTGCGCCGTCAGAGCCATCCCGATACGGCGGATGCGCTCGTCCGCCTCTACGACCCGATTGGGGAGGCCCTCTTGGCAGGTCCGACCAACGCGCCCGAACCCAAGGCACTGGCCGACCGCATCGCCGCCTCCGAGGCGAAGCTGCCCGCGCTCGCCATCGAGATGCGAGAAGCCTTTCGGAATGACCTGGACCTGCAAATGGAGTTCGACGGCGGAGCCACGCTGGTTCGCCGGTTCGCGAGCGAGTTGCACGATCTCGTCATGCTTGAAGCGACCCTGCGCAAACCTCTGGGACGCCTTCCGGACGGCATCGATCACGTGGGTTTCAAGCGGTCCAACGATCACGTCGCGCCCTTGATCACCGCGCTACGAGGCTTTCTCGCACTGGCCATGCTGAGTCTCTTCTGGATCGACACCAGCTGGGCCTCAGGTCCCAGTGCGCTGCTGACCGCCTCGTATTTCTGCGGTTTGCTGGCCACCTCGCCGACGCCGGTATCGGCCGCGATCAATATCTCGATCGGTTATGCGCTCGGGATGTCGGCGGCCTTCGTCGTCGCGTTCTGCCTGATGCCGGGCAGCGACGGCTTCACGATGCTGATCCTGGCGTCCCTGCCCCTGATGGCGATCGGCCCGTATCTGCTGACACGCAATGCGACCCTTCCCGGCATGGGTACCGGCTACGTGATGAGCTTCGCGGGCATCCTCGCCCTGAAGAATCCGATGGTCTACAACCCCGAGCAGTTCCTCAACGATGCGATCGCGTCGTGGTTCGGCGTCGTCGCCTGTGCCGTCGCATTCATGCTCATTCCCACGGTCATCGGGACGTCCTGGCTGCGTCGTCGCCAGCTGCGAAAACTTCGACAGCAGGTCGCGGTCGCCGCCTCATCACCCATGACCGGCCTGCTCTACGAGACCGAAAGCGCCAATCGCGATCTGCTTCACCAGATCGTCCAGCACACCCGCCCCGATAGCGAAGAAATGCGACACCTGCTGACCTGGGACCTCGCCGTCCATGAATGCGTACGCGCCATTATCGAATTGCGACAGGACATGCAGCACGCCGAGCTTCCGCCGCCCCTGAAGCACATCATGCAGCGTTCCGTCGACGCCCTGGCCGAACTCTACGACGCGCCCGATACACGGCGCTGGCAGGAGGCCGACCGGATCGTCGGGCATGCGATCACGTTGACCGCCCAGACGTTGCCGCGCGCCCAGGCAAGTTGTCGGCCGCCCCTGGCCCACCTCCTGCAGCTTCGTGCGGCGCTTCGCGACGACGCATCCGCCCTCGCCCCGTTCATCGCCAGCCCCCCGGAGCCCTCGCATGCCGCGTGAAGTCGACCTTGCCGGCGCCACCGTGCCCGGCCTCCTGCTCGTGTATCTCGCCTGCTTGCTCGCGCAGTGGGTCATCGACACGGTCGCCGGGCGTTTCGGCCTGTATCGCCATGTCTGGCATCCGCCCCTGTTCCGGGTCGCCCTGTTCGCCTGCCTGTTCAGTGCGATCGGTCTGCTGTTGTATCCCTGAGTACCCCGATGAAGCCCGCCCTCCAGTCATTGCTCCGCCTCGGCCTCACCGCCGCCATCGTGATCATCGCCATGTTCCTCGGGCGCGGTTTGTGGAATCACTACATGTATTCCCCGTGGACGCGCGATGCGCGCATGCGCGCCGAGGTGGTACGCATCGCGCCGGATGTCTCCGGCCTCGTCATCCGCGTTGCGGTGGTCGACAACCAGGAAGTCAGGAAGGGCGATGTCCTGTACGAGATCGATCCGGCACGCTTTCGGTTCGCCCTGCAGCAGGCAGAGGCCAGCCTCGCTGCAGCCAAGGCCAGTGCCCGCGCTGCCGGCGCCAATATCGATGCCGTCCTCGCTAGCGCCGAAGCACGGAAGACCGAGTACGACATGCGCCAGGAGCAGGCTGCGCGTCGCCAGGCGCTGGTGGACGTGGTGCCGAAGGAGGAGCGGAACAACGCCAAGTCGGTTGCCGACTCGGCGATGGCCGCATGGCACGAAGCTCAGGCCAGCGGCCATCAGGCCGGCGCCGCGCGTGAGCAGGCCCTGGCCGCCGTCGCCCTCGCGCAAGTGGCTACCGACACCGCGAAGCTGGACCTGGAACGGACCCAGGTACGGGCGCCAGTCGATGGCTACATGACCAACTTGACGGTACGCACCGGCGACTACGCCGCCAGCGGCAACGCGTCCATGGCACTGATCGACCGACACGGTTATTACGTCTACGGCTACTTCGAAGAAACCAAGCTGCCGCGTCTGCACGTGGGCGACCCCGTCGACATCCGCCTCCTGAGCGGCGGCGCCCACTTCGGTGGTCGCATCACGGGCGTCGCCCGCGGCATCACCGACCGTGACAACCCGACCGGCAGGGACCTCCTGGCCGACGTGAATCCCACATTCACCTGGGTGCGCCTGGCGCAACGCGTGCCGGTACGCATCGCCATCGACGAGGCCAGCGTGCCACGCGGCGTGATCCTGGCCGCCGGCTTGACCGCCACGGTCACAGCAAAAGCCTCTGTAGGAGCCGATTCATCGGCGATCCCGCGACAGCGGGCCCGCTCACGTCTTGGTTGCGACATCACACGCGCCACCCTTGGCGACACCAAAAACCCCTGCTAAGATCGGCAGCCTGTGGGGCCTTAGCTCAGCCGGGAGAGCGCGTCGTTCGCAATGACGAGGTCGGGGGTTCGATCCCCCCAGGCTCCACCACTTATCGAACACACGAAAACCTCGAAGACCACCGGTCTCCGAGGTTTTTTTGTGTGGCTTGTTGTAGGAGCCGATTCATTGGCGATAGCCAGCTCGCAGCAAGCCCCATCGCCGGCATAGCCGGCTCCCACACAGAGCAACTCAGCCCCGGCAACCGGCCAGGAGATCGAGCTGCGGCTCGTACACCGTCGTGCGCGTATCGAAGAAGCCCAGCAACGTATGGAAGACGTTGTCCTGGCTCGCCGGCTGCACGCGCCGCTGCGCCATGCAATCCAGACGCACTCCCGCATCACGCACCCAACCCGGCGACAGCCACAACAGCATAGGAATGTGCTTCTGCTGGCTGGGCGCCTTGTCCCAGTCCGCGCCGTGCAGATAGATATCGTTCTCGCCCAGCGATTCGCCGTGGTCGGAGAGGTACATCATCGCGCTGTCGGTCTCGGGGGCGGCCTTGAGCGCATCCACGACCTCGCCGAGGATGTGGTCGGTGTAGAGAATCGTGTTGTCGTAACTGGCGACCGCCTGGGCATAGGTGCAGGTCTGCACCTCGGCCGTATCGCAACCCGGTTTGAACACATTGAAGGCCGCCGGATAGCGCTGGAAATACGCGGGTCCGTGACTACCCTTGATGTGCAGTACCAGCAACGCAGGCGAGCGCATCTTCGCCAGGCGCTCCGGCAGGTCGGCGACCAGCACATCGTCCTGGCAACCGTTGGCATCGCACAGGCCGTCGATCTTCGCTGCCGTGAGGTCGTCGTTGGGCACGCGCAGGCAGACGTCCTTGCAGCCCTCGTCGTTGTCGCGCCAGTACACGTCCACGCCGGCATGCTGAAGCACATCCAGCGCGTTCCAGTGTGCCTTGGCCACCGGCTTGTCGAACTTCGCGCGGGTCATGTTGGAGAACATGCACGGTACGGACACCGTGGTCGCCGTACCGCACGACCACGCGTCGCTGAAGTAGAGGGCGCCGGCCCGTTTCATCTCGGGATTGGTCTCGCGTGCGTAGCCTTGCAACGACTGGTTCTCCGCCCGCGCCGTCTCACCCACCACGAACACCACCACGCGCTTGCGGGCCGCCATAGCAGCGCTGGGCGCCAGCGTGGCATCCGTACCGATCGGCGTCATCGTCTTCTTCGGACGGAAGACGTCGCGTTGCAGGTAGTGGAACGTGCCGCTGAGCGCCGCGTACGGATTGAACACCTCGTACATCGGGCGGTGATTGCGCTCGAAGTAAACGTAGTTACGACCAGTGAGCAGCGGCGGCACGAGCAACAGCGCGGCGGCACCGATCACGATGGCCGTACGCCAACGCAGGCTCCGCCAACGCGGCATGAAACGAACAGGTACCAGCAGGACCAGGATGGCCGGCAACACGCCGAACAGCGCAATCCAGCCGACGGACGCGGTGGTGATCAGCGCCATCGCTTCGGCGCGCGTCGTCTCGAAAATGCTCTGGATGATTTCTTCGTTCAGGCGCGCACCGAACGTCTGCTCGTAATACGCGCTCGCCGCCGAGACCAGGATCAGCAGGGCCAGCAAGCCCTTGCCGATCCGCGGCCACAGGGCCAGCGCAAGCGTCAGGACGAGGTTGCCGATCAACCGACAATAAACGGTCACACTCAGGGCCCAGAATCCGGGCATCCCCTGGGAAGCCGCCAGGGCCTCGCGCACCTCGGGCCACAGGGTGCGATTGAGCGCGACGAGGATGTAAACGGCAACGATGGCGCCCAGCGCCCAGGCGGGCAGCGCCCACTTCGCACGGCCTGACGCCGGGCGGTCTTGAATGATCATCCAGCATCCTGTGCGGCTCGACACGATCGCGAGCCCTTTGAAGCCGTGAAATCTACAGTAGAGCTGTCGTTGGCTCAAACGGCCACTGGCGGGCGCCCTACCCAACTAAGCTTGCGCTAAGCCGCCGGCGCCCCCGCGTGTTGGGCAAACATATCCGCAAGGCTTCCGGGAGCGCCACCGCCGAACATCAGCTCGCTCAGTGCATTGGCCTCGGTAGCCGCGACGGTGCTCCGGGGAAACATCGCCGTCTCATACGCCAGGAGCGCGCCTTCGACATCGTCGGGACGAGCGGCCAGCGCCTTGCCCAGTTCCGCGCCGTCAAGCATGGCCAGATTGGCGCCTTCACCCGACGGCATCATCAGGTGCGCCGCATCGCCGATCAGCGTCACTCCGGGGATACGGGGCCAATGATGGTCGCTGGGCAGTGCGTGGATCGGACGGGGTACCGGCGCCGTGTCGCTCCCGGTGACGAGCGCCTTCAACGCCGGCGCCCAGTCATCGAACTCTCTCGCGACCGCCGCCAGGGCTGGCGTCGCGTCCGCGAAATCGATGCCGGCGAGCCAACCTTCCGGCTTGCTCAACGCCACGTAGGTATGCAACACGGCGTTGGGCTCACGGTGGGCCAGGATCCCCTTTCCGGGTGCCAGCGCGAAGAACGCACCGCCGCCCACCGCTTGCGCGCAAGCCACGTGACGGACATCGACATCGTGCAGATAGGTCTCGACGAACGATATGCCGACGTACGCGGGCTTCGCATCCGAAAGCAGGCGGCGCACTTTCGACCACGCGCCATCGGCACCCACCAGCAGGTCGGTTGCTGCGGTCGAGCCGTCGTTGAATGTGAGTACGTGCCGGCCGCCACCAAGTGGCGACACCGATACGAGCTTATGACCCCAGCGAATGCTTGCTGCGGGAAGCGACTCGATGAGTACGCGACGTAACTGGCCTCTGGGCACCTCGGGTCGACCGCCCGTCCCATCGTCCGGCTGGTCGAAAAGAAGCTCCCCATCCTTGTCGAATCCCCGGGTGGCTTGCCCTCCGGGATGAATGAGCGCAAGGAATTCGTCGAACACGCCAGCCGCCTTGAGTGCCACCTGCCCGTTTTCCCGATGGATATCGAGCATCCCTCCCTGCGCCCGCGCGTCGGGCGACGCCTCCGCTTCGTACACCGTCGCAGCGATGCCGTGGACGTGAAGCACGCGCGCGAGGGTCAAGCCGCCGAGACCGGCGCCGACGATAGCAATGGAAGGTGTCATCGAGATTCCTGGATGATCAGCACGAATGGAACGTCATTCCAGTAGATTGGAACAGCGTTCCATTTATGTCAACATGGGCTATGGCCAAGAAACCTCCTGCTCCACCCAGGCGCGAAGGATCGCTTTCGCGGGACCGCATCATCGAAGCGGCCATCGTGATTCTCGACGAAGCTGGCGAAGCTGGACTGACCTTTCGTGCCCTCGCCGAACGACTCGTCACCGGCTCTGGCGCGATCTACTGGCACATCGCCAACAAGGGCGAACTCCTCGTCGCCGCCTGCGATGCCATCGTCGCCCGCGCGATGAGCGATGTCAGCGGCGACGCCACACCCGAAGCCTCCATTCGCGCCATCGCCCTAGGCATGTTCGACGCGATCGACGACCACCCGTGGGTCGGTTCGGCACTCACCCATGCGCCGGGCCAATTGCCAGCCGTGCGCCTTCTTGAACGATTGGGCCAGCCACTTCGCGCACTGGACGTGCCGCGCGAACGCGAATGGAAAACCGTATCCGCCTTGCTGAGCTACATCCTTGGCGTGGGCGCGCAGAACGCAGCGAACCGACAGTTCGCCTTTGCCGAAGGACTCGAGCGGGATAGCTTTCTCGCCTCGGTGTCGACCGCATGGTCCGAACTCGATGCCGCGGAATATCCCTTCGCGCGCAGTATCGCCGCTCAACTGAGCGATCACGACGATCGCGAGGATTTCCTCGCAGGTGTCGACCTGATTCTTGGCGGCATCCGCGTGCTGCCATAGCCGTTCATCTGCCAGCCAGCTACCAGGCTCGATTCCGCGTAGCCTTTCGCCGTCCCCGTTGTTGGCACACGCCCTCTCATGACTGATCCCTTGCATCCGCCCCATGATCGGGCGGCGCTTCCGCTCGCCCCCGCGTTGGACCCTGCCCTTGCGCAGGCTCACATGCCAAGCCGATTGCCTCGGCTTCGCCGGCGTCTGGTCGCCTCGACGCTGATCGCCATGCTGCTGGCAGCCGTCGTCGCGGTCATCGCATACGGGCTGACGCGACTCATTGCCCTGGTGACGCAAGTCGCCTTCTTCGGGCAGTGGAGCACGGTGTGGGTGAGTCCAGCGACCAACCAGCGCGGCGTCTGGGTCATCGTCATTCCCGTAGTCGGTGGCCTCATCGTCGGCCTGATGGCGCGATGGGGTTCTCGTGCCATCCGCGGACACGGTATTCCCGAAGCGATGGAGCAGGTGCTCACCAATGWAAGCCGCATCGCCGCGCGCATGATCTGGTTGAAGCCGTTGTCCTCGGCAGTGGCGATCGGTACCGGCGGTCCCTTCGGTGCGGAAGGGCCGATCATCGCCACGGGTGGCGCGCTCGGATCCTATGTCGGGCAACTGCTTCCCGTCACCGCCGACGAGCGCAAGACCTTGCTCGCCGCCGGTGCCGCCGCCGGCATGGCGGCGATCTTTGCCGCGCCCCTGGCGGCCGTCTTACTGAGCATTGAGCTGCTGCTGTTCGAGCGTCGTGCACGATCGCTCGTACCGGTGGCGATGGCCGCTGCGACAGGTGCGGCGGTTCGCTTCGCGCTCGAAGGCCCGGGCCCGGTGTTTCCCATGGCCGCCCTGGCACCCGCCTCGTTCGTCGCCCTGTCGTTCTATACGCTCCTGGGCCTGGTCTTCGGCGTGGCAGGCGTGGCGGTGACCCGCCTTGTCTACGGCCTGGAAGATGCCTTCGAGAAGCTGCCGATCCACTGGATGTGGTGGCCTGCGATCGGTGGACTCGCGGTCGGACTCGTCGGCTACCTCGTGCCTTCAACCCTCGGCGTGGGCTACGAGAACATCGTCGCCGTCATCGGTGGTCATCTGACCATGGGTGCACTGGCAATCCTCGCCTTCGCGAAACTGGTCTCGTGGTCGATCGCGTTGGGCAGCGGGACATCCGGCGGTACGCTCGCCCCCCTGTTCACCATCGGCGGTGCGCTAGGTGGCTTGCTCGGTGTCTGCCTGGCCCATTGGCCGATCACCCAGGTCGATCCGCGCATGGCCGCGCTGATCGGCATGGCGGCGCTGTTCGCCAGTGCGTCGCGTGCGATGTTGACGGCCGCCGTCTTCGTGTTCGAGACGACCATGCAGCCGCATGCCCTGCTGCCCCTGCTGGCGGCATGCGTCGCGGCCTACCTCGTCTCGGGACTGATGATGAAGCACACGATCATGACCGAGAAGATCGCGCGGCGCGGTGTCCATGTACCGACCGACCTCGTCGCGGACCACGCACCCTCACACACGGCATCCCACTGATCGAACGTCAGTGCTCGTCGCGCTCGCGCGCAAGGGCGTGTGTGCGCGCGACAAAATCCGCCTGCAACGGCGTCGGCATCCAGTCGCGCCGGCGGGTCAGTGCGATACGCCGGCGCAGCTCCTTGCCCAGGTCGCCGATCTCGGTCAGCGTGCCTGCGCGATACTCGAAAAGAAACTGATCCCGTGACACCAGGGTGAGCCAATCACCCTGCAGCAACAGTCCGCGCGTGACCAGCACCGAACCGCATTCGATACGCAGCCGTGGCGGTGCCACGCCACGGCTGGTGAAGATCTGTTCCCACTTGTTCCGCAGCGGAATGCCGGGTGCTGAAACCACCCACGGGTAGGCCAGCAGGTCGGAGAGTTCCAGCTGTTTCTTGTCGCGCAAGGGATGGTCCGCGCGGGCGACCACGACAGGATCGTCATCGAACAGTTCTTCCTGCACCACATCGCGGTGGGGCGCCGGATCGCGGCGGGCGCCGATGATGAGATCGAGATCGCCCTGACGCAGGCCGGCGAGCAGGTCGCGATACGGTGCCTCAACCACCTTCACTGCTGCCGAGATGTGCGCCGTGGTGAATCGCGCAAGCAGATCGGAGAAGAAGATGGCGCGGGCGCTGGGCAGGATGCCTACCGTCACGCGGCCGGCGTCGTCGGTATTCATCGCCCGGATTTCTTCCAGGCCGGCGCGCAATTCCGAAAGCATCAGTCGCGCAAAGCGCACGAAGCGACTTGCTACATCGGTAGGCCGCACGATGCGTCCCACGCGAACGAAAAGATCGGTGCCGAGAATATCCTGCAGTTCACGTACGGCACGATGCACGGCAGGCTGCGATAAGCCCGTCAACTCCGATGCCTGCACATAGCTGCTGTTGCCCTCGACGGCAATGAGCGCTCGCAGCTGCACCATGGTCACGCGCCGTTCGATGTGCGGCAGCGGTGCCAGACGTGCGGAGCGTCGTACCAGGCGCCCACCATGGGCGAGGTAGTGCAGCGCACGATCGATGCGAAGCATCATCGTGCGCCCGGCGACCGTCGCCGAAACACCGCCTGGCTGCCTGTCCAGCAGGCGCTCACCGAGCACGCGCTCCATCTTCGCTACCGCCTTCGCCAAGGCTGGCTGGGAGAGGCTGACCTCGCGTGCGGCCGCACTCATGCTGCCCGAGCGGCCGGTGACCAACAGGGCATCCAGGTGCCTCAGGTTGAGCTGGAAGATCTCATTCACGAGCAATCAATCGCATTTACTTATAGCCCGATCATAAAACGAAATGGCAAAGCGCGCACTGGGCGGTCACCGTAGAGTCATCCGCCGCTACCGAAAACGGGCATGTCAACAGTCAATACCAAACTCGAAAGGCCCGGCAAGGCACTTATCGACGCGCTGGCCGCCCTCGGGGTGGCCACGATCCACGAGGCACAGGGTCGCAAGGGCCTCATGGCCACGCACCTGCGCCCGATCTATGCCGGCGCCCGCGTTGCAGGTTCGGCGGTGACGGTATCCCTGCCTCCCGGCGACAACTGGATGCTGCACGTCGCCATCGAACAACTCCAGGACGGCGACCTGCTCATCGTGGCGCCGACGAGCGACTGCAGTGACGGTTACTTCGGTGACCTGCTCGCCACCTCGGCGATGGCCCGTGGATGCCGCGGCCTCGTGATCGACGCCGGGGTGCGCGACGTTCGCGATTTGACCGCCATGGGCTTTCCGGTGTGGTCGAAGGCGATTTCCGCCCAGGGCACGGTGAAGGAAACCCTGGGTTCGGTGAACGTGCCGCTGGTCTGTGGCAACGCCTATGTGCGTCCCGGCGACATCGTCGTGGCTGACGACGACGGCGTATGCGTGGTTCGTCACGAAGAGGCCGATGAGGTCCTTGCAAAAAGCCTGGATCGTGAAGCCCGCGAGGCGCAGGTCCGCGAACGATTGAGGACGGGCGAACTCGGGCTGGACATCTACGCCATGCGCGAGCGCCTGGCGTCCAAGGGTCTCGTCTACCGCTAACCGCCTCGCTCACGCCCCCTCCCCTGTTTCGAGAACGATAAGAAAACCCATGAAGATCTTCGATACACACACGCATGTGATCTCCCCGGATACCGCGACCTACCCGACCGATCCGATCGGCGGACATCAGTCCGAGTGGTCGCAGGCACGTCCGGTCGACGCGGCTGGCTTGCTGCGTTCGATCGACGACGCCGGTATCGCCAAGGCGGTGGTCGTGCAGGCATCGACGGTCTATGGCCACGACAATCGCTACGTGGTCGAGACCGTACGCGCCAATCCATCGCGTTTCGTCGGTGTCTACTCGATCGACGCGCTTGCGCCCGACGCGGTCGAGCGCATCGATCACTGGCAGTCGCAAGGCCTCTCGGGTTTTCGCCTGTTCACCACCGGCAGCACCATGCCAGGCCAGTCCGATTGGCTGGGCCACAAGGATTCACTGCCCGCCTGGGCGCATGCCGAGAAGCGTGGCATTCCGGTCTGCCTGCAAATGACCATGGAAGGCCTACCCGCCCTGCGCGCGATCCTCGAGCGCTTTCCGCAGGTGCGTGTGCTGCTCGATCATTGCGCGCGTCCGGAGCTTTCCGACGGCGCTCCGTTCGCGGCAGCCCAGGCCCTATTCGACATCGCGACCTTCCCGGGCGTGTACCTCAAGCTCACCAACCGCACCCTTGCGGCGGCCACCGCCGGCAAGTCGACGCCACGCGCCTTCCTGGAACGCACGATCGAGACCTTCGGTGCGGGACGGATTGCCTGGGGTTCCAACTTCCCGGCGGCCGAGGGCTCGCTACCGACACTTTTAGCCACCGCCCGCGACGCGCTTGCCAGCCTCTTACCGCAAGACCGAGCCCTGATCTTCTGCGGCACGGCAGCAGCCATCGATCCGTCGCTGTCGGAGGGTGGCACGCATGTCTGAGCCAAGCCCGATGCGGACCGTGCTCGCCACGTCGGCGCTGACCACGCCGATCAAGCGCGGCGCGTTGACCCGCCCCCGCGAGGGCTACGACTTTGTCGACGTGTCGCCGGTCCACAAAGCGTTTGCACCGATGG
>NZ_JBFUAT010000024.1:0-67870 GCF_056406135.1 Luteibacter sp. P1_D3 | reverse complement strand
CATGGAAGCTGCTCGCCGACGACGACACGCTCATCAGCGAAGGGCAGTTGCCGTCGGGCGAAGGCCAGTTCGATGCACCCGCGATTCCCGGCTACTACACGCTGTTTCTCGATGACGACGAAGTGACGCTCGCGGTTGCGCCGCCGCGCACCTTCGGTATCGGTGACATCGCCGCGGCGCGTCGCCCCTGGGGCATGGCCGTGCAGATGTCGAGCCTGCGTCGACCGGGCGACGGCGGTATCGGCGATTTCACCGCCCTCGAAACCTGCGCGAAGGCCGCAGCGGAGAAGGGCGCCGACGCCTTGGCGATCAGTCCGTTGCACGCACTGTTCGCCGCGGCGCCCGAGCGATACAGCCCATATGCACCGTCGAGTCGCCTCTTCCTCAATGGTCTCTACGTCGACCCGGTGCGAACCAGCGGCGAGCAGACCGTACGCGCCGTCATCGACACGCACAACCTGCGCCAGGAACTCGCCGAGCTCGAGTGGTTGGAGCTGATCGACTGGCCGCGCGCGGCGCGTGCACGGATGACCATCCTGCGCTCGCTGTTCGAGTCGGCGTCCGTGGACCTCGCTCATTCCGAACGATTCGGCGCATTCCGCCGCGCGCAGGGTGAACCGCTGGAGCGGCATGCCCGCTTCGAGGCGCTGCATGCCGATTTCAGCGCGCACGGACGTCCCGGCGGCTGGCAGGGTTGGCCCGCCGAGTTCCACGACCCGGCGAGTCGCGAGGTGGCTGCCTTTGCCCGCGAACATTCCCGCGAAGTGGGTTTCCATGCGTGGCTGCAGTGGCTGGCGACACAAGGCCTCGAAGGCGCGCAGAAAGCGGCCCGCGACGCAGGCATGTCCATCGGGCTTGTCGCGGATCTCGCGGTGGGTGCGGACTCTGGCGGCAGTCACGCCTGGGCGCACCAGGCCGAGGTGCTCAAAGGCCTTTCCGTGGGTGCGCCGCCGGATGCGCTCAATCGCCTCGGCCAGGACTGGGGGCTTACCACGTTCTCGCCCCGCGGCCTGCGCGACACCGGTTTCAAGGGCTTTATCGGCATGCTCCGCGCCGCGCTGGCTCATGCGGGTGGCGTGCGCATCGACCACGTGCTGGGCCTGAAGCGCCTTTGGATGGTGCCGCATGGCGCGGGAGCTACCGAAGGCGCCTACGTGCGCTACCCGTTGACGGACATGCTGCGCCTGATTGCATTGGAGTCGCATCTGCACCGGGCCATCGTCATCGGCGAAGACCTCGGCACGGTGCCCGGTGACTTCCGCCAGGTCATTGGCGACAAGGGCGTGCTCGGCATTCGCGTGCTCTGGTTCGAGCGGGCTGCCGACGGCGGTTTCGTCTCGCCGTTGGAGTGGTCGGAGAAGGCCATGGCGACCACCAGTACCCACGATGTGCCGACCGTCGCCGGCTGGTGGAGTGGGCGAGACGTGGAGTGGCGAAAGAAGACCGGTCTGGATGATCCCGCCGTTGACGAGAGCGCGCAACGCGACCGCGACCGCGTGCTGCTGTGGCGAGCCATGTGCGCTTCCGGTTCGGCGTGGAACGAGGAGTCCCCGCCCGGGCTGGACGATATCTCGCCCGTGGTCGTGGCGGCGGCGAAGCACGTGGCGCAGGCCCCCGCGCCGCTGGCCATTTACCCGGTCGAGGACATCCTGGGCTTGCATGAGCAGCCGAATCTTCCCGGACCGACCGATGCGATCCATCCGAACTGGCGCCGCCGCATGCCCGATTCCTCGTCGCGTCTGTTCGACGGGCCCATCGCACACGCCGTCTGCGACGTGATCGACAAGACCCGGAACCGACCATGAGCCCGCCAAGGGCCCTGGCGCGCTTGCAGTTCCATGCGGGCTTCACGCTCGATGATGCCGTCCCGGTGGTGGCGTACTACGCCCGGCTCGGCATCAGCCATCTTTACGCGTCGCCGATCCTCCGCGCCAACGTCGGTTCCACGCACGGCTACGACGTGATCGACTGTCATGAGGTGAATCCCGAGCTCGGTGGCGAAGCTGCCCTGCGTCGTCTCGTTGCCGCGCTGCGCGAGCACGGCATGAGCCTGGTCGTCGACATCGTTCCCAACCACATGGGTGTCGGCACGCAGAATGCGTGGTGGATGGATGTGCTGTGCCATGGCCGCGAGAGCCGCTACGCGAACTATTTCGACATCGACTGGCAGGCACCGGATCCGCTGTTGCGCAGCCGCGTGCTGTTGCCGATTCTCGGCGCCGGCTACGACGAAACCCTGCACGAAGGGCATCTCCGTCTTGCCCGGCGCAAGGATGCGTGGGTGCTTCGTCTCTACGACGACTACCTGCCGCTGTCACCGGCGTCCGTCGCCGGACTGGCCGAGGATGCCATCGCCGGGCACGACCCGACGAACGACGCGGGCAGGGCGGCCCTGCATGCGCTGATCGAGCGGCAACACTACCGTCTCGCGTTCTGGAAGCTGGCCAGTGACATGGTCAATTACCGGCGCTTCTTCGACATCAACGAGCTCGCTGGCCTGCGTATCGAACGCACCGCGGTTTTCGAAGACACGCACAAGACCCTGTTCCGCCTCTACGCCGAGGGGCTGATCGACGGCTTTCGTTGCGACCACGTCGATGGCCTCGCCGACCCGCGCCGCTATTGCCGTCAGTTGCGTCATCGGCTGGACAAGCTGCGCGTGCAGCGTCCGCCGGGCGCGCCGCGCGACGGCGCTTACCTGGTCGTTGAAAAGATCCTCGCCGAGGACGAATCGCTACGGCTGGACTGGCGTACCGACGGCACCACGGGCTATGAGTTCATGGACCAGGTGTCCGCCGTGTTGCACGATGCCGCGGGTGAGGCGCCGCTCACCGAGCTCTGGCGCAACCTCACCGGCGAGTCAGCCGACTTTGCCACGCAGGCCGTGCGCGCCCGCCGGCAGATCCTTGTCGACAGTTTCGAAGCCGAGCTGGACCGGACGGCGCGCGCGCTGTTCGCCTCGGCGCGTGCCGATGTCGCGACACGCGACGTCTCGCTGGCCGCCATCCGTCGTGTGCTGGTCGAGCTGCTCGTGCACTTTCCCGTCTACCGGACGTACGCGGGCGGTGCAGGACGCGATGCGTACGACGAGGCGATCTTCGCGCGCGCCGTCGAAGGCGCGTTGCGCACGATCCGCATGGAGGATGCGGACCTGCTGCATCTCGTCGCGCAATGGCTCGGCGGCGTGGCTCCGCGCAGCCTGCCACCCGGACCCGTGCGACGTGCACGCGAGCGTGCGATCGCGATCTTCCAACAGGCCACCTCGCCGGTGGCCGCGAAGGCGGTAGAGGACACGGCGGGGTACCGCTATGGACGCCTGCTTTCGCGCAACGAAGTGGGCGTCGACGCGGCGCATCTGTCGATGACACCGGAAGCATTCCACGCGCGTTGCGTCGACCGGGCTGCCACCCTTCCGCACAACCTGCTTGCCACCGCGACGCATGACCACAAGCGCGGTGAAGATCTGCGTGCGCGGCTCGCCGTACTCTCCGAGGTGGCCGAGCGCTGGGTGATCACGGTCGAACGCTGGCGAGTCCGCCACGCGGACCTTCGCCAGCGCGCCGACGGCCGCATGGCCCCGTCGGCCGGCGACGAACTCATGCTCTACCAGATGCTCGTCGGCGCGTGGCCACTGAACCTGGCGGCGGACGATGTCGACGGGCTGGAACGGTTCGCCACGCGGATCGCCGCCTGGCAACGCAAGGCACTACGCGAAGCCAAGCGCTGGACACGCTGGACCTCGCCCAACGAGCCTTACGAAGACGCCTGCGAGGACTTCCTCCGCGCGGTGCTGTCCGGTGAGGCCGCCGCCGAGCTGGCCGCTTTCGCCGGTTACATCGCGACGCCCGGCGTCGCCAATGGCCTGGCTCAGACCGTGTTGCGCCTGAGTACGCCGGGCGTGCCCGATCTCTACCAGGGCACCGATGACTGGGACTTCAGCCTGGTGGACCCGGATAACCGCCGCCCCGTCGATTTCCTCGCCCGGGCGGCGTCGCTCGATCGCGCGCCCTCGCCGCGGGAGGCGCTGGCGTACTGGCGGGACGGTACGGTCAAGCAGGCGGTGATTTCACGCCTGCTCTGGGCCCGGCGTGAGCATCCCGAGCTTTTCGCCCGGGGTAGCTACCGACCCTTGGTCGTCGAAGGCCCTGCGTCCGATCGGGTGCTGGCCTTCGTTCGCGAGCATCGCGGCCAGCGTCTCGTCGTCGCCGTGGCCAGGCACACGGCGCCATGGCTGGCCGGCAGCTCGGCCCCGGCGATTCCCGCCGAACGCTGGGCCGGAACGACGGTAAGCCTCCCGGGAGGACGCTGGACGGGGCTGTTGGCGGAGGGTGAGCTGCAGGGTGGGTTGGTGGACGCCGCTGTCCTGCTGGGTGAATTGCCCGTGGCCGCGTGGTTGTCGCACGGCGCCTCGTAGGCGTCGGAAGCGATTCCTCAGCCCCTGAGGGAGCGGACCAGGTCGATGTACTGGCGCCTCGCCATCTCCTGCGGCGTGCCGGCCAGCTTCGCCCATGCTTCGTACTTCGCCGTGCCGACGAAATCGAAGAATCCGGGCTTTTCGCCGTGGAAGTCACCCTCCGACCCCTGCTTGTAGAGCGCGTAGATCCGCAAAAGGGTGTCGTTGTCCGGTCGGTGGCCCAGGCGGGTTATTTCCAGGGAAGCCTGCTCGAACTGGCTCTGGAGGTCGTCGGACATGGAGCTGGTAACCCGCGGGTCTGGAACGTTGGGGGCTTGTAGCACGCGGTCAGGAAAGCTGTCCATGGGGACCAATTCGCCTGTCGTGACGAGATATCATGCTCGTTTCGCGAGAGAGCTATCCCATGCCCCATTCGGCTGTCGCCCCTGTCCTGACCATCGACGGGCCCTCGGGCTCCGGCAAGGGCACCATCAGTCGCCTGGTCGCCGAGAAGCTCGGCTGGCACCTGCTCGACTCCGGCGCCCTTTATCGGGCCGTGGGCTATGCGGCGGCGGAAGAGGGGATCGACCTGTCCGACGTGGACGCCGTGACCCGCTGCGCGCAGACCGTCAAGATCCGCTTCCGGGCCAGTCCTGACCAGAGTGAGACGCATATCCTGGTCAATGGCCACGACGCCACCGACGAACTCCGGACCGAGACGGCTGGCGCCGCCGCGTCCGCCATCGCGGTGATCCCCTCCGTGCGCCAGGCGCTGGTGGACATGCAGCTGGGCTTCCGCAAGGGTCCGGGCCTGGTCGCCGACGGACGTGACATGGGTACGGTTATTTTCCCTGACGCCGCCCATAAGGTATTCCTGACCGCCAGCGCGTCCGAGCGTGCGAAAAGACGCTATAAGCAGTTGAAGGATAAGGGGCTGAGCGTTACACTTGCAGGCCTCCAGCGAGAAATCGAGGCGCGCGACGAGCGGGATGCGTCGCGCCCCGTCGCCCCGTTGAAGCCCGCCGAAGGCGCCGTGGTGATCGATACCACCGGCATGCCGATCGACGTGGTGGTGGCAAAAGTATTCGCCGTGGTGCGCCCTTAAAGCGCGTCCGGCACAACGCTCGCGCAGTGTGCGCGGGTTCTTGGCAACGGCACGGGGCGGTCCCAACCGGGATTGCCCGATGTGCCCACAACCGGTGGGTCCCCTGTCCGCACGCGTTAAAGAATGTACGCAGGCGCCGGGTACGACCTTTCATAACCCTGGAATCAACATGACTGAAAGTTTTGCCGAACTGTTTGAACAGAGCCAGCAGGCTATTTCCAAGCTGAAGCCCGGCTCCATCGTCACCGGTATCGTTGTGGAAATCCGCAACGACGTGGTGGTGATCAACGCCGGCCTGAAGAGCGAAGGCATCGTCCCCATCGAGCAGTTCCGGGACGAAGCAGGCGTGCTGGAAGTAGAAGTGGGCGACGAGGTCAAGGTCGCGCTCGACGCGCTCGAAGACGGCTTCGGCGAGACCAAGCTCTCCCGTGAGAAGGCCAAGCGTTCGATGGTGTGGGACGACCTCGAGCAGGCGTTCGACAAGGAAGAGACCATCACCGGCAAGATCTCCGGCAAGGTCAAGGGCGGCTTCACGGTCGACATCAAGGACGTCCGCGCATTCCTGCCGGGCTCCCTGGTCGACGTGCGTCCGGTCCGTGACCCGGTCTACCTCGAGGGCAAGGACCTCGAGTTTAAGATCATCAAGCTCGATCGCAAGCGCAACAACGTCGTCGTCAGCCGCCGTGCGGTTGTCGAGACCGAGTTCTCGGAAGAGCGCGAGAAGCTGCTCGAGCGTCTGACGGAAGGCGCGGTCGTGAAGGGTGTCGTCAAGAACCTGACCGATTACGGCGCATTCGTCGACCTCGGCGGCATCGATGGCCTGCTGCACATCACCGACATGGCGTGGAAGCGCGTGCGTCACCCGTCCGAAGTCGTCAACGTCGGCGACGAGCTGGACGTCCGCGTGCTGAAGTACGACCGCGAGCGCAACCGCGTTTCGCTCGGCCTCAAGCAGCTCGGCGACGACCCGTGGGTCGCCATCGCCCGCCGCTACCCGGTCGGCAGCCGTCTGTTCGGCAAGGTCTCCAACGTGACCGACTACGGTTGCTTCGTCGAGATCGAGCCGGGCGTCGAAGGCCTCGTGCACGTGTCGGAAATGGATTGGACCAACAAGAACGTCAATCCGGCCAAGGTTGTCCAGGTCGGCGACGAGACGGAAGTCATGGTCCTCGACGTGGATGAAGAGCGTCGTCGTATCTCCCTCGGTATCAAGCAGACCCGCTCGAACCCGTGGGAAGCGTTCGCCGCCATGCACAAGAAGGGCGACAAGGTTTCCGGTCAGATCAAGTCGATCACCGATTTCGGTATCTTCATCGGTCTGGACGGCGGCATCGACGGTCTCGTCCACCTGTCCGACATCTCGTGGCAGGCCTCGGGTGAAGACCTCGTTCGCAACTTCAAGAAGGGCGACGAAGTCGAAGCCGTGGTTCTGGCGGTCGATCCGGAGCGTGAGCGCATCTCCCTCGGCATCAAGCAGATGGAGCAGGATCCGTTCGGTCAGTTCATGGCCTCGAATCCGCGCGGCACGATCCTCAACGGTACCGTCCGCGAAGTCGACGCCAAGGGCGCGGTGATCGATCTCGGCGAAGGTGTCGAGGGCTACATCCGTGCGAACGACATCGCCAAGGAACGCGTCGACGACGCCACGCAGTACCTGAAGGTTGGCGACGCCGTCGAGGCGAAGTTCACCGGCATGGACCGCAAGGGCCGTCAGCTGCAGCTTTCCATCCGCGCCAAGGACGAGGAAGACGTGGCCGATGCCATGGCTGACTACGCCTCGGCTGCTGGTGGCACGACCAAGCTCGGTGCGCTCCTCAAAGAGCAGATGAACAAGGCCGACTAACCGTCGGGCGAGGGGCGGTTCGCCGCCCCTCGCTTTTGCTAAAAACAGGGGACCCATGACAAAGTCGGAATTGATCGAGGCGCTGGCGCGGCGCCAGACCCACCTTGCCTTCAGCGATGTGGAACTAGCCGTCAAGAGCGTGCTCGAACAGATGAGCCAGGCCCTTTCCACGGGCGAGCGCATCGAGATCCGTGGGTTCGGAAGCTTTGCTCTTCACTTCCGTCCACCGCGCATGGGGCGCAACCCCAAGACCGGCGAGGCTGTTGCCCTGCCGGGCAAGCATGTACCGCATTTCAAACCTGGCAAGGAATTACGCGAACGCGTAAACCTGGCCGAGGAAGACGCCGCGCTCTGACGCGGCGTTTTTTTTGCCAAGAGCCCGGCCATGCCGGGCTTTTTAATGGTAGGAGCCGATTCATCGGCGAACCCGCGGCAGCGGGCCAGCGCACCGCAACCTTCCACCTCGCAGCAAGCACCTATCGCCGATGAATCGGCTCCTACATTGGGTGCATCCCGGGACTGCTGGCGAACCTGTACGAATCGCCAACCGGCGCGCCCCATCGTATTCAGGATTCGGGTACAGTCGCGGCTATGCGCCTCATTGCCATCCTCTTTCTTCTCTTGTTCGTCGCCGCCGGTATCGTCTTCGGCGCGTTGAATGCCGATCTGGTTCCGTTCGATCTCGGCTTTGCCCGGCTGTCCCTGCCCAAGGGTGGGGCGATGCTCGCGGCGGTCCTGGTGGGCTGGGTGCTCGGCGGCATCACCGCCTGGCTCGGCACCGCCTTTGCCCAGCGGCGAAAGCGCCGTGGCGAACGCAGCGATCGCAAGGTAGCCAACGCGACGACCGCATGAATCCGATCTGGTGGTTGCTCGCGCTTGTTCCGCCCGCGGCGTTCGCCTGCGGTTGGTGGTTGGCCCGTCGCACGCATGCAAGGCGTTCCGGCGAACAGGTCAATGCCCTCTCGTCCGATTACTTCCGCGGCCTCAATTATCTCCTCAACGAGGAGCAGGACAAGGCGCTGGAGGTCTTCCTGCGCCTGGCCGAATTCAACCGGGATACCGTCGAGACTCATCTCGCGCTGGGCAATCTGTTCCGCAAGCGTGGCGAAGTCGATCGCGCCATCCGGCTGCACCAGCACCTGGTCTCGCGCCAGGGTTTGTCCGAGGAAATGAAGACCGTCGCCTTGCTCGAGCTGGGCGAAGACTATATGCGTGCCGGTCTGCTGGACCGCGCGGAGACACTCTTCTCCGACCTCGTGGCGATGGACGCGCTGGCCCCATCCGCCCTGCGTCACCTGATTTCGATTTACCAGCATGAGCGCGAATGGCACAAGGCCATCGATCACGCACGACGTCTCGAGGCGATGACCAACGAAGACGAGTCGGCGATGATCGCGCAATTCTATTGCGAGCTGGCCGAGCAATCCCGTCAGCATGGTGCGCGCACCGAGGCGCGCGACTATGTGCGCGAGGCCTTTGCCTGCCAGCAGGCCTGCGTTCGGGCCCACATGATCGCCGGGCGCCTGTCGTTCGAAGACGACGATATGGCGGCCGCGGTTGAATCCTATGAATCGGCCATCGCCGCCGACATCGCCTTCGTTCCGGAAATCCTGCCGCCGCTGCTGAACTGCTACGCGCGTTCGCAACAGATGGATCGTGCCGAGGCGTTCCTGCGCGACATCATGGAGCGCTACCACGGGATCTCGCCGGTACTGGCCCTGACCCGGCTCTACGAGGGCAGGGACGGCGAACGAACGGCCATCGATTTCCTCACCGGCCAGTTGCGCAAACGGCCGTCGGTCCGGGGTCTCATGGCGCTGATCGATGCCACGATGGACAAGGTGTCGGGCGAGGCGCGTGAGAACTATCTGATCCTGCGCGACCTGACGCGCAAGTTGCTCGAAGGGCAGGCCATGTACCGCTGCAGTCGCTGCGGGTTCGGCGCCAAAGCCCACCACTGGCAGTGCCCGAGCTGCAAGAACTGGGGCACGGTGCGGCCGATCCACGGCGTCGCCAACGAATGACGCCTGTTCTCACGAACTCCCTGGCATTGATCGTCGGCAGCGCTGTCCTGGCTTTCGTCGTGTCGTATGTAAGCGTGCGTATCGCCATCGCCTATGCCCGGCGCCGCGGCATGCTGGACGCGCCCGGACACCGCCGCTCGCACAGCATGCCGACGCCGCGGGGCGGCGGCATCGGGATCGTGCTGGGCGTGCTGCTGGCGGCGCCTTTCAGCATGCTGTTCCTGCCGGTCTCACCAGGTCCTGCGATCACTGCCGCCTTCAGCCTTGCGGTCATCGCCGTGGCGGCGATCGGCTGGCTGGACGACCACGGCTCCTTGCCGATCCGGCCACGCCTGCTGATCCAGTTGGCTGCCACTCTGCTGCTGTGCCTGGCGGTGGCGGCGCGTACGTCGTCCCTGCTGTGGGCCATGCCGCTCCTGCTGGCCGGCGTCTGGTGCCTCAACCTGCACAACTTCATGGACGGCATCGACGGCCTGGCGGCCCAGCAAGCCATGTTCTTCGGCGCGGCCTATGCCGCCCTGGCCTGGTCGGCCGGCAGTCCGGCCCTTGCCGGCGCAGGGCTGGCCGTCGTCGGTGCGGCGACCGGCTTCTGGTGCTTCAACCGCTCGCCGGCAAAGATCTTCATGGGTGACGTGGGCAGTGCCACGGTCGGTTTGATCGTCTTCGCCCTGTCCGCGATGTTGTGGGCCTTTCGTACGAACTTGCTGTGGCCGGCGCTGATTTTCTCGTCAGCCTTCGTTGTCGACGCGACCTTGACACTGCTCGTGCGAATGCTGCGCGGTGCGCGCTGGTACACTCCGCATCGCGAGCATCTGTACCAGTGGCTCGTTCGGCGGGGGGCATCACACCGAAAGGTAGCCCTGGGCTACTTCGCATGGAACGTGATCGTCTGCGTTCCTGTCGCATGGATTGCGTTCCGCTGGCCGGCGGCTGCACCCGTGTGTCTCGGGGCAACCTACCTGCTGGGATCGGCGGTCTGGCGTACTGGCAAGCATCGTTGCTTGCGTCGAAGGGAGCGACATGTTTCTGCGTAAGTTCATAGGCATCATCCATCCACGTACGGCGGTCGTCGCGCACGACCTTGCCATGGCGGCTCTCGCGTGGTGGATCGCCAAGACGCTGCGCTACGCGCTCATGCCCGACCTGGCGCCGGTGACCTACCTGCCGATGGAATTCCCGATCGTCCTGCTGGTCCAGGGCGCGGTCTTCAACTGGACCGGTCTCTACAAGGGCGTGTGGCGATTCGCCAGCCTCCCGGACCTGTGGAACATCATCCGCGCGACGGTGATCGGCGCGCTGATCATCGGCCTGGCCATGGTCATGTACGCGCGCCTCGACGGCGTGCCTCGCTCGGTACTCCTGGTCTATCCGGTCGTCCTCGTCGTGTTGCTCGGCCTGCCGCGCCTGAGCTACCGGTTCTGGAAGGACAGCCGGATCGACCTGTTCCAGTCGGCGCCGACCAAGCGGGTCCTGATCGTCGGTGCAGATCGCGCCGGTGAGGCGCTTTCGCGCGATCTGCGCCGCGACAGTCGTTACAGTGTCATCGGTTTCGTCGACGACAACATGGCCCTGCGCGGTGCGCAGATCGGCGGCATTCCCGTGCTCGGCACGGTGGATCAACTGGCCGAGCTGTCCAAGGCCGTGGCCGTACAGATGCTGCTCATCGCCGTGCCCGGTGCCACCACCGCGCAGATGCGCCGCATCGTCGCCTTCTGCGAAAGCACGGGCCTGCCGTTCCGTACAGTACCGCGGCTTGAGGATGTCGTTGCCGGGCGTGCCCAGTTCAACGAGATCAAGGAAGTGGCGATCGAGGATCTTCTCGGCCGCGATGCCGTGGAGCTCGACTGGACCGCCATTCGCGAGAACATCAGTGGCCGTCGCGTCCTGGTCACCGGTGGTGGCGGGTCGATCGGTTCGGAGCTCTGCCGGCAGGTCGCGCGCCTGGGTGCCAGCTCGCTGACCGTGGTCGAGATGTCCGAGTACAACCTCTACCGTATCGGCCAGGAACTGACGTCAGCCTACCCGGAGCTGATTTTCAACGGCGTGCTCGCCGATGCACGCGAGACGGTGGCGATCAACCGCCTGTTCGAAGAGACCCAGCCGCAGATCGTCTTCCATGCGTCCGCCTACAAGCACGTGCCGATGCTGCAGGGCCAGTTGCGCGAAGCCTTCCGCAACAACGTCATGGGCACGCGCGTGGTCGCCAATGCCGCCGTGCGCTGCGGCGTCGAATCCTTCGTGCTGATTTCCACCGACAAGGCCGTGAATCCGACCTCGGTCATGGGTGCCTGCAAGCGCATGGCGGAGATCTGGTGCCAGAACCTCGCCGCGCACACGTCTACACGTTTTATCACCGTGCGCTTCGGTAACGTGCTCGACTCCGCCGGTTCGGTGGTCCCCTTGTTCCGCCGGCAGATCCGCCAGGGTGGTCCATTGACGATCACCCATCCGGAGATCTCGCGTTACTTCATGACCATTCCCGAGGCCTGCCAGTTGATCCTGCAGGCGGCGAGCCTGGGCAAAGGGGGCGAGATCTTTGCGCTCGACATGGGTGATCCGGTCAAGATCCGCGACCTCGCCGAACAGATGATCCGTCTGGCCGGCAAGCGTCCCGGCTCCGATATCCAGATCGTCTATACCGGCCTGCGCTCGGGCGAGAAGCTGTTCGAAGAACTGTTCCACCCGTTGGAGAATTACACGAGCACCACCCATGCCAAGATCTTCCAGGCGCAACATCGCCAGGTGTCGTGGGAGATGCTGCAGACCCAGCTGGCTCGCGCCGAAGAAGCCGCGGCCACGTTCGATGAAGAGACCCTGCGTCGCTGCGTGTCACAGCTGCTGCCTTCGTTCCGCTGGAGCGACGCGCAGACCGACAACGTCGTGCCGCTTCGCCGAAACGAAAACGGAGACATCGCATCATGACCCAACCCCTGCGCAAGGTCGTATTTCCCGTCGCTGGCCTCGGTACGCGCTTCCTCCCGGCGACCAAGGTGGTAGCGAAGGAAATGCTGCCCGTGCTCGATCGTCCGCTCATCCAGTATGCCGTGGACGAGGCCGTCGACGCGGGTGCCGACACGCTGGTGTTCGTCACCAATCGCTACAAGCACGCCATTGCCGACTACTTCGACAAGGCGTACGAGCTGGAAGAAAAGCTCGCCGAGAAGAACAAGGAAGAGCTGCTGTCGATCCTGCGCGGCATCCTTCCGCGTCACGTGCGCTGCGTCTTCGTCACCCAGCCGGAGGCCTTGGGCCTCGGCGATGCCGTCCTGCGTGCCGAGCCGGTGATCGGCAAGGAGCGTTTCGGCATCATGCTGCCGGACGACCTGATCTGGAACAAGGGCAAGGGTGCGCTGCGCCAGATGGCCGAAGTCGCCGACAAGAATGACGCCGGCGTCATCGCGGTGGAAGAAGTGCCTGAGAAAGACACGGACAAGTACGGCATCGTCGACGCCACCGAGCAGGTGGACGATCGCTCCACCGTGATCAAGCACATGGTCGAGAAGCCGAAGCCGGCCGACGCGCCGTCCACGCTCGCCGTGGTCGGCCGGTATGTCCTGCCGGGCAGCATTTTCGACTACCTGCGCAACACGCGCGAAGGCGCCGGTGGCGAGATCCAGCTGACCGACGCCATCGAAGACCTGCTGAAGGCCAACGGCAAGGTGCTTGCCTATCGCTTCGAAGGCACACGCTTCGACTGCGGCAACAAGGCCGGCCTGGTTCGCGCCACCATGGCCATGGCCCTGGAAGATCCGAAGCTCGCCCCGATCGTCCGCGAGTTTGCGAACAAGGCCTAGTTGGCCCACCGTAGGAGCCGATTCACGTGTGGGAGCCGATTCATCGGCGATCCCGCGGCAGCGGGACAGTTTGCGGCAAGCATTCCATCGCCGCTGAAGCGGCTCCCACAAAAAAGAAGGCCCGCATCGATGCGGGCCTTTCTTTTTTCAGCGAATCGGCAAGGTCGTCAGGAACCGCGGCCGCCGGTAGGCGTTGGCTTTTTGCTCGACACCATACGCGATTGCGATCAACGTAGGTTCGCTCCACTTCGCACTAAAGAACACCACGCCCACCGGCAACTCATGGGCGAAGTCGACGGGCAGGGTGATCGACGGGTAGCCTGAGATCGCCGCCGGCGCCGATACGCCGCCGACAGTCGGGTCACCGCTGACGACGTGATCGCCGAGCACGAGATCGTTGACGAAGGCGGGTCCCCAACTGGGAGCGAGCAGGGCGTCGAGATGATCCTTCGCGAGCGCCGCGTCGATACCTTCGGGGCCGGCGAGACGCTGGTTGCGATCGCGGATCTGCAGGTAGGTCGGGTCGGTCAGGTCGCCCTTTGCCTGTGCCTGCAGGAACAGCTCCTGGCCGAACCACGGCATCTCTCTTGCTGCCTCGCGATCGTTGAAAGCGATGAGGTCGGCCAGCGTCTTCATCGGCTGGTCCGGTCGGCCGGCGAGGTAGGCGTTGATGTCGTGCTTGAACTCGTACAGCAACACGTCGAGTTCGTGCTCGCTCAGTTCCTTCAGATGCGGAATCTCGACCGGATCGACGACGGTCGCACCCTGCGCCTTGAGAATGGCGATGGTTTTCTCCAGGGCGCGATCCGCATTCGGCTCGATGCCACCCAGTTCACGCACCACGCCGATGCGTTTGCCGCGCAGTGCGTTCGGGTCGAGGAACTTCGTATAGTCAGTGGCGTGTTTGTCGGCGTCCTTCGTGGCGGGATCGCGTGGATCGCTGCCGGCGATCGCGCTGAGGACCGTGGCCGCATCGGCGACGCTGCGGGCCATCGGGCCGGCCGTGTCCTGGCTGTGCGAGATGGGGATGATGCCCGTGCGGCTGACCAGTCCAACGGTCGGCTTGATCCCGACCAGGCCGGTCATCGATGCCGGACAGATGATCGACCCATCGGTCTCGCTGCCGATCGCCACGGTGGCGAGGCCGGCGGCGACCGCCGAACCCGAACCGGCGCTCGAGCCACAGGCGTTGCGGTCGAGCACGTACGGATTGACCGTGAGCCCGCCGCGTCCCGTCCAGCCACTCGTGGCATGGTTGCTGCGCATGTTGGCCCATTCGCTGAGATTGGTTTTACCCAGAATGATGGCGCCCGCCTTGCGCAGCTTCGCCGCGACGGCCGAATCGTGCGGTGCCGGCTTGCCCGCCAGTGCGAGGGACCCCGCCGTGGTCTGCATGCTGTCGCCGGTGTCGATGTTGTCCTTGAGCAGGATGGGGATACCGGCGAGCGGACCGGTCTTGCCCGACTTGCGCGCGATGGCCAGGGCGTCGGGATTGGTTTCGAGCACGGCGTTGACCGTCGGGCCCGCCTTGTCGATCGTCGCGATGCGCGAGAGGAAGAGGGCCGTGAGGCCTTCTGGCGTCAGCGCGCCCGAGGCATAGGCCTGGCGGACGGTGGCGATCGACGCGAACGCATCGTCTTCGTTCGCATCCCGCGCGTGCGCGGCGCCTGCGGACAACGAGACGGCGAGGGCCAGCGTCAGTGCGGCCGGCCTGATCCATACATGCTGCATATGTCTTTTTCCCCTGGCTACGGTGTGGCGACTGCCTGCAATCTACCGCATACCCGTGCGTGGCTATACTGCATGGGCCTAGCCATTGCTTACGCCAGGGAGTGCCACATGCGTCGTCTCTTCCGCCGGCTGGCCGTCACGGTCGCCGCGTTCTTCGCCATGCAGGCCATGGCGGCCGACACGCCTCCGGTACCCGATACCCTGGTCCAGCGCATCGCGGCCTGCACGAGTTGCCACGGCGAGCACGGCGAAGGCGGCAGCAACGGCTTCAATCCCCGTCTGGCCGGCAAGCCAGCGGGTTACCTGCATCGGCAGATGCAGGACTTCCAGCGGGGCCTGCGGCACTACCCGATCATGGAATACACCGTCGGTCCGCTCACCGACGACTACATGCGCGAGATCGCGGAATATTTCTCCGCCCAGGATGTCCCCTACACGCTGCACGACGTCCCGGCGACGTCGCCGGCTGCCATGACGCGCGGCGAGCAGCTGGTCACCAAGGGCGACACGGCGCGCGGCATTCCCCCCTGCATGGCCTGTCACGGCCCGAACCTCACGGGTGTGCAACCGGACATCCCCGGGCTCGTCGGTCTTCCCTACGATTACATCAGTGCCCAGCTCGGTTCCTGGCGGACGAACACGCGCAATACCGTGGCGCCGGACTGCATGAAGACCATCGTCGGTCGCCTGAGCGATGCGGATATCAGCGCCGTCTCGGCATGGCTGGCCCAGCGCCCGGTGCCAGCGGACGCGCATGCGGAGCCGGCGGGAAGCGTTTCGCCGCCGCTGCATTGCGGCGTGCTGGGAGCCGGGACATGAGTATCTTCACCCGTCTCCTTGTCGCGTTGGCGCTGGTCGGTGCCGCCTGCTCGGTCAGTGCCGATGATCTCGTCGCGCGCGGCCATTACCTCACGGTCGCCGGCGATTGCGATTCCTGCCATACCGCGCGCAACGGCGCGTCGTTCGCTGGCGGCCACGTCGTGCCGACGCCGTTCGGCGCGATCACCGCGCCCAACCTCACGCCCGATCGTGAAACAGGACTGGGCGGATGGACGGCCGAGGATTTCTATCGTGCGATGCACTCGGGTAAAGGGCACGACGGCACATCGCTTTACCCGGCATTTCCGTTCACCTCGTACACCAAGGTCACGCGTGCGGACACTGATGCGATCTTCGCCTATCTGAAGGCCCTTCCGCCGGTAAAGCTTGCCCACACGGAGCCCGCCTTGCGCTGGCCGTACAGCATGCGCTCGCTCATGGCTTCCTGGCGTCTGCTCTACTTCGACGAAGGCGAGTACGCGCCGGATTCGAAACAGTCGGCTGCCTGGAACCGCGGTGCGTATCTCGTGCAAGGCCTGGGTCATTGCAATGAGTGCCACGCGCCGCGCAACACCTTCGGTGCGATGGTCACCGAGCCCTTCCTCGCTGGCGGCCTGGTACCCGTGCAGAACTGGTACGCACCTGATCTTTCCATGGGCCCTCACGGTGGCCTGAGTGGCTGGACCGAGGCGGATGTCGTTTCTCTGTTGAAGACCGGCCGCTCGCGCAAGGGCACGGCCTTCGGCCCGATGGCCGATGTCGTGATCCGGAGCACGCAGCACCTCGACGATGCCGATCTCGCCGCGATGGCCACGTACCTGAAGTCGCTGCCAGAGCGCCCGGCACCCCGCCAGCGCGAGTCGGCGGCGGATGCCGTCGATCTGGCCAAGGCGGGGCAGAAGGTCTACGTCGACCAATGCGCCAGCTGCCATGCCGCCGATGGGCGCGGCAAGGGCACGGCGTATCCGCCCTTGGACGGTAATTCGTCCGTCGTCGAGCCGACCGGTATCAACGCCATTCGCATCGTCCTGTCGGGTGGCTTCGCGCCAGGAACTGCCGCCAATCCGCGTCCGTACTCGATGCCGCCGTTCTCGCAGAGCTTGTCCGATGACGATGCCGCTGCGGTCGTGACCTATATCCGCCAGGCCTGGTCGAACAAGGCGCCGTCGGTGTCACCGAACGATGTGCGTGCCTATCGCTCGATTCCAGGCGGCTGAGCCCACACGAGATCGGCCAGCTCCTGCCAGATGCCGACGTTCCATGAGCGGCGTGCCTGGCCGGAGGGCGAGGGGAGAACGAACAGCTGCGTGAGGCCCCATCTCGTCGGCTGCACGCCATACGCGAGGGGCTTTCCCAGTGCCGACGTGCCGGCGTGCTTGCTGGTAAAGGCGAGCACGCGGGGTGCGAACGTTTCTATCTTGGTACGTAACGCGGCGACATCGAAGGCATCGACCGGCAGTTCGTTGTCGTTGCCGTAGTGAAACTTGGACAAGTCGGTGAGTCCGAGACCGAAGCCCGGCATCTGTGCAAACTCGGCTGGTGCGAGCAGGCGTGGCGTCAGGCCGACCGCGAATACCGTGCGCCAGAACATGTTTCCCGGATGCGCGTAGTACGCACGATCCTGTGCGGATCGCGTACCTGCCGCCGTGCCGCAGAAGACCAGCGACAGTCCTGGCTCGAGCACGTCGGGCAGGACGAAGGCGTCAGTCATCGAGGAGGAAATCGGTGTACTGGAAACGTTCGTCGCGAAGCACCGATTCGCCGCGAGCGATGCGCATGTCGTGCGCAAACAGCGGCCCGCCGTAGCTGAGCGTATGGAACTCGCCGTTTTCGCCGCAGGGATCGACGGATGCAGGCAGCGCATCGAGCAGCGCATCGTCATAGTCGCGTCCACAGAAGCCGGCGTCGAGTTGCGTCGTGTCCACGCAGCAGAGCGCGGCGCGGTGTCCATCGGCGACGAAGCGCCGCCCCAGCACGGCGGTGTCCTCGCCCCATAGGGGATAGACGCCGGTCCAGCCGCCGATGCGGGCGAGCTGCGCTTCGCGATAGGCGCGCACGTCGGCGAGGAACAGGTCGCCGAAGGCGATGTGGGCGAGGGCGGGCCACCGCTGCCGTGCCATGTCGAGGGCCGTCGCAAAGGCCTCCTCATAGGCGTCGTTGTGGCTGGGCCAGGTGAGCACGGCCTCGACGACCGGTAGCCCCAGCGAGGCCGCCTGCGACGCGAGGACGGTTCGGCGCACGCCATGCATGGCGATGCGGTCGTGGTTGGCAGTCACCGTGGTCAGCAGGCCGACGACGCGCCAGGAAGGATCGGCACGCAGGCGCCCGAGTGTCATCAGGCAGTCTTTGCCGCCGCTCCAGGAAACGATGATCGGGGTGGACATGCCGGCACTTTACCTCGCTCTTGCTGCACCACAACATTATGTGGACATACCGGCCGCTAGGCTGGAAACCATGAATCCTTCCAACTGGATGCCAGATCTTGCGCATCCGTGGACGCGTTTTGCGTTGATCGTCGTGATCGCGCTGGCCGTCGCGGGTGTCCTCCGTCGCGTGACGAAATTTTTCCTGCGCCGCTTCGCGATCACGCATCCTGCGGGGGCGAGCATGATCGCCCGGGCGAATGCCCCGATGGAAGCCATCGTTCCCCTTGTCATGCTGTTGATCGCCTTCAGGGCGTCGCCCGACGAGCCGGCCAGCCTCATCGATGGCCTGGAACACGTCGTCAGCCTCGGGCTGATCGTCGCCTGCACGTGGTTCATCGTCCGCTGCATCGGTGCGCTCGACGCGACCGTGTCTCGGTTCAATCCGATCGACCGCGAAGACAACCTCCGTGCGCGCCGCGTGCAGACGCAGGCGCGTGTGCTCAGTCGCACCGGCAGCGTGGTGGCCGTGGTGCTGGGTATCGGCGTGGCGCTGATGACGTTTCCGACCGTGCGCCAGTTTGGTGCCAGCCTGCTGGCGTCGGCCGGGCTCGCCGGTCTGGCGGTGGGTCTCGCGGCGAAGCCTGTGCTCGGCAACCTCATCGCGGGCCTGCAGATCGCACTGACCCAACCGATCCGGCTCGATGACGTCGTGGTGATCGAAGGCGAGTGGGGCAAGATCGAAGAGATCACCAGCACCTACGTCGTCGTGCGCATCTGGGACGAGCGCCGCCTCGTGGTGCCCTTGCAGTACTTTATCGAAAACCCGTTCCAGAACTGGACGCGCACCAATTCGCAGGTGCTCGGTTCGGCCATGTTGTGGTTCGACTACGGCCTGCCGCTGGACCCCTTGCGCACCGAGCTCGAACGTCTCTGCAAGCAGGCCCCCGAATGGGATGGCCGTGTGTGCGTGTTGCAGGTGGTCGACACCAACGACAAGGCGATGCAGCTGCGTGCGCTGGTCAGCTCGTCCAATTCGAGTAAGTCCTGGGATCTTCGCTGCAAGGTGCGTGAAGGCCTGATCGCCTTCGTGCAGCGCGAGTTCGACAGCTTCCTGCCGCGCGTCCGCGGTGAGTTCGAGAGCCCTGTGGGAGCCGATTCATCGGCGATCCCGCGGCAGCGGGCAGGGTGACGCCAGCACCCATCGCCGCTGAAGCGGCTCCCACAACAAGAGCTCCACAAAAGAAGCCCAAAAAAAGGCCCGGCGTGAGCCGGGCCTCTTGCTAGCGTCGAACGCTATCGGAACGATTAAGCGCCGCGCGAAGACTTCTTGCGATCGCCTTCGGTCAGGTGCTTCTTGCGCATGCGGATTTCCTTCGGCGTGACTTCGACCAACTCGTCATCGTCGATGAAGTCCAGGGCCTGCTCCAGCGTGAACTTGAGCGCCGGGGTCAGCTGGATCGCATCGTCCTTACCGGAGGCGCGCATGTTGGTCAGCGGCTTCGGCTTGATGGCGTTGACGGTGAGGTCGTTGTCCTTCGCGTGAATGCCGATGAGCTGGCCTTCATACACGGCGTCGCCTTCGGCGGCGAACAGCTTGCCGCGTTCCTGCAGGGGTCCGAGCGAGTAGGCCGGGGTGTTGCCGCCGGCATTCGCGATCATGACGCCGTTCTGGCGCTTGGCGATCGGGGCCGGGGTGTACGGGCCGTAGTGCTTGAACACGTGGAACAGCAGGCCCGAACCCTGGGTCAGGGTCTTGAACTGGTTCTGGAAGCCGATCAGGCCGCGGGCCGGGATCTCATACTCGAGACGCACGCGACCGTTACCGTCCGACACCATGTTCTTCAGGTCGCCCTTGCGGATKCCGAGGCGCTCCATGACGCCGCCCTGATGAATTTCCTCGATGTCGATCACCAGTTCCTCGATCGGCTCCATCTTCTGGCCGTCGATGTCCTTGAGGATGACTTCCGGACGCGATACGGCCAGCTCGTAGCCTTCGCGACGCATGTTCTCGATCAGCACCGAGAGATGCAGTTCGCCGCGGCCCGAGACCAGGAACTTGTCGGCATCGGAGCCGTCTTCGACGCGGAGGGCGACGTTGTGCACCTTCTCGCGGTCGAGGCGCTCACGCAGCTGACGGCTGGTGAGGAACTTGCCGCCCGAAAGATCCTTGCTGCCGACGAACGGCGAGTTGTTGACCTGGAAGGTCATGCTGATCATCGGCTCGTCGACGCTCAGCGCGGGCAGCGCTTCCGGCGTATCCGGCGAGGTCAGCGTGTCCGAAATGGTCAGGTCCGCGATGCCCGAGATGGCGACGATATCGCCGGCTTCGGCGCTTTCCTGCTCGATACGCTCGAGGCCGAGGAAGCCGAGTACCTGGGCGACCTTGCCCTGGCGCTTCTTGCCTTCACGGTCGATCACGGCGACCTGCATGCCCTTCTTCAGGGTGCCGCGCTGCACGCGGCCGATGCCGATGACGCCGACGAAGTTGTTGTAGTCCAGCTGGCTGATGCGCATCTGGAAGGGGCCGTCCGGATCGACGTCCGGCTTCGGCGCGTGCTGCATGATCGCTTCGTACAGCGGGGTCATGTCGCCTTCGCGGGCATTCTCGTCGAGCGAGGCGTAGCCGTTGAGCGCCGAGGCGTAGACGATCGGGAAGTCCATCTGCTCATCGGTGGCACCGAGCTTGGCGAACAGATCCCAGACCTGCTCGACGACCCACTCCGTACGGGCGGCGGGGCGGTCGACCTTGTTGACGACGACGATCGGCTTGAAGCCCATCGCGAACGCCTTCTGGGTGACGAAGCGCGTCTGCGGCATCGGGCCGTCCATCGCGTCGACCAGGATCAGCACGGTGTCGACCATCGACAGCACGCGCTCGACTTCGCCACCGAAGTCGGCATGTCCCGGGGTGTCGACGATGTTGATGCGGTTCTTCGCACCCGTCTTCTTGTCTTCCCAGGTGATGGCCGTGTTCTTGGCCAGGATCGTGATGCCACGCTCCTTTTCCTGGTCGTTCGAATCCATGACGCGCTCGGCGAGCACGGTGCGCTCATTGAGCGTGCCGGACTGCTTCAGAAGCTGGTCGACGAGGGTGGTCTTACCATGGTCGACGTGAGCGACGATGGCGATATTGCGCAGGAATTCGATCGACATGCGGTATGCGCCGGCGTAAAGCCGGATCGCCTCTTTGGTTTGGGAAGCCGCCGATTATAAAGGAAAAGAGCGACTTTCGCATGACGGGGGCGGAGAGTCCGTCAGGAAGCTCGCCCGATGCATCGAAATCCATCCGAAAGCAGGAAAAAGGGCCGTTTTACGGCGGCCGGCGAGGCGCTAAGCTGCCGCCCATGGAAAAGGGGCCGGGCATGGAAAAGCGGTTGACAGGGCGTCTGACGCCAAGGGCGATCGGGTGGACGGTGGGGTTACTGCTTTCGCTCGCTCTCGTTTTCGCGGTGACCGGTGGTCATTCTGGCCACGCCAGGCCCTCGACGTCGCCGGTGGCGCCCGCATCGATTCGCGTGGATACGGCGCCGCCGGGCACCCGACATGCCACTGAGCGAGGCCTCGGTCGAAAGCCCCCCGCCGCGATGCAGCCCCTCCTCGGAGCAGGCGACGATCGCACCGTCGAGGCGCTTTTCGCGCGATTGGGTCCCCTGTCCGGAGAGGGGGACGTCGCCGCGACCCTCCTCATGCGCCAGGCCGCTGCGGTCTGCCGACACGCTGTGGAGCCGGGTTGGCAGAGCCGTACAAACAACCCACGAGCCATGGCCTACGCCGCCTGGAAGGCATCGTTCTGCACGCGGACCGTATCGCAGGCCGAGCTGGACAGCATCAACCAGCGGGGCAGGGTTGCCTTCGACCGGCGTTATCCCGGATGGGCGGCGACCGGCCCTCGGTCGGTGGACGAGATCTTCGAGGCCGTGACGTCTTCCGACGACGTCGAGGTCACGGACATGGCCAGTGTTCTCCTTCCGCGAGACGCGACGGGTCACTGGGACCTGGGTCGGGATCTCGTTCAAGGCTCGGCGTACGAGGCCGACCTGCACAAGTACCAGCACGTGGCTCTCGACGACATGCAGTGTGCGACGACGGGTGGCTGCGAGCCTGGCGGCATGCGTTCGGCCATGATCTGCCTGGCGAGCGACGGTTACACCTGCGCGCCAGGACAGGGCGTCTACGACATGTGGAACGAGCAGCTCTCGCCGGCAGAGATCGACATCGTGCTCGCCATCGAGCAGCGTATCCGGGACGAGCGCGCACGCCGTTTGGCGACGCCCCCCGGCTGAGGGGCGTCGCGGTCGTCATCAGAGCTGGGCGGGTTCATCCCGGCAGGTGGCCGGCATGTTCTTCGGGTCGATCCCGTCCCCCGAGCAGGTCCAGGTGATCGATTTGCCGTCCACCTTCGGCGTCAGGATGATCTGACCGGAATCGAGCTTCGCATCCGTCTTGTGCGGCGGGGTGGCGTCCATCGTGACGAGGATCTCGCCGCCCTGGCCAACCTCGACCGAGCCGGCGTAATCGTTGCCGAGGGTTTCCGGCTTGCCCAGGCCGGCCGCCGCGTTGTTCGCAGGGAACTTGCCCGTAGCCAGGCGACGCCCGGCGACCGCGAGCTTGACCGGGTCGGCGGCGGCGAGGGCCCCCGACACTTGGCTACGCAACATGTATTGCTGGTACTGCGGCACGGCGATCGCCRCAAGAATGGCCGCCGTCGCGACGGCGCCGGCCGAGCCCATCTGGCCGACCAGTTCCGCGGGACTCTGCTCGTAAGTGAACGAGATGGCGAACGTATCTGCGTCGGCTTCGATCGCCGCGCCGACCACGCCCTTCTCGGGCAGGCCGAGCGTATGGGCGGCAGGAAGGCTGGTGATGTCCAGGTCCGCCCCGGCCATGCCGCCCATCATCTGCAGGATCCCGATATAGGTGTAGTAAGCGTCGCGCTGGGCGTCGCGGCTGTTCGCCGTGTAACCCATCAACACGTGCGAGCCAGGGTACGCCCGTCCACGGAACCAGTCTTCCAGCGAGGTATCCGGCTTGGCCGCGGCGCGATCGGCCAGGGCCTGGGGCACCTTGCCGAGGATGATCCAGTCGCCTTCTTCCACCCAATACAGCCGGCTGCCGAAGCGCTGCATGATGTTCATGAAGGGCACGAGGGCCTGCTGCTCGGGATGATCGGCCGCCGGCTCGTACGGGGCGCCCGGCATGAACAGCCAGTGCACCTTCGCGTCGTCGACGGTCGTCTCACCGCTGCGCCAGCGTCCCGCCTTGGTCATCTCGTCGATACGCGCGTGCCAGGCTTTCAGGTCGCGAGCGCGGATGGCGACGAACTGGCCGGCGTCGTCGGCAAAGACGATGGACTCCGGGCCCATCCACTTCGTGTAGTCGGCGATGTCGAAGCCATATTTGGCCCGCATCTTGGTCAGGCCGTCGCGGATGGTCTTCGCGCGTTCGGCGCCGAAGTCCAGATTGAGGTTGTCCTCGAAGGCCTTGTAACCCTCGGCGCTGGGTAGCGCAAAGGTCATCGCCCAGCGCGGCTCGCCCACGCTCTTCACCGTCGGTGCGAACGAGCGCGGCGCCGCGTACTGCAGGACGCGAGCCTGTGGGGCATGCACCACCATGCGGAACTGGCCCCGACCGTCCACGGTGCCGCTGCCGAAGGCGAACGCATCGGCCTTGGACGCAAAATCCGTCGGCAGCTTGCCCAGCGGCGATTCGCCGGCCTGGTTGGCGGCGACAGCGCCGATGCCGCGAATGGTCGCCCAGCCGAACAGGCCTTCACCCGAGGTGTCGATGTGGGCTTCGAGCGCGCCGAGCGTCGCCGGCGCGGTGGCCGCCGAGGACTTGGCGAACGTGGCGACCAGCTCGTCGATGGTGTGCTCGTCGCTGGGTTGCTGCATCGACTGGGTGACCCACAGGCGATGGTCGGCGACGACATACCGGACACTGCCGCCCGAGGTCAGCTTGCCGTTGCCCTGGGCATCCAGAGGCGCGACCAGCAGCGGCGCATTGAGCGAGGCAAGACGCGCATTGAACGCGGCGATGGAATCGAACGAGAAGCTGCCCGTCGCGACGACGCGCGAGGTCGGCGAGGGAATGCCCAGCGGATCGAGCAGGGCGACCTCCAGCGGCGAACGAAGATCGCCCAGCAGGAGGTTGAGTGCCGGACCGATCTTGGCATCGGCCAGGACCTTGTCTTTCGCGATGGTCTCGCGCAGCTTCGCCACGGCATCGAGATTCGCCTTGACGGAAAGGGCGGCATCGAGCGGACGTCCGTTCGGCACGCCACCGATGACAGCCCAGGGCGACGGCAGGCGCAGGTAAGCGACAGCCTGTGCGGGCAGGTGCTGGCGTAACCACGCCGGCGCAGCGATCGCGGTCTGCGCGGCGGCGACGGCCTTGGGATCGGCGGCGGGTGCTTCGTCTTTCTTGTGACAGGCGGCGAGGCCGAGTGCGGCGGTGATCGCGGCAGACAGCAGGACGGTACGACGGGCAATCATTGCTCAGTATCCCTTGGCTTCCTCCGGCTCCTGCCGGGAAGCCGGAGGATAGCAGCGCTGTCAGTGGGGCGGGATGCTCGCGTCCAGCCTCCGCTTACGCTCACGCATCCGCCGCAGCGCACGACGAAATACCCATGCCCAGAGGGCCACGATCGCGGCGACGACGGCGTCGGCGACGGGCGATGTCCATGCGTTCCAGAGCACGGCGAGCGAGAACGTGACGACATTCAAGCTGATCAACATCCAGCCGACGGCGAACGCGGCGGGCGTGATTCGTCCATCGTAAACAGCGCCGTAGAGCTGCCCCTCGGCATGGGCCATGCCCAGTGGGTCGCATGTGTTGGGAAGGCCTTCAGGCGGCAGGCGGGTCACCTCGATCGTCCTGTCCTGCGAGGTATCGGGAAGCGGCCTGCCGGTACGCACGTCGATGCTCCGTTCCAGCGCGCCCGTGCGGTCATCCAGCACCACGATCTTTTCGCCCAGCCTCAGCTCGCGCTCCATCCCGTGCTCCCTCGTGGACGGCCCCCGCCGTGACGCGAGGATAACCCGCTTGCCATCGACCAGCCATTCACGCATCGTCGTCCGCATGTCACGCAACGACACCTTCGGCGACGTCCGCGTCACCACGCATCGCGATGGCGACGACCTGTTGAGCGCAGGACTCGGACAGGCCGGGCTGGCCGGGACGTCGACACGCTTTGCGCACCCGGCCGCGCCGACCCCGTCCGAGCTTCGTCGACGGGCGATTCAGTCGAGCTGGAAAGGCATCGCGGACCTCGGGCCGCTTGGTGGTTTCGGTAGCTTGTACGGCAGCGTTCCGAGCGTTCCCGGGCGTGAATTCACCACCTTTGCAAATCTCCCCGGAGCGCGTACATCGCACCGCGTGCTCGTGCAGATCCCCGACCATTTCGATCGCGGCAAACGCTGCCTCGTCGTCACCGCCTCGTCGGGCTCGCGCGGCATCTATGGCTCCATCGCGTTAGCCGGCGGCTGGGGCCTGCCACGCGGATGCGCCGTGGCCTATACGGACAAGGGCGGTGGATCGGGCTACTTCGACCCGTCCGACAACACCGGTGTGCAACTGGACGGGACGCGAGCCGTAACGGGCTCGGCTCCGCTCGAGTTCGAACCGCAAGGCCTTGCTGCCGACGCCGGCATCGCGGTGAAGCACGCGCATTCCGGCGACCATCCGGAGGCCGACTGGGGCCGCCATGTCCTGCAGGCCGCACGTTTCGGCCTGGCCATGCTCGACCGAGCCTTCCCCGACGAAGCGCCGTTCACCGCGCAGAACACGACGATCATTGCCACCGGCCTGTCCAATGGCGGCGGAGCCGTACTGCGTGCCGCGGGTGATGACGAGGAAGGCATCCTCGCTGCGGTGGTCGCGCTGGAACCCAACATCCACGTGCGCGGTCGCGGCCGCTCGTTCTATGACTACGCCACGGAGGCCGCCCTGTGGTTGCCAGCGGCGTTGGCGGCTCGTGATTTCGATGGCGTGCCCTTCGCTCGTGTCGGCGCTGCCTCGCCGACGGCCTGGGTCCTGCGCTGCGACTCGCTGCGCGCCCATGGCCGTCTTTCCACCTTCTTGCCGACGGCTCAGGCGGATGAGGCCCTGGCCACGCTCAGGGCAGGGGGCTGGGCGGACGAGGTTCTCGCCACAGCCGCTTCATCTACCTCACTCGACCTGTGGCGGGTGGTGAGCGCGGCCTACGCCTCGGCGTACCTGAAGCGCGATGCCGCGCACATGCCTGGAGGCTTTTCATATCGGGCGTATCTCACTGGCGGTGTGGGTGGCGTGGGCGGTACCGCCGATGCCACGCTCCGGGCCGCCTGGTGGGCCGACGGCTCGGGCGTACCGCCGGGTGCCGGGGTTCTGCTCGCCGGGGGCGCGGACCTTTCCCTCGATCCGACGCTGCCCGGCGTACTGAGTTTGCGCGAGCTGCAGACCGGCACGAGTGTGGAGGCTGGGCAACTGCGGGCCGCCATTGACGCGACGGGGGCAGAACTACCGCGCGAGGGCCTGCCGATCCTGGTCGTTCACGGCGCCCAGGATGGCCTGATCCCGGCCAATTTCAGTTCCGAGCCCTACGTGAAGTGGCTGCGAGACGCTGGCCGCATGCCGGTGTTCTGGAAGGTCCCCTATGCCCAGCACTTCGACGCGTTCCTGATGTTCCCGGATTTCGGCGACCGGTACGCACCGTTGCTGCCGTTCGGCTATGCGGCCCTGGACCGCGCCTGGGCCCACGTCAGCGAGGGAAGGGCGCTGCCTGAGGATGCCGCCGTCCGTGACACGCGTCCCCGCGGGGCCGGTCCGCTGACCGCTCAAGCGCTGGCTTTGCCGAAAAACTGAGACGCCATCACGCTTTCTCGCTTGAACTCTGGGGAATAGGGCGCCATCTTTGGTGGCCTTGCAGCCCCCCGGAGCCGGTCGCACGAGGCGACTGGACCGATTTTCAACGAGTTACAGGAATTGCGATGACCATCAACGTCACCATGAAGACCAACAAGGGCGATATCCACCTGCGCCTGCACGACGAGAAGACCCCGATGACGGTGGCCAACTTCGTGAACCTGGCCAAGCGCGGCTACTACGACGGCCTGTCGTTCCACCGTGTGATCGCCGACTTCATGATCCAGGGCGGCTGCCCCGAGGGTTCGGGCCGCGGCGGTCCGGGCTACAAGTTCGGCGACGAGTTCGACGCCAGCCTCAAGCACGAGAAGCCGGGTGTCCTGTCCATGGCCAACGCCGGCCCGGGCACCAATGGCTCGCAGTTCTTCATCACCCACGGCGCCACCCCGTGGCTGGACGGAAAGCACAGCGTCTTCGGCGAAGTCGTGGGCCAGGAAGACATGGCCGTGGTCAACAAGATCGAAGGCGAGGACACCATCGAGAAAGTGACCGTCGAGGGTGACGTGGACGCGCTGCTCGAAAAGCAGGCGGATAACGTCGCCAAGTGGAATGCGGTGCTGGACGCGCGCTGAGCGGCCGGTTTTCCTGCGTTTGAAACGCCGCCTCCGGGCGGCGTTTCTGTTTCTGACCCGTGTTAAAATAGCGGCCTTTGCCCCGTCCCCCTCCGAGGAAACGATGCCGCAGCTCGCCACGCGAATGGGTCGCGCGAAACCCAGTGCGATCATGGTCATTGCCGAAAAGGCCAAGCGACTCAAGGCCGAGGGGCGCGACATCGTCAGCTTCTCGATCGGTGTCCCCAACTTCCTCCCCGGCGAGCATGTCTACGCCGCGGCCCGCGAGGCCCTGGCGAAGGACTCCGGCCAGTACGGCAGCAACCGCGGCTCCGACGCCCTGGTCGACGCCTTCCTCGGTCATATCGAAGCCCTCGGGCTGACCGGCTACAAGCGCGAGAACGTCTCCACCGGCGTCGGCGCCAAGCAGATCCTCTACAACCTGGCCGAGGCCCTGCTGGACGAGGGTGACGAAATCGCGTTCCCGGCGCCGTACTGGACCAGCTACCTCGATATCGCCGAGATCGTCGGCGCGAAGATCAACATCCTGCCGTGCCCGCCGGAGCAGCACTACAAGCTCACGCCGGCCCAGCTGGACGAAGCGCTCGCCCGCAAGCCGCGAGTCTTCCTGTTCAACAACCCGTCCAATCCGACCGGCATGGTCTATACACGCGATGAAATCGTCGCGCTGGCCGACGTCATCGCGAAGTATCCGGACACCTGGATCATCACCGACGACATCTACAACACCATGGTGTTCGATGGTGTGGGTTACCACAACTTCGTGCACGTCCGTCCGGAATTGAAGGACCGCGTGATCTTCGTCGATTCCCTGTCGAAGACCTACGGCATGCCCGGCTGGCGCGTCGGCTTCATCGCCGCGCCGGAATCCGTGGCCAAGGCCGTGACCACGCTCAACTCCAACCACATCACCAGCCTGCCGGAAGTGATCACCGCCGCCGCGGTGGCTGCGCTGTCGGGGCCGCAGGACGTGCCGGTCGCGAAGTGCGCCGAGTTCGCCGTGAAGCGCGATCGCGTCTACAACGCGCTGGTGTCGATCCCGGGCGTGGTCTGCCCGCGTCCGCAGGGCGCGTTCTACGCGTTCCCGGATATCTCGGTGGCCTTCGGCAAGAAGCACAACGGCGTGGCGATCACGTCGGACGTGGACTTCTGCGCCGCGCTGCTCGAGACCAAGGGCGTTGCCTGCGTGCCGGGCTCGGCCTTCGGCGAGCCGCGCGCCTTGCGCATTTCCTATTCCTGCCCGGACGAGGCACTCGACAAGGGCATGGCCCGCATCGTCGAGTTCTTCGCCGAGCTCACCTGATCATCAGTCCCAAGCGATATTCCTGAGGAGTCGAAAGATGAAAGCACCCGTTCGCGTTGCCGTGACCGGCGCAGCCGGCCAGATCGGTTATGCCCTCCTGTTCCGTATCGCCGCCGGCGACATGCTGGGCCCCGACCAGCCGGTCATCCTGCACCTGCTCGAAATCACCCCGGCGCTGCCGACCCTGCAGGGTGTGGTAATGGAGCTCAACGACTGCGCGTTCCCGACGCTCGCTGGCATCGTCGCCACCGATGACGTCAACGTCGCCTTCAAGGACGTCGACTACGCGCTGCTCGTCGGTGCGCGTCCGCGCGGCCCGGGCATGGAGCGCAAGGATCTGCTCGAAGCCAACGGTGCCATCTTCGGTCCGCAGGGCAAGGCCCTGAACGACCACGCCAAGCGCGACGTGCGCGTGCTCGTCGTCGGTAACCCGGCGAACACCAACGCCCTGATCGCCCAGCAGAACGCACCGGACCTCGATCCGAAGTGCTTCACGGCCATGGTCCGCCTGGACCACAACCGCGCGCTGTCGCAGCTGGCCGAGAAGACCGGTACGCACTCGACCGACATCAAGAAGCTCACGATCTGGGGCAACCACAGCTCCACGCAGTACCCGGACCTCCACCAGACCACGGTGAAGGGCAAGGCGGCGCTCGAGCAGGTCGACCAGGCCTGGTACGAGAGCGACTTCATCCCGACCGTGCAGCAGCGCGGCGCGGCCATCATCAAGGCCCGTGGCGCCTCGTCGGCGGCGTCGGCTGCCTCGGCCGCCATCGACCACATGCGTGACTGGACGCTCGGCACGGCCGAGGGTGACTGGGTCTCCATGGGTATCCCGTCGGACGGCTCGTACGGCGTCGAGAAGGGCGTGATCTTCGGCTACCCGGTGACCGTGAAGAACGGCAAGTACGCCATCGTCCAGGGTCTGGAGATCAACGCGTTCTCGCAGGCTCGCATCGATGCGACCGAGAAGGAACTGCGCGAAGAGCGTGCCGGCGTGGAGCATCTGTTCGCGAAGTAAGTTCGCGACAGGTTCCTGCAAATAAAAAGGCCGCGCTGCAAAGCGCGGCCTTTTTATTTGCTCCCACATGGTTTACTAGGGGCTATGGCCCATAGCTCCCGACTCGTCGTCTTCGTCGCCCTTGCCTCGAACGTCGCTATTGCCGTGGCGAAATTCGTTGCCGCGGCTCTCACCGGCAGCTCGGCTATGCTCTCCGAGGGCGTGCACTCGCTGGTGGACAGCGTCAACGAAGTGCTTCTGCTTTACGGGCTGAAGCGCTCGCAACGGCCGCCCAACCGTGAGCATCCGCTGGGCTTCGGCCGCGAGCTGTACTTCTGGAGCTTCATCGTCGCGCTGTTGGTCCTGTCGTTAGGTGCGGGTTTTTCGTTGTACGAAGGCGTCAACCACATCCTGACCCCGGAGCCGCTGAAGGATCCGACGGCAAACTACATCGTGCTCGCGGTGAGCGCGTTGTTCGAGGGCAGCTCCTGGTGGCTGTCGCTGAAGAGCGTGCAGCGGAAGAAGGGCAAGTACGGGTATTTCGAAGCGTTCCGCCGGACCAAGGACCCGACGACGTTTTCCGTGTTGTTCGAGGACACGGCCGCCTTGCTCGGCCTCGGCATCGCGGCGATCGGCGTGTACCTGTCCCACGCGCTGAACGATCCGCGTCTCGATGGCTGGGCATCCGTCGGCATCGCCGTGGTGCTTGCTGCCGCCGCGAGCCTGCTGGCGCGCGAAAGCAAGGCCTTGCTCATTGGCGAGCCAGCACAGCCCAGATTGCTGGCGCAGGTATGCAATATCGCTGGCGAGGTGCCGGGGATCGAGGCGGTCAACGGAGTGCTGACGGTGCAGGTCGGGCCCGATCACGTCCTGGTCGCGCTGTCCGCGGCGTTCGACGACGCCCTGACCACCGTGGAAATCGAAGAGTGCGTGCGCGAGATCGAGGCGCGGACGAAGGCGGCGAACCTGCCCATCGTGGCCTTGTTTATCAAGCCGCAGACGCCGGAGGGGTGGCGGGAGAGATTGCGGCAGCTCGACGGTAAGGCCTGAATAGAAAAGCCCCGCGTGTGCGGGGCTTTGAGCGTTTACGAGTGCTCGCTTTCCTTCGGCGGCTTGCCGCGGCCTTCGATGTGACCACCGAAGCCCATGCGCATGGCCGAGAGGAGGCGCTCGGCGTAGGTGTGGTCCTGGCGCGAACGGAAACGGGCGAACAGCGCGGAGGTGAGCACCTCGGCCGGGACCGCTTCTTCGATCGCGGCGTTGACCGTCCAGCGGCCTTCACCGGAGTCGTCGACGTAGCCGGAGTAGTTGTCGAGCTCCGGGCCCTTGGCCAGCGCGCTGGCGGTCAGGTCGAGCAGCCAGGAGGACACCACGCTGCCGCGACGCCAGACTTCGGCGATGTCGGCCATGTCCAGGCTGTAACGCTCGCGCTCCGGGATCTGCTTGCCGTCACGGTTCTTCAGGATGTCGAAGCCTTCCGCGAAGGCCTGCATCATGCCGTACTCGATACCGTTGTGGATCATCTTGACGAAGTGGCCAGCGCCTGCCGGACCGGCATGCATGTAGCCGTTCTCGACGCGCGGATCGCGGCCGTCGCGGCTTTCCGTGCGCGGGATGTCACCGGCGCCGGGCGCGAGGGTCTTGAAGATGGGGTCGAGGTAATCGACCGTGGCCTTGTCGCCACCGATCATCATGCAGTAGCCGCGATCCAGGCCCCACACGCCGCCGGAGGTGCCGACGTCCACGTAATGCTGGCCCTTGGCGGCGAGCTCTTCGGCGCGGCGGGCGTCGTCCTTGTAGAAGGTGTTGCCACCGTCGATGACGATGTCGTCCTTGCCGAGCAGGCCGCTGAGCGTGGTGATGGTGTTCTCGGTGATTTCACCGGAGGGGAGCATCACCCAGATGATCTTCGGCGAGGGCAGGGCCTTGACCATGGCCTCGAGGGACTCGACGGCTTCACCACCGTCCTTGGCCAGCGCGGCACGCGCGTCGGCGTTGTTGTCGTAAACCACGGTCTGGTGACCGTCCCTCATAAGGCGGCGGGCGATGTTGCCGCCCATGCGGCCCAGTCCGATCAAACCGATTTTCATGCGTGGGGTCCTCGATGAGTTCAACGTGGGGAATATGCGGATACCAGGGCGCGATGCAAGGTATACCTAGGGATGAGGCGCGCGAACAGGCGCCCGAAGGAGGATTCAACGCCCATGGTAAACCGCATGTGCACCCCGCGTCTTGTGTTGGCCTGACTTTCGGCACGGTAGAGGCGGCCTTCGTTTGCCGGTTACGCTGAGGGGTCGTCCCCAAGGTGCTACCGATGAAAAACGTTGCCCGCCTGTCGATCGCCAGCCTTGCCCTCGCGGGGTCGCTGGGCGCCTCGGCCGCGACTTTCGACCCGCGCGAGACCTTCGCGCCCTTCACCTACCCCCAGCAGGCCACGGCGTATCGCTCGGGCAGCGGCATGCCGGGCCCGCTGTTCTGGCAGAACCGCGCCGACTACGAGCTCGCGGCCACGCTGGATCCAGTGAAGAACACCATGGTGGGCAAGGCGACCATCCACTACACCAACAACAGCCCGGACGCGCTCGACGTGCTCTGGCTGCAGATGGACCAGAACCGTTACACGCCCGATGCGCGGGGCAACTTCACCTCGGGTCGCACGCCGAAGCAGCATACCGACGGCTACCGCGTCGCCACGGTGACCCTCGAGCAGGGTGGCAAGACGGTCAAGGCCAGCTATGTCGTCGCCGACACGCGTATGCAGGTGCGCCTGCCCGAACCCGTCGCGGCGCGCGGCGGCAAGGTTACGCTGACGATCGAATATTCTTACGACTTGCCCGGCGACTTCGGCGGACGCACCGGCTTCGCGCCCTCGAAGAACGGCAACATCTACGAGATGGCGCAGTGGTATCCACGCATGTGCGTCTACGACGACCTGCGCGGGTGGGATACCGCTCCCTTCCTCAACAGCGAGTTCTATCTCGAATACGGCGACTTCGATTACGCGATCACCGTACCGGCGAACATGATCGTCGCCGGCTCGGGTGAACTGGTAAACCCGGACGACGTGCTCACCGCGACGCAGCGCGAGCGCCTGGCCAAGGCCCGCGAGAGCGACGCCACGGTCATGATCCGCACGCCCGCCGAAGTGACCGATCCCGCCAGCCGGCCCAGCAAGACGGGGACGCTGACCTGGAAGTTCCGCATGAAGAACAGCCGCGACGTCGCCTTCGGGGCGTCCACGGCCTATGTGTGGGATGCCGCGCGGATCAATTTGCCCGAGGGCAAGAAGGCGCTGGCGATGTCCGTCTACCCGGTGGAGAGCGTGGGCAACGACTCCTGGGGCCGCTCGACGGAATACCTGAAGGCGTCGGTCGAGCATTTCTCGACCAAGTGGTATCCGTACCCCTATCCGGTCGCGGTCAATGAGGCCGGCTCCGCGGCCAGTGGCATGGAGTACCCGGGCATCGTCTTCGATCCGATGAAGGCACCGGCGAAACCCCTGCACATGGTCACCGCGCACGAGATCGGCCACACCTGGTTCCCGATGATCGTCGGCACCGACGAGCGTCGTAACGCGTGGATGGACGAAGGTTTCAACACCTTCATCGACGTGTATGAGGCCGATGCCTTCCACCACGGTGAATTCGCTCCCAAGCGCGACAGCGAGTACTCGCCCAAGGGCGGTAACCCGGTCGACGAGATCCTGCCGTTGCTCGCGGATCCCGATGCGCCGAACCTGCTGATCGGCGCGGACATGGTCAAGGAGAAATACCGCCATCCCGCGACGTATTTCAAGGCAGCCCTCGGCCTGGTGTTGTTGCGTGAGCAGATCATCGGTCCCGAGCGCTTCGATCCCGCGTTCCGCAAATACATCGCCACCTGGGCTTACCATCATCCCTCGCCGTCCGACTTCTTCCGCCTGATGGAAAGCGAGGCGGGTGAGGATCTCTCGTGGTTCTGGCGCGGTTGGTATGCCAACAACTGGCAGCTGGACATGGCCGTCACGAAGGTCGACGGGTCCGTCGTGACCATCGAGAATCGCGACCAGCTGGTGATGCCGGCGACGCTACGCGTGACCTTCGACGACAAGAGCACGAGCGATATCCGCGTGCCGGTGGAAACCTGGCAGCAGCACAAGAGCTTCGATCTGACCGTGCCCGGTGGGCGCAAGATCGTCGCCGCCACCATCGACCCGGACCATGTCATTCCGGACCGGGACCGCTCGAACAACAGCTGGCCCGTGGTGGCCGCACCTGTCGCGAAGAAGTGCGGCTGATGCCTCTCTCGCCACGCACCGCTGCGATATCGAATGTCTACGCGATCGTCGTCGCGGCGGTCGCGTGGTCGGGATTGATGTTGCAGTACTGGTTGATCCTGTGGTCCGGGCCGATCGCTTACGCCACGGTTCGCTATTTCAGTTTCTTCACCATCTTGTCCAATCTGCTCGTCGCGGTGGTAGCGACGTCGGTGGTGACCGGTGGCAACTGGGCGCCGCTGCGCTTCTGGCGGCAACCGCGCGTGCGCGGTCTCGCGGCGCTATGCATCGCGGTGACCTGCCTGATCTACACGACGATCCTCGCCGGCCACTGGCATCCTCAAGGCCCGCAGCTGATTGCCGATCGTGTCGTCCATTACCTCGTGCCGTTCCTGTACCTGTTCTGGTGGGTGGCGCTCCTGCCGCACGGCGCACTGGCCTGGCGTGACGCGCTTCGCTGGTTGCTGTTCCCGCTGGTGTTTCTGCTCTGGACCCTGTTGCGTGGCGCTGTCGTGCACGAGTACCCGTATCCGTTCGTGGATGCAGGGCAGCTAGGCTACGCCGTCGTCGCGCTCAATGCGTTGATGGTTGGCGCGGTGTTCGTCGTGCTCGGCCTGGGCCTTGTCGCCATCGATCGGGCGATGGCCCGCTACGGCCGCATCTAGCGTTCTTCTTGCATTGTATTGACCCTCGATTCACGAGGGCGCTGCCATAACCGACCTGCTGCCAATGCATGGGGTCAGTCATGAGCAAAGCGCCGTTCGACGCATTAGCGTTGCACGAAAAGTTCGACCGGCTCGACCACGCACGTCTACCCGAGCGCGTCGTCAACGCACGCGGTGCCGGCGCCCACGGCTATTTTGAAGCCTACGAATCGATGGCGTCGCTGACGCGAGCCGACTTTCTTCGCGAACAGGGCCGGCGTACGCCTGTCTTCGTCCGTTTCTCCACGGTCTCCGGATTTCGCGGGTCCAGTGACCTTGCGCGCGACGTGCGCGGCTTTGCCGTGAGGTTCTATACGGAAGAGGGAAACTACGATCTCGTCGGCAACAACATGCCCGTCTTCTTCATCCAGGACGCGATGACTTTTCCCGACCTGATCCAAGCCGCCAAGCCCGACGTGAACAACGAGATGCCCCAGGCCGCCACGGCGCAGGATGCGTATTGGGAATTCATCTCGCGCATGCCCGAGTCGATGCACATGATCATGTGGGCGATGTCGGATCGCGCGATTCCGCGCAGCTATCGCATGATGGAAGGCTTTGGCGTCCACACCTTCCAGCTGATCAACGCCGCGGGCGAACGTCGTTTCGTCAAGTTTCACTGGAAGCCCGTACTCGGCCTGCATGCCGTGACCTGGGACGAGGCGATAAAGATCTCCGGCAATGACCCGGACTTCCATCGTCGTGATCTTTTCGATGCGATCGAAGCAGGGGACTTCCCCGAGTGGGAGTTCGGCGTGCAGGTGGTGGATGAGACGGACCGGCACGCCTTCGACTTCGACCTGCTCGATCCCACCAAGCTGATTCCCGAAGAAGTGGTTCCCGTTCGCCGCATCGGCAGGCTGGTGCTGGACAGGAACCCGCAGAACTATTTTGCCGAGACCGAACAGGTGGCTTTCCACCCGGGACGCGTCGTGCCGGGGATCGACCTGTCCGATGACCCCCTCCTGCAAGGCCGCGTCGAGGCGTACGCGCGGGCCCAGACGCTGCGCCTGGGAAGAGACGATGGACATCGGCTGCCGATCAACCGCGACAAGAGCTCACCATCCGAACGTCGACGCCATCGCAGCAACGGCCACGATGCGCGTAGCGAGACCTTTCTCGACCACTTCACCCAGGCGCGGATGTTCCTGCATAGCCAGTCCGAACCCGAGTACAACCATATCTGCCATGCGCTCGAGTTCGAGCTGGGGAAGGTGGCTGCGCCCGCGGTGCGGGAGCGCATGTTGTACATGCTCGCCCAGGTGGACGAGGATATGGCGGCCAGCGTCGGCAAGGGGCTGGGGTTGCCGGTGCCGCGCAAAGGCACCGTGCCGCTCCATCGACGGATGCCTGCTCGCGATGTACCCGTCTCGCCGGCACTGAGCATGGCCAGCGACCGCAAGCGCGGCATCGCTACACGTAAGGTCGCGGTGCTTCTCGCCGACGGCTATGACCGCACCGATCTTGCCATCGTGCGTGAGGCCCTGGTAGCCGGTGGGGCGTGGGTGAAAATCGTCGCGCCACAACTTGGCGCGATCCTCTCGCACCACGATACGGTGGAAGCCGATTTCAGCTTCCGGACAGGCGATTCCGTCCTCTTCGATGCGATTTACATCCCTGGTGGCCGAAAAAGTGTGGATGCCCTCAAGCGGCATGGGGAAGTCGACGACTTCATTCGGGACGGCTGGCGTCACTGCAAAGCCATCGCGGCCAGCGGTGCCGGCGTGGAGCTTCTCGCGACCCTGCCGGGCGGGGAGGGTGTTGCGGGCAAATGGCGGACGGTGCATGGCGTGGTGACGACCACGGGCAAGGCCAGCGAGGCCATGGCCGCAGCCTTCGTGCAGGCGATCGCCGGTGGCCGCCACTGGATCCGCGAAACCCTGGCGTGAGCACCGTCGGGTCCCGCCCATGCCGGTGACGTCCAACAGGGCTAGAATGACGGCATGATATTTCGCTGGTTCGAATCCCTTATCGACATCTTTCGCGAAGCGCCGGACAAGGCGCCGCCGAAGAGTGTCGTTCGCTTCTACATCTACTACCTGCGCCAGGTATGGAAGGTGTTTGCCGCTGCGCTGGTCGTCGGCCTGGCGGTGGCCCTGATCGAAGTCGCCCTGTTCGACTTCCTCGGTCGTGCTGTCGATATGGCTCAGAAGACCCCGGCCGCCGTGTTCTTCCAGACCCACGGCACGACGCTGCTCTGGATGGCTTTCGTCATCGTGGTGCTGCGCCCCCTGTCGATCGGCCTGCACGACCTGCTGGTGAACCAGACGCTCAACCCCGGCATGACCAACATGGTGCGTTGGCAGCACCATCGCTACGTCCTGAAGCAGAGCCTGTCGTTCTTCCAGAACGACTTCGCCGGCCGCATTGCCAATCGCATCATGCAGACGGCGCCGTCCCTGCGTGAGTCCGCCGTGCAGGTAGTCGACGCGCTCTGGTATGTCTCGGTTTACGCCGGCACCTCGATCTACCTTTTCGCCAAGGCGGATCTGCTGCTGGCCTTGCCGCTGGTGCTGTGGATCGCGGGTTATATCGGCATGCTGTTCTTCTTCGTGCCACGCGTGAAGGAGCGTTCCTGGAAAGCTTCGGAAGCGCGGTCCAAGCTCATGGGCCGCATCGTCGACGGCTACAGCAATGTCATGACCCTGAAGCTCTTCGCGCACACCAACCGCGAGGAAGCCTATGCGCGTGAGGCCATGCTCGAGCAGACCGACAAGGTGCGCTCGTCCAATCGCATGATCACCTCGATGGACGTCTCGATCACCTCGCTCAACGGCCTGCTGATCGCAGGTACGAGCGGGCTGGCCTTGTGGTTGTGGTCGCGTGGCACCGTATCGACCGGGCAGGTCGCACTCGCCGTGGGCCTGGTCATCCGGGTCAGCAACATGTCCGGCTGGATCATGTGGGTCGTGAACGGCATTTTCGACAACGTGGGCACCGTGCAGGATGGCATCACGACGCTGGCGCAGGAGCGTACCGTGGTCGATCGCGACGACGCGAAGCCGCTCGTGGTGACCCGGGGCGAAGTGCGTTTCGACGATATCCACTTCCATTACGGGAAGGCCGGTGGCGTCATCGGCGGCCTCGACCTCATCGTCCGGGCCGGCGAAAAGATCGGCCTGGTCGGTCCTTCCGGTGCGGGTAAATCCACGCTGATGAACGTGATGCTGCGCCTGTACGACCTTGAAGAGGGGCATATCCTCATCGACGGTCAGGACATCGCGAAGGTCACCCAGGAGTCGCTGCGTTCGAACATCGGCGTGGTCACCCAGGACACGTCGCTGCTGCACCGTTCGATTCGCGACAACCTGCTGTACGGGCGTCCCGATGCGACCGATGCGGAGATGTTCGAAGCCGTGCGCAAGGCGCGTGCCGAAGAATTCGTGCCCTTGCTGTCCGACGGCGAGGGCCGTACCGGTTACGACGCTCACGCCGGCGAGCGCGGGGTCAAGCTGTCCGGTGGCCAGCGCCAGCGCATCGCGATCGCGCGGGTCTTGCTGAAGGACGCTCCGATCCTGGTGCTCGACGAGGCGACCTCGGCGCTGGACTCGGAAGCCGAAGCGGCCATCCAGGAAAGCCTCGAAACGCTTATGCAGGGCAAGACGGTGATCGCCATCGCGCATCGCCTTTCCACCATCGCGCGGATGGATCGCCTCGTGGTCATGGAGCACGGTGCCATCGTCGAGACCGGCACGCACGCGGAGCTGATCGCCCGCGGCGGCCTGTATGCGCGTCTGTGGGCACACCAGACCGGTGGCTTCGTCGGCGTCGCTTGAGGCGTTGCCTAAACGCGAGGCTCCAGCGTCTCACGCTCAGCCCAGGCGATGAACGCCAGGGCTGCCGCCGTCGGCGGTCGATGGGCGGAATGCACCAGGTAATAGGCGTAGCGTGTCGGCAGCTCCGGTCCCGGCAAGCGCACGAGCCGGCCATCGGCAAGGTGGGCCGATGCCAGCCGCGTGCGCGCCAGCACGGCGCCCAGGCCTGACGCCGCGGCGTTGAGGCCATCGGCCGAATCGCTGAGCGTATGCATGGTGCCGCTACGCGGGTAGCGCACGCCGGCCGCCTTGAACCACTCGCGCCACCCCTCCGGTGCGATGTCGGTGAGCAGGGGCAGGGTGGCGACATCCTCGGGTGAAGCGATGTGCGCTGCCAGTTCCGGCGAAGCCAGCGGTTGCAGCGAATCGTCCATCAGGAAGCGCGCGGTGAGGCCGGGCCACTGGCCCAGGCCGTAGCGGATGCCGAGATCGGGCCCGCCTTCGTCGAAGCGCACGAGCGAGCGGTCGGTATCGATGGACAGGCGTACGGTGGGGTGCGCCTCGACGAAGCGCCGCAACCGCGGGGTCAGCCAGTTCGCCGCCAGCGAGGGCAAGACGCTCAGGCGCAGGCCGTTATCGCGTCGGTGCTGGCGCAGGCTGTCGAGCACGGCTTCGACCTCCGCGAGTGCCGAGCCGGCCGCGTCGGCGAGCAGGCGTCCTTCCGGGGTCAACGCCACGCCACGGGCATGCCGCTGGAACAGGCTCACACCCAGGGCGGTCTCCAGCTTGCGCACGTGATGGCTCACCGCACTGGCAGTGAGGTGTAACTCCTCGGCCGCATGAGCGAAATTCTGGTGTCGGGCGGCAGAAGCGAAGGCGGCGAGGGCAGGGAGGAGGGCAGATCGCATGGGGAGTGCTGAATCAAATGAGAGGCTGGCTTGCAAAGAATGCGCTTGTCCGGCGCGCCATTCCAGCGAAAATGAAGGTCAGCCACAAGCGAGGTTCATATGTCGACCGCCATCAACCCTCCCGCGGATTCCCTGGGCCCGGTCGCCGAACGCGATTGGCGCACGCCGGTCGAGCTGGTGTCCCTGGGTGCCATCTGGGGCGGCTCGTTCCTTTTCATGCGCGTCGCCGCGAAGGACTTCGGCCCGTTTCCCATGGTCGCCACGCGCCTGCTGTTCGGCTCGGTGATCCTGTTGCCGTTGCTGTGGCGGGCGCGCAAGGCGATTCGCCTTTCGCATCTTTGGAAGATGCTGGTGCTGGGTGCCTTGAGTGCGGCGCTGCCGTTCACCCTGTTCGCGTGGGGTGCCGAGCGCGCCCCGGCGGGCATCGGCGCCATCGCCAACAGCATGACGGTGCTGTTCGCGGCACTCGTGGCCTTCATCGGTTTCGGCGAGAAGATCGGCACGCGCAAGGCCATCGCCCTCGTCGCCGGTTTCGTCGGCGTGGTGATCCTCGCCAGCGGGCGTACCGCTGGTGAAAACGTCGCCCCGGCCGCACTCGCCGGTGCGGCCGCATCGTTCTGCTATGGCCTCGCCGCCAACCTGATCAAACGCTACCTCTCCGATCTGCCGCCGACGGCGGTGGCGGCCGGATGCCTGCTCGGCGCCACGATCCTCATGGCGCCGCTGGCTGCGCTGACGTGGCCGGATGCGCCGATCCCAACGAAATCGTGGATCGCCGTCGTCGCCCTCGGCGTCCTCTCGACGGGCCTGGCGTACGCCTTCTACTTCCGGTTGATCCAGCGCATCGGCGCACCGCGTGCGGCGACGTCGACCTACCTCGTGCCGCTGTTCGGTGTGGCCTGGGCCTGGATGTTCCTCGGCGAGGCGCTCACCCCGACGATGGCACTGGCCGGCGCGATCATCCTGGGCAGCGTGCTCTTCAGCCAGAAGAGCAAGGCCTGAAAGGGTCTTTCGCGGATCGTCGCGGCATGGAATAGTCCCGGCACGTTCTTTCCTGCCGGGACTCCCCATGCCGCGTCTTCGTTATCTCCTCGCCTTCGGCGTCACCAGCTTCGCCTTCGCACTCGCTGCGCAAGCTCAGGACGCGACATCCGTGTCCGTTCCCCCCGGCACGGTGGCACGGCCGATGGACCTGGCCGACTTCGACGCGTATGTCGACGCCACGCGCAAGCAGTTCGACGTGCCCGGCATCGCCGTGGCCATCGTCAAGGACGGCAAGATCGTGCTCGAGATGGGTTCCGGCGTGCGCAAGCTCGGCGATCCGGCTAAGGTGGACGCGCACACGCAGTTCGCCATCGCGTCGAACACCAAGGCGTTCACCGCCGCCTCGTTGTCGATCCTCGCCGACGAGAAAAAGCTCGACATGAACGATCGCGTGATCGATCGGCTGCCCTGGTTCCAGATGTCCGATCCCTATGTCACGCGCGAGATGCGCGTTCGCGATCTGCTCGCGCATCGCAGCGGTCTCAGCCTCGGCGCGGGCGACCTGCTGTACTGGCCCGCGACCACCTATACGACGCAGGAAGTGGTGCAGCGTCTTCGCTATGTGCCGCTGACCAACAGCTTCCGCGCCGAGTACAACTACGACAACATCCTGTTCGCCGTGGCCGGCCTGGTGATCGAGCAGGTCTCGGGCAAGCCCTGGGCCGACTTCATCACCCAGCGTATTTTCACCCCGCTGGGCATGACCGAATCGCAGACGCACGCACCCGAGCACATCGGCGCGGGTGACGACATCGCCGTGGGCCACGCCAAGTTCAACTTCAAGGAGCTCAAGCCGGTCGAGCCGATGTCGTGGAACAACAACCAGGCGGCTGGCGGCATCTACTCCAGCGTGCACGACCTCTCCAAGTGGATGACGATGCAGCTCGACGGCGGCGTCTACAAGGACAGCGCCGGCAAGGAGCAGCGTCTCTTCAGCGAGGCGCGCCAGAAGGAGATGTGGTCCCTGCTGACGCCGATCCGCATCGCCGATCCCAGCGTGCCCGAGCTCAAGGCGGCCAAGCCGAATTTCTCCGGCTACGGCGAAGGTTGGTTCGTCTCCGACTATCGCGGTCACAAGCTGGTCTGGCATACCGGCGGCTGGCCGGGCATGGTCTCGCGCGTGACCCTCGTGCCCGACCTGAAACTCGGCATCGTGGTGCTGACCAACCAGGAGTCCGGTGCCGCCTTCCAGGCCGTGACGATGCGCGCCCTCGATGCGTACACGGATGCGCCAAAGACGGACTGGATCGCGGCTTACGCTGCCGGTGTGCGCAAGTCCGAAGGCAATGCCGACGACAGCATGAAGAAGCACGAAGCTGCCCGCGCGAAGGGTTCAAAGCCGTCACTGCCGCTGGATGGCTACGTGGGCACGTATCGCGACCCCTGGTACGGCGACGTCAAGGTAAGCAAGCAGGGTGGCAAGCTGGTGATGAGCTTCACCAAAACGGCCCAGCTCACCGGCACCCTCGATCCCTGGCAGCACGACACCTTCATCGCCCACTGGACCGATCGCTCGCTCAACGGCGACGCCTTCGTGAACTTCGATCTCGATCCGGATGGCAAGGTGCGCGAAGTGCGCATGGAGCCGGTGTCGCCGCTGACGGACTTCAGCTTCGATTTTCAGGATTTGAGGTTGGCGCCGGTTGAGGCTGGCAAGTAAGGCATCGCTCGTCTGGACGAAAAGCATCGCCGATGAATCGGCTCCTACCAAGCAGGTTGCGCCAGCTCGGTAGGAGCCGATTCATCGGCGAACGGGTGCTAGCCGCGGCGTCAGCTACGCAGCCACCCGTCAGCTCGACGGATCATCCGTAGACGCCTTCGGCGCCGCATCCGCCGTCGGTCCGACCACATCCGACATGCTCCCGCCGCCACGCAACACCAGGTCCTGCGGCCGCAGCAACGGAATGTCCGACTTGCGCAGCCGCGCAATGATGTCGAACAGCAGATCGCTCTTCACGTTACCCACGTCGCGCGGTCCACCCACGTAGCAGGTCACGGCGAATGTCATCGCCGCACGGTCGATGTTGTCCAGCGTCACCGACGGTGCCGGCGTCTCCAGCACCTGCTTATGCGCATGCATCGCCTCGAGCATGTGCTCACGCGCTTCCATCGGATCGGTATCCAGTGGCATCGGCAACTTGATCAAGACGCGACCCTGCGGATTCGCCATCGTCATGTTGCGCACCGGCTTGGTGATGAACGACGAGTTCGGCACGATGATGGTCGAGCGGTCGGACACCTGAATCTCCGTGGCACGCACGTTGATCCGGCGGATATCGCCCTCGGCATCGTCGAGCACCACCCAGTCGCCCACCTTTACCGGACGCTCCGCCAGCAGGATCAGGCCGGAGATGAAGTTCGACACGATCGCCTGCAGACCGAAACCGATACCGACCGAGAGAGCCGAGGCGACCCAGGCGACGTTCTGTACCGAGAGGCCCATCGCCAGCAAGGCGATCGCGACGACGATCACCACGCCGACATAGCCCAGCAAGGTCGTCAGCGAGCTTCGCATGCCCGGGTCGAGGTTGGTCCGCGGCAGATACTGCTCGGACAGCCAGTTCTTGATGACGCGCACGGCGAGCAGGCCGAGGAAGAACAAGCCGATCGCCGTGAGGATCTGGTCCGGCTTGAATTCGAAGTTGTAGATCTTCAGCGTCTGCAGCTTCGTGCCCAGCGTCAGGATGTCCGACGCGCCGGCGCCGAACCCGGAGATCACCGCCACCAGGCCGAACATGAAGAGTGCCAGTCGCACGATGCCCGACAGCAGCACGCCTGCCTGGTCGAGCAGTCGCGGGTGCGTGCCGAAGATGGCCTGCGCACGTGCACTCATCGGCCCCTTTTCAGAGAGCAGCGTCTCGAACAAGTCGTCGACCAGGCGCATCGCGAGGTAGGTGGCCGAGAGCACGATGACGGTCCACACCACCTGGCCGGCCATGAAGGAGGCGAACGCCACGAAGCCCGTGAGCAGGCCGATCCACGAGGCGACGATGGCGATCCACGCGGCCGCGATGAACAGGCTGGCCCAGATCGGGCGGGGCGCCGGCGGGTCACCGTCTTCGTCGACGACATGGTGCGAACGGCTCAGGCGTACCAGTCCGATCGCGGTGAGCGTGGTGAGCACCAGCGCCTGCAGGCTGCTGGTCATCACCGTGGCGGCGAGGCTAGTGCCGATCGTGCGGTTGAGTTCCTTGAGGAAGTAGAACAGCACCACGGCCAGCGAGAACAGCATCGGGAACCGACGCAGGCTGAGCGCCGTCTCGTCCGAGATGGCGGGCAGTCGCCACGACGGTCGCTTTGCCGAGATCAGGGCGCGGCCGAGACCGGCGATGAACGCGCCGAAGAAAATGATGCGGACGAGGGCCTTGGCCATCGCGTCCGTGTCGTCGCTGAAGGTCTCGTTCCAGTTCAAACCCAGATAGAGCAACTGGGTGCCGAGGCCGGTGGTCAGCGCCGAGGTCAGGGTGATGCCGAGGATCAGCGCCGAGCGACGCAGCCGACCCGGCGGCATGCGGTTCGCCGTGAGATGACGTGCGCGTTGCTCGAGATAGAAGCGCACGCCCGTCATGAGCAGCACGCCGAACAGGACGCAGACGATCAGGGCGATACGGTTGCCGTCGGTCCAGCTTCTGGCCAGGTCGGTCTTCACGCCGGTCGTGAAGTCGCTCAGGTTAGCCGAATCACGCGGGAACGCCTTGGCCGGTTCCGACCAGAACGGGCGCGAAAACGGTGACGCCGTGCGCCGGGAGAGGAATTGCTGAAAGCGGATGCGGCGCAGATCGGCAAGTTGGCTGGTGGTCTGCTGCGCTTCGAGCGCGATGCCGTCCGCTTGTTTGATCTGTGCGTCGACGGCGTCGAAGGCCTTCTGGGCATCCTTGCGCGTGGCCGCGAGTTCCGGCGCTTCCTTGGTGCCGGTGGCCGGCGCGGGGCCGAGCTGGTCCAGCCGGGCCTTGGCCGCGTCACGATTGGGCGACAGCGCGCTGGAGACTTTCTGGGACTTGCCGACGACGTCACCGGCCTGGCCACGCAGGTCGTCGATCACCTTGTCGGTGATGTTGTCGTCCTTCATCCCTTTTTCGATCTGGTCGAGCTGGGAGCGGAGATCGCCGATCTGCTTGCCCGGGTCGTCGTCCTGCGCTTGCGCGAAGGCGGCGACCGAGACGGTCAAGAGGAGGGCGGTAAAGAATATTCTCAGGGTTCGCATGCAGGGATCATCGAAGGCAGGACGGGGCAGGTCAATTCCGAGGGTTATGCGATACCCTCGGTGAACGTGGTGTTCCGGTGGCTTTATGCGGCGTTGCAGCTTTTGCCGCCGGGGGAGCCGCCGCTATCCTGCCGCCCCTTGGCCCTGCCCGGAAGCAAACCATGCGCAAGAAGCTCGTCGCCGGTAACTGGAAGATGCACGGATCGCGCAAGATGGCCGATGGCCTGGTCCGCGAGATCGTCGAGGGCCTCGAAGACGGCGTCGACGTCCTGGTCATTCCACCGATGGTCTACCTGGCCGATCTCGTCCACAAATACGGCGACCGTGGCCTCGGCTTCGGTGCCCAGACGATTTCCGAGCACCCGGAGCAGGGCGCCTTCACCGGTGAGATCTCCGGTTCGATGGTCCGCGATGTGGGCGCAAAGTGGACCCTGGTGGGCCACTCCGAACGGCGCCAGTACTACCACGAGACCGATGCGCTGCTATCGAAGAAGTTCCGGACGGCGTGCGATGCCGGCCTGACACCTATCTATTGTGTGGGCGAGACGCAGGAAGAGCACGAGGCGGGCAAGGCCGAAGAGGTCATCGGCCGTCAGCTGGGCGCCGTGATCGATGTCTATGGCGTAGAGGCATTCCGTACCGGCGTGATCGCCTATGAGCCGGTTTGGGCCATTGGGACGGGCCTCACGGCCACCCCGGACAAGGTCCAAAAAATTCATGCGTTCATCCGTAGCCAAGTGGCAAAAAAGGATGTTAATATCTCGCTCCTGACCCGGGTGCTTTACGGTGGCAGCGTCAAGCCGGCCAATGCGGCCGACCTTTTCGCCCAGCCTGATGTAGACGGGGGATTGATCGGCGGAGCCGCTCTCGTAGCCTCCGACTTCCTGGAAATTTGCGCCGCGGCGCGTCGATAACGCGACACGGCAAACAGAAGATATGTTCATCCTCTTCAGCGTTCTTTACATCCTGGTCGCGGCAGCGATGATCGTGCTGATTCTCATGCAGCGCGGCGCCGGTGCGGATGCAGGTTCGGGTTTCGGTGGCGGCGCGTCCGCTACCGTGTTTGGTGCACGTGGTTCGTCGAGCTTCATGACGCGCGCCACGGCAGTCCTGGCAGCACTGTTCTTCGTGCTTAGCCTGGGCATGGGTATCTACCTCGGTCGCTCGGGCACGCCCCAGCCGGCCGCGGATCTTGGCGTGATGTCCGGTGCTACCGTGCCGGCCGCTCCCGCCAACAACGCTCCGGTGAAGCCGGTCGCGTCGGATGTGCCGCAGGCACCCGCCGTTACCGCCCCGGCAGCGAACACCGATGTACCGGCTGCAAAGCAGGAGGCCACCCAGGCTCCCGCGGAACCGGCCAAGAAGTAATCAGCGACACGGCAACACGCTGTAAAAGTTATGCCCAGGTGGCGGAATTGGTAGACGCACTACCTTGAGGTGGTAGCGGTTTAGGCTGTGGGGGTTCGAGTCCCCCCTTGGGCACCAACAAAGATCCGGAGACCTCACCGGCTCGCAGAGAAACCCGCGAAAGCGGGTTTTTTTGTGGGCGTGGTCTACAAATTAAACCAATCATTTGCCGCGATACCGTCTTGGCGACGAGGCCGGCGAGCGTACGGCAGCACGGGCTCCTTTCCGAGAAAGGGCTGCGCTTGCGTGGCGTTGTTTCGTGAATGTTTGTGCGAAGACTTGATGAGTTTAAAGAGCCTTACCGGCAGCGTCATAGACCTTACCGATGCACTCGTCGGAATTGCCCAGGCTGCCGAAAGACTCTTCGGAAGCAGGCACGTTGGCGCAGAGCGGACGCCCGGGAGACGGAGTGCTTCCGACGTAACGCTTCCACACGACCGCGCGGCGATCATGCAAGGCCACCCAATACGTCGGGTCATCACCCTGCGTCACCAAGACGGCGCCGTCGAGCAACTGTGGATGCTTGGCAAGCTCCGGCAGCTTGTGCGCTTCGGCCATTTGCTCGATGAACTGTTTCTTTGTCCCTGCTTGAAACGACGGCATGTCGACGCCGTGCTCGATGCGAAAGTCATCCTTGGGAGATGCCAGCATGGCTTGGTGTAAACCCGTTGCCGTGGCGGCCGTATTCAACGCAGTCATCATCCCGTCCAGGTCTGAGGGTTTCGCCAGGGCCTGGCCTTCGATGGCCAGCTGCGTGCCGAGAATGAGGTTCGACGGCCCGCCGGGAAGACTTACGTTGACAAACAACGGGTCTGAGGGCGTGTCCACCGGATTGATCTCGACGATGGTGAAACGAGATGCCAGCGCGGCGTAGGCCTTTGGCGCCACAATCTGCACCTGGAACCGGGCGTAGTCATTGCCCATTCCCTTCTCAAGGTAATCGTCGAGTTCGTCCTCGGACGGCTCTGCGGCGAGTCGTTTTCGATTGGTCGATGTCGGTGGAAGCACCTCCGCCAGCGCTTTGGGTATGGCTGCCGAATACGACTTGTGGCCGAAAGCGTCGCTCCAGGGAAGCAGGAGCAGATTCTGCGAGCCGGAAGAGAAGACCAGGGTCGATCCGTCGGCGAAGTCTGTCTCGACGCGAGTGCGCGGGCTATCGTCGGTGTGAAAGCTCGTGGTTACGCCGACGGTGATCGCCTCGGCCAATGGGTGCCCCTGCCGCAGACTATTTCCCCAGGCGAGGATGCGCTGTCGCAAGGCCGGCGGTGGATTCAAAGCGGTCAGCTTCTTGACCATCTCGTCGATCGTTTTACCGGCATGGTCGATGTCCGTGCCGAACACGACGGGGTCGATCGTATCTTGGGGTGGCGCCCGCAAGGCCCGCACCAGCGCGTCGACGGCGGCGCCGGCCACAGGCTGTGCCGCGATGTTCGTGACGTCGGGCTCCTCGGTCCAGGAACCATTCGCTTGTGTCGCCATCCGCCGTTGACTCTTCGTTCCGTAGATGACGTAGCCGGAACCATGCGGCTCGATCACCCAGTGAGAACGGTGAGGCGAGGTCGGATTGAGGCCACCCCAGTCATCGTCGATGACGATGCGCGTCACGGCAGGCTCCGTTGCCTCGCTGTGCGTCGAAAACGTCGCGGCAACCATAAAAGCCGCAGCCAGCCTCAAGCCGAGCGCGACGCCAGTAACCTTCTCCATGGAAACTCCGGGACACCGCCGCAGCATTCGGCTCGCTGATTATGCGATCACCGCGTGCCGGAGTAATAGTCCACCGACGCATCGATTTCTTGCGGCGTCATGTTGCGCGCGATATTGCGCATCTGGGCACTGGTGTCATTGCGCCGCGTGCCGTGGGCAAACGCTTCCAGCTGCGTCTTCAGGTAGTCGCGCGGCTGGGGATCCAGCCATGGCACGCCCAGCTTGCTGTCGAGCCGGCCGTGGCAGGAGCCACAGGGTGGGATGTTGCGCATGGGTGCACCGGTCGCGACGATGTCTGGCGCGGCTTGCAGGTCCTGGGCACCGGGTGTCTGCCGGCGGGGCAGGGAGGCGTAATACGCGGAGAGGTCACGCAGGTCCTGGTCGCTGAGCTGGATGACGAGCGGTGTCATCACGGCGCTCGGCCTGGCGCCGCTCTGGAAATCGCGCAGTTCCTTGTAGATCGACGATGCGTACTGGCCGGCGAGGTTCGGCGTCTGCGACGAGCTCACGCCACGCAAGCCGTGGCACATGGTGCAGCGTAGTGCGAGCGTGCCGCCCCGACCGACGCCGCCGCCTGACGCGGGTTCGTCGAGCGTGGTGGGTGTGAGGACGACCTMGGAGACCTTGGTCGGGGACGTGACAGGCGCACTGGTCGGGCTCAACCAAGACCTCGGTGCGCCGGCGGCACTGCAGATCGAGTTCCACAGCCCTTTGAACAAGGCATCCTCCTGCGCCGAGGGCAGCCAGACGAAGCCGACGAACAGCGAAAACACCAGGAGCAGGAAGGTGCCGCCGACACTGCCGACGAACCACCGGTTGCGTAACAGGGGGCCACTCATGGCTTGCCTCCCACGAAGACCGGCGGAACATTCGCCTCAGGCATCCGCATGAGCTGGACGATGGGGTAGCCGTAGTTGGTGATCGTCAGGGCGATCATCAGCGCGACCCAGAACCCCAGACCGTTCAGGGCCCACGGCAGCGTGACCGGCTCATGCACGGCCCGGCTGAAGGTGAAGGTTTCCGGTTCGACGCGGGTGGCCCAGTGATTGCGCACCAGCACCGCGATGAAGATCAGTGCCGACACGACCAACAGCGCACCGCCGATGACGGACATGACGACGGAGACGCCCTCGGCGAACATGCCAGGAGCGGTGTAGTCGTAAAACGCCATGCGTCGGGGCATGCCGAGAAGGCCCGCGTAATGCCAGGGGAAGGTCAGCACGATCATGCCGATGAACCACAGCCACAGCTGCATGCGGACGAGGCGGGCGTCGTGGATCACGCGTCCCGTGAGGTGCGGCCATAGGTCGTAGGCGATCGCGAAATACATGATGACGATCGCGCCACCGAAGATCAGGTGGAAATGCCCGGTCACCCACTGCGTATTGTGGATGGTCGAGTCCAGCTGATAGCTCATGTTGATCAGGCCACCGGCACCGCCGAAACCGAGCATGACAAAGGACAGTGCCAACGCCAGCATCTGCGGATTCTTCCACGGCAAGGCCTTGACCCAGCCGAAGGGTCCGGTGCCGCCACGCAACCGGGCCGCGATCTCGACCGAAGCACAGATGGTGAACACCGTCAGCAGGGTCGGCACCGCCACCATGGCGGTGAAGATGGAATGGACGACTTTGAAGCCCGAGCCGACTTCCGGATCCGCAAACAGGTGATGGATGCCGATCGGCATCGCGAAGACCAGGAACAGCGCGAACGAGATGYGCGCCATCGAGTCGCTGTAAAGCCGACCGCCGATCGCGCGCGGCACGATGGTGTAGAAGGCGATGTACGCCGGCATCAGCCAGAAGTAGACGATGGCATGGAGGGTCCATGAAAACAGGACGCGCGACAGGCCGGCGTTGATGGTGGTGGCGTAACCGAGCGCCACGGGAATGATCTGGAAGAGCAGTTCCAGCGCGGCGCCGACCGCGGTCCACGCCCAGAGATAAGCGCCCGCCACGTTGGCGAACATAGCCAGGGGAACCGGTGCGCCCGGATGGGCGCGCTTCCACACGTACAGGTTCACGCCCATGAGGGCGACCCACACCCAGGAGCCGACCACCACCAGCACGACGCCAAGGTAATAAAACACGTTGCCGATCATCGGCGGATAGAACGTGTACAGCACCGAGTCCAGCCCGAGCGCCACGGGCACGACGGCGGCGATCGAGCCCGCGATGATCATGAAATAGCCGGCCCAGGCCCAGCGCCGGCCGACCAGCGGCTGGCCGAGGGATGCTTCGGAAATGAAGTAGCCGAAACCCATGGCGACCAGCGTGGGAAACACATAGCCCATGACCGTGCCATGCGCCGTGACCGAGCGGTAATACATATCCGCGTTGCGCAGCCAGCCGCTGAGCGGACTACGGATGAACATCTGCCATTCGCCCAGCAGTACGGCGACGCCGAAAAGCGCAAACGCCAGCCAGAAGTGTGCAAGCACGAGGCGCTTGTTAGAGATCACAGCTGGCTCTCCTTGCGGGGCCGACCAGTTTGGCGAAGGCGTCCGGCTCGACGACCTTGACGTTGGCCCACATGCCTTCGTGCCCGGTGCCGCAGAACTCGTGGCAGGGCATCAGGTGATCGCCCGGCTTGTCGAAGGTCGTTTTGAACGTTGAGATGAAACCCGGCGAAACCATCGAGTTGATATTGGTGCCGGTGATGATCATGCCGTGGATCACATCGGCGCTCGTGACCCGGAAAGTGACGGGTGTTTTCGCCGGAACGACGATGCATTGCGGCGTGAACGAATACTGCTGGCCGACGATCCGCACGGTGACCGAGCCATCGGCTTCGGCCGCGCTACCCAGGTTGCTCTCGACGAATTCGCCCGCGACATGCAGGGTCGTCGGATCGATGGTTTCCACGCGCGATGGCGGCATTGTCGCCCAGTGCAGGCCGGTGAAGATGACCATCGCCACCAGCAACGCGACGATGCCGACCATGACGATGGCCCAGCGCGTTTCGACGCGCCTGGCGACATCTTCGCCACCGGGCGGGTCTGCGGGAACCGATGCAACCATGATGACGCCTCTAGTTAATGTTGCCGCGTGGAAGGAAAGCGAAGAAGTAAAAGAGGAACCACATCAGGAAGACGAGGGCGACGGCGATGCCGGCGACCATCAGGGCGCCACGCGGACCGGAGCGCACGATCTCGTCGACGCGCTTGTCCTCTTCGCTGGGATGGTCATGGTCGATGTCGGTCATGAAAGCGATGTCCTCGTTAATCCAGCGGCGCGGATCGAAGCGCGTTGACGTCGGCGTCCGTCACCGCCGTGCCGCGGTTGTTCCAGGCGGTGCGGATATACGTCACGACGGCGGCGACTTCTTCATCCGACAGGCCTTGCGCGAACGGCGGCATGCCGTAGGGCCGCGGGTTGCGTATCGTGCCGGGTGGATAGCCGCCGTTGAGCACCATGCGGATCGGATTGACCGAGGACGTCATCTGGATCGACTGGTTGCCTGCCAGCGGGGGGAAGTCGACACCCCGGCCTTCGCCCTGTGATCCATGACAGACAGCGCACTGCGCCGTGTAGATCTTCTTGCCCAGCGGAAACAGGCGGAGCTTGTTCTGCACCTGGGCCTTCGTCGGTTCGGCCGTTTGGCCGGTGGAAGGCAAGGCCTTGAGGTAGACCGACATCGCGCGGATGTCCGCATCGGAAAGGTACTGAAGGCTGTTGTGCACGACCTCGGCCATTGGTCCATAGACCGCGCCGCGGGTGGACACGCCCGCCTGCAGAAGGTCGGAAATATCGCCGATACTCCATTCGCCGAGCCCCGCTTCCTTGTTCGAGGTGAGTGAGGGCGCGTACCAGTCCTGCATAGGAATGAGGCCGCCCTGGTAGGCGGCCGAGGCGGAACTGCCGCCCAGGGCATTGATGGCGGTATGGCACATCGAGCAATGGCCAGGGCCTTCCACCAAGTAGCCGCCGCGATTCCACTCGCTGGATTTCGTTGGATTGGGCTTGTATTCGCCCTCCTTGAAGTAGAGCGTGCGCCAACCGAGCAACAGGTTGCGGTTGTTGTACGGGAAGCGGAGGTCCTGGGCGTTGTTCGGCCGGTGCACCGGCGGCACGGTCTTCAGGTACGCGAAGATGGCATCGACATCCGCCCGCGTCATCTTCGTGTACGCGGCAAATGGCATGGCCGGGTAAAGCAGCGCACCCGATCGTCCACGACCGGTATGCATCATTGTGTAGAACTCGTCCGCCGTCCACGCGCCGATGCCAGTGGCGCGATCGGGCGAAATGTTCGGCGAATACAGCGTTCCGAACGGCGTGACCATCGGGCGCCCACCGCCGAAGGGTTTGTCTCCCGGATTGCTGTGGCAAGCGATGCAGTCGGAAGCGCGGGCGAGGTATTCGCCGCGTGCGACGACCGAGGCATCCTGGCCGGACGCGGCATGCGCCTGGAAGAGAAGACCGACGGCGATCCAGCGATGCGTTCTCATCGGGCGTCACTACTTTGGCAGGTGAGTGCCAGTGGTAGCGATCCTTCGGTAGCCGGCGCGGGATTGAGCGGCGAAGGCAGCGACGAGAGGTAGGCGGCCGTGGCGGCGATGTCCGCATCGTTGAGCAGGACGGTGATCTTCTGCATGCAGTTGGGTTTCGCGGTGACGCGCGCGCCATAGCGCGACGCGCCGAGCTGGGCGCTGATGTACTTGGCGTGCAAGCCGAGGAGCCCCGGAATCTCGGGCGAAACCCCGGTGAGCGATGCGCCGTGGCAGGCCACGCAGGAGGGAATGTGCCGGGCGGGATCGCCTTCGAGAGTCAACTTCTTGCCCAGCGCCATGACATCGGGTCCGACATCGGGCCGGGGCAATACAGGGAAGGGCGTCTGTTGCGCGGCAAAATACTGCGCCATCTCCTGCAGATAGGCGTCCGGCAGGTACTCGAGCAGATAGGTCATCGGCGCGTACTTGCGCTGCCCGTCCCGAAACGCCAGCAGCTGATTGTAGAGATAGCGAGCCGGCTTGCCAGCGAGCCTCGGATAGTAGTCGTCGCCGCTGCCTTGCCCCCGCTCGCCGTGACAGGTGGTACAGGCCATGACCCGGGTCGCGATCGAATCGGGCGCCGTCACGCTGCTACGCGTTTGTGCGTGCAGGCTAGCGGCAAGCAGGAAAAATCCCAGGCAAACGACGGCGCCGGCGATGCGACGGCCGGTTCTACGCAAGTCGATCCTGCGACCATCGAGATTCATCGGTTCAAAGCCCCTGCTGACAGACACCCTCTCCCGAGCAGACGTTAGGTCCCACCTGCGGTCGCCGGATTGGAACGGTGTGAGCGAGTTTGTACCGGTGGGTGATATCCCGGAACCGTTGAATTACTTAGGGTAGGGCTGCTCCCAATCTGACGGAATTGATCGTTTTCCCTCAAGGTCACCCCCCCTTTGCCGATATCCTGTACGAGGCCATCCATCGCCCCGATGCGTGGCAGCACCGCAGGCCCCTCAGGTAATCCCATGCTCGTCAGCAGTTACAGCGGCGTCCTCGTCGCCTTCTCCCTCGTGGTGGCCATCCTCGCCTCCTATACGGCGCTGAACATGGCTGGCCGGGTGTCGGGCACCCGCGGCACGGCCTCGGCGCTCTGGCTTGCGGGCGGATCCTTCGCCATGGGTATCGGCATCTGGTCGATGCATTTCATCGGGATGCTGGCTTTCAGCCTGCCCATTGCGATCGGCTACGACCTCGACCTGACCCTGCTTTCGTTGGTTTTTGCGATCGGCTCTTCGGCCTTCGCCCTTTGGGTGGTGTGCCACGAACAGCTGCCGAGGCGAAGGCTCGTCGTGGGTGCCCTGATCATGGGCGCCGGCATTGCCGCGATGCATTACACCGGCATGGCGGCGATGCGGATGATGCCTGGGGTGGTCTACGAGCCGCTGCTCTTTGCCTTGTCGGTGGTCGTGGCCGTGCTGGCCTCGGGCGCCGCCTTGTGGATTTCCTTCCGCCTGCGCAAGGATGCCGAGCACGTCGTGCTCGCCCGCCTGGGCGCGTCGCTGGTGATGGGTTGCGCGATCGTCGGCATGCACTACACCGGCATGGCCGCGGCGGATTTTCCGGCCGGCAGTTATTGCGGTGCCGCCAACACCGGCATCGATGCCAAGTGGCTGGCCCTCGTCGTGATCGTCGTCAGCCTTGCGGTGTTCGCGATCGCATTGATCGTGTCGATGCTCGACGTGCGCGCCAATCTGCTGACCACGTCGCTGGATCGGGCCAACAGCGAGTTGGTCCAGCTCGCCCTGCATGACAACCTCACGCGTCTGCCGAACCGGGTGCTTCTCGGCGATCGTCTGGACCAGGCGATCCACAAGGCGACGCGGGAAGGGCGTCAGTTTGCCGTGCTCTTCATGGACCTGGACGGATTCAAGGCGGTGAACGATGTCTACGGCCACCATGTCGGCGATCTACTGCTGAAGGAGGTTTCCCGTCGGGTCCTGACCACCAAGCGTGGCGAGGATACGGTGGCCCGCCTGGGCGGCGATGAATTCGTCATGGCGGTGGACGTTTCGCGACCGGAGGATGCGGCCTTGCTGGCGCAGCGACTGGTCGACGTTCTTGGTGCCGCTTACCTGATCGACGAGCACAGTGTGCATGTATCGGCAAGCATTGGCATCGCAGTGTTTCCGGAGAACGGCCGGACCACGCACGACCTGATGATCAATGCGGATGCCGCGATGTATCACGCGAAAGAGCAGGGGCGCAACGGCTATTGCTTCTTCGAGAGCGCGATGAACGCCAACGTGCACCAGCAGCTGCAGTTGCAGCACGACTTGCGCCGGGCGCTCGATCAGGGCGAGTTCCTGCTTTATTACCAGCCGAAGCTCGTTTCGCCGGACGGCCCGGTCACGGGCGTCGAGGCCCTGCTTCGCTGGCAGAAGCCCGGGGTGGGTCTGGTGCCTCCGGACGAGTTCCTCGGTGTCGCCGAGCGTACGGGCCTGATCATTCCCATCGGTAACTGGGTGATCGACGAGGCGTGCCGGCAGATGCGCGTATGGCAGGACGAAGGGCATGCGGCCTGGACCGTCGCGGTGAACCTGTCGACGGTGCAGCTCACGCACACCGGCCTGGTCGATGTGCTCCGCTCGACACTCGCACGTCACTCACTCGACCCGGCCTGCCTGGTCCTGGAGATCACCGAGTCCACGGCGATGCGCGATGCGGAGGCCAGCCTGGCCATTCTCAACGAGGTGGCGGCCCTCGGCGTGGGTATTTCCATCGACGACTTCGGCACGGGTTATTCCAGTCTGCTCTACCTCAAGCAGCTCCCCGCCGATGAACTGAAGATCGACCGTGGTTTCGTCACCGAACTGACCCGCGGCAACGACGATGAAGCCATCGTCTCGGCCATCATCGCGCTGGGCAAGACGCTGGGCCTGAACATCGTCGCCGAAGGCGTCGAGACCAGCGAGCAGCAGGAATTGTTGACGCGACTGGGCTGCGACGTGCTCCAGGGCTTCCTGCTGGGCAGTCCCGTGCCCGGCGACCAGCTGGCCCAGAGCCTGCCGACAGCGGCGTAGCGTCCGCGGCCGCGCTGTCTTACGATGCCTCCACCATCGCCGATCGGCGTGTTCGAGGATTTCGTATGGATGTCACGCAGACGCGGCTCAACCAGCTTTTCACCTTTTCGATGGATTTTGCGAAGGAGATGCTGGAGGAGAACGGCGACTTCTACCCGTTCGGCGCGACCGTGTCCGAAGAGGGCAGGCTGGCGGCCGATCCGGGGCACGACGGCGGCGATGAGCCGGAAGCCCACGATGTCTATCGCGTGATCTTCGACCGGTTCGCGACGGGACGCCCCTCCGAAGCACTGGCGGCGGCGCTGGTCGCCAACGTGACCATTCCCGACGAATTCGACGCACCATCGAAGGATGGCGTCCGCGTGCATATCGAGTCGAAGGGCTACGCGCGCTTCATTTATGTGCCTTACGAAATCATCTCGGAAGATGCGCGCGAAGTGCGGCTGCACGATCCGTTCGCCGTGGAGATCTCGCCGAGCTTCTTCACCGCGTAAGATCAGGGGCGCGCCGACCGAGCCCTTCGATATTGTATGAGTTTTCCAATTTCGTGTGACGGACGCCCTTGCTCTCCGCGGGGCGCATCGGTAAGTTCAGACGCTTAAACTCTGCGGAAGACACGATGAAGCGTCTGAGTCTGCTCTTGTCGACCTGCCTGCTGGCGGGCGTCGCCTATCCTTCCTTCGCGGTGGATACGCCGCACTTCGCGGTGGGGCAGGGGCAGTTCCTGCTCGACGGCAAGCCTTATGTGATCCGCTCGGGTGAAATGCACTATCCGCGTATTCCCCGCGCGGACTGGCGCGATCGCCTGCGCAAGGCACGCGCGATGGGCCTCAATACCATCACCACGTACGCGTTCTGGAACGAGAGCGAGCCGGAGCCGGGCAAGTTCGATTTCAGCGGCGACCGAGACATCGCCGCCTTCGTGCGCACCGCGCAGGAAGAAGGCCTCAACGTCATCGTGCGCCCCGGTCCCTTCGTCTGCGCCGAGTGGGAGTTCGGGGGTATTCCAGCGTGGCTGCTGCGTACGCCCGGCCTGCGTATCCGCTCGTTCGACCCGCGCTTCCTGAAAGCCAGCGCGGCATGGTTCAAGCGGTTGAACCAGGAACTTGCGCCTCTGCTTAGCAGTCGCGGTGGTCCCATTCTCATGGTGCAGGTCGAGAACGAATACGGTTACGTCGGCAACGACCGGGATTACCTGGAAGCGATCCACCAGCAGATGGTCGACGCCGGCTTCGACGTCCCGATGTTCACCTCCAATGGCCCTGGCCCGACGTGGATGCCGCGCGGCTCGTTGCCGGGCATGGTGTCGGTGATCAACTTCACCGGCGATGGCAAGCAGACCGAGCGTGCGTTTCGACGCTCGGCGCCGCTGATGGAAGGCATGCCGCGCATGGCCGGCGAGTACTGGACGGGCTGGTACGACCGCTGGGGCCTGACACACAAGACGCGCGATGTCGGCGACGTGAGCAGTGCAGTGTCGTGGATGATGGATCACGACATCTCGTTCAACCTGTACATGGTCGATGGCGGGACGAACTTCGGCTGGATGAACGGCGCGAATAACGACGACGCGCATTACCTCCCGGTCACGACCAGCTACGACTACGACTCGCCGATCGACGAGGCCGGCCGCCTGACGCCGAAATTCGAGGCATTGCGCAAGGTGATCGCTGCGCATTTACCAAAGGGCGAGACCCTGCCGAAGGTCCCCGCCTCGTCGCCGACGGTGGCGATCCCACGTTTCACGCTGGACACGTCGGTGAGCCTGCTCGACGCGTTGCCAGGGCTGTCGAAGCCGCAGACGTCCGTCACGCCGCACGGCATGGAGACCTTCGGCCAGAACTACGGGCTGATCCTCTATCGCAAGTCACTGGATGCCGATGCCAAGGGCTCCCTCGATGTGAGCGACGTACGTGACTACGCCACCGTGCTCGCCGACGGCAAGCCGCTGGGTACGCTGGATCGTCGCCAGGACCAGCACGCCATGCCGGTGGACCTGAAGGCCGGCAGCACCCTCGACCTCGTCGTCGAGAACATGGGCCGGATCAATATCGGCCCCGGCATGGAAGACGACTACAAAGGCATCACCTATTCGGTGCAGGTGGCCGGCGAGGACCTGCTCAACTGGTCGGTCTACCCCTTGCCGCTGGACGACCTGTCGAGCCTGCACTTCGCCCCCGGCACAAGCACGGGCCAGGGTCCGGCGTTCTGGCACGGCAGCTTCACCCTGGCCAGGCCGGACGGTACCTTCCTCGACATGCGCGGCTGGAACAAGGGCAACGTCTGGGTCAACGGCCATCACCTGGGGCGTTTCTGGCACATCGGGCCGCAGCAGAGCCTCTACGTGCCGGCCTCGTGGCTGAAGAAGGGGCGCAACGATATCGTCGTGCTCGAGATGCAGGCGGGCGGATCGCATACCATCGCCGGCCTCAAGGATCCGGTGTTCGACACGCCGGCGAAGTGATGCGCCGGCACGTCGGTTCGATCAGGCCATCCGAGTCCCATTGGGCACGGGTCGCTCCACGGTCGTGATCACCACGCCCTCGTCGGTGTGGAAGCCGGTTAGCAAAAACTGCGAGCGAACGGGGCCGATCTGTTTCTCCGGAAAATTGATCACGCCGACGATCTGCCGGCCGACGAGGTCTCCGGGCTGATAGACGCCGGTGACCTGCGCACTGGTCTTGCGCTCCCCATGTGGGCCGAAGTCCACCCAGATCAGGTAGGCGGGGCGTTTCGCTTCGGGAAACACTTCGGCGCGCGTGACCGTACCCGCCACCAGCATCACTTTCTCGAAATCGGCCCAGGTGATCGGTTCACTCATTGTCAGGCTCGTCCTTACGGTTACATGGTGAGGATGATCTTACCGACACTGGACGAAGACTCCATGCGTCGGTGTGCCTCCACGGCATCGCCGAGGACGAACTGACTGTCGATCACCGGCACGAGCGTGCCATCGTCGAAGGCGTGCAGCCAACGGTCGCGGAAGCGTCGCGTCATGGCCTGCTTGACACTCTGCGGACGCGACTTCATCACCGTGCCGATGATCTGCAGATGGCGATAGAGCAGTCGATCCAGCGGCAGCGTCGCACCTTTAGCGCCACCGAGAAGGCCGACCTCGATGAGACGCCCCCCATAGCCGAGTGATGCGAGGTTGCGCTCGAAGTAGGGTGCGCCGATGAAATCCACGATGACGTCGACTCCCTTGCCGCCAGTCTCGCGCTCGATCACCTTGGCGAAATCATCGGCTTTGTAATCGATAGCGACATCCGCGCCGAACTCGCGAAGACGATCGAGCTTTGCGGCACCCGCGGTAGCGAAAACCTGCGCGCCCGCTGCATGGGCGAGTTGCACGGCGGCGGATCCTACGCCGCCCGCAGCGGCATGTATGAGGATGCTCTCGCCCGCGTCCAGACGGCCGAGGTGGAGGGCGGCTTCGTGGGCGGTGACGAAGACTTCCGGAATGCCGGCCGCGCGCACGTAGTCCATGCCCTGCGGGATCGGCATCGCCATGCGGTAGTCGATGCGGGCCTGTTCGGCATAGCCACCGCCGCCGACGATGCCCATCACGCGGTCGCCCGCGGCAAAACCTTGTACGTCCTTGCCTACGGCGATCACCTCGCCGGCGATCTCCAGGCCCATGATGGCGGAGTCGCCGAAGCTATCCCTGCCATAGCCACCCGTGCGCTGGATGATGTCCGCGCGATTCACGCCGGCGGCATGATTACGGACAAGCAGGTCGCTATCCCGGAGTTCGGGCTCGGCGACGTCATCGAGTCGCAACACATCGGCAGCGCCGAAATCGTCGAAGATAATGGCCTTCACGGGTTTTCCTCGCCTCGGGCGAGTACCGCCTGCCAATGGCGCGGCACGAGGCCTTCCGGGCCCGGTGTCGGTTGATCGTGGGGATGGCTGTGCGGCGGCTTCAACGTCGGACCGTCGAGCATGTCATCGGTGCGGTAGTCATAGAACCAGTCTTCGCCGGGCTCGAAACTCTGGATCACGGGGTGACCCGTGGCATGCGCATGCTTGCTGGCGTGTTTGTGCAAGGAATCGTCGCAGCAGCCGATGTGACCGCATTCGGCGCATCGGCGAAGGTGAAACCACCAGGTGCCGGCCGCGAGACACTCGACGCAGCCGTCGCCGCTGGGCTCGGCGTCCAGGTTGATACCGTCGTCTTGCTTGTTCATGGGCAACTCCGGAGGGGATGCCCGATCCTAACCGACAGCGGCGGCGGCCTGTCTAGAGCTTCCGTACACCCTCTCGACGCCGCTCACAGAATGCGACCGGCACGATGGAGGGCGACCAGCTGCATGCTGTCCACCGAGGCGGCGAGGAAGCGCAGGGCGATACGCAACTCCATGCTGTTCGGGCAGCCTTGCTCGAGCAGACCTTCGATCCGTTCGGCCGCGTCGGCCACAGGCAGATGCTCGTGCTCGAGGGCGTGTCGTGCGACGTGGTTCGCCCGGAACTGCGCTTCGCTGTAGTCGTGATGCAGCAAGGCCTGGAGCAGCCCGAGGGCCTCCAGCGAGATCTCCTGTGCTGCCATCAGGTTACGCATCTTGTAATGAAAGCGTCCGACTAGGGGCCCTGCAATCCGCCATCCGGCCTAAGTAGAATCGCGGTCACTCCCGAGGAAGGATCGCCATGGCCGCCGCCGCTACCGTACTCACCGCCCTGGTGATTCTGATCCACGTGTACATCGTGCTGCTCGAGATGGTCCTCTGGCGTACCCGTGGCCCCAGGGTCTTCGGCATTACGCCCGAATTCGCGCAAGATAGCGCGGCACTGGCGTCCAACCAAGGGCTTTATAACGCTTTTCTCGTGGTCGCGCTGGTTCTCGGGCTGGTCCTGCGCGAGCCCTTCGCCACAGCGTTCGTGTTCTACGGACTGGGTTGTGTCGTGGTCGCCGGTCTCTGGGGCGCGCTGACGGCGAGCCGGCGCATCCTGTATGTGCAGGCGTTGCCGGCCGCGCTGGCGCTCGCGGCACAATGGCTCGCACGCTGATATACCGCGTGAGGCGTATTTGACGGATTGCGCATTCGAGGGGCAAGGTGGCTGTCGCCTTCCCTGAGGAGCTGCAAACGTGACCCTACGTGGATTCTCCCGACTGCCCCTGATCGCCACGATGGCCGTCTTCGCCGGATGCGCGGGACATCGCACGCTGCCCGCGGCCGACCGTGGGGCTGACGCCGCACGCGACGAGCAGGCCGCCAACCAGGCCTATACGAGCGGGAATATTCCCCATGCGTCGGATCTTTACGAATCCGTGGTCGCGGCCACGCCCGACGACCCGGACGCGTGGTTCCGCCTGGGCAATGCCCGCTTCCGCCTGCAGAAACTCGACGAGGCGGGGCAGGCCTACGAACGTGCGATCACGCTCAGGCCCGACTACGCGCAGGCTCTCTACAACCTGGGCGTCGTACGGCTGAAGCAGGCGCAGGCTGCCCTGGTCGCCAGCGCCCGCGCGAGCGAGCCCGGTGATGGCCTGCGCGGAGACAGCAGCCGGATCGTGCAACGTCTTGCCAGGGTGGGTGACGACGTCGGAGCAAGAAATAAAGGCAACGGGGGTGCACCGCCATTTATCGTGGAACCCACCGACGAACGGTAGCGGGATATGACGGATTGGCGATTCAATCGAGACAAGGAATCGCGCGGAAAAATCTATCTAGTGGTCTATGTTCAACGTGCAAATTCGGTAGTAGTTTGGCTCACAGGTTCCCCAAAGCCGATATCGAGGCTTTCATGAGTACTGAGCGGTCCGCGCCACGCGCGATCATCTTTGAAGACCATTCCGGCCTTGCTGCGGCGCTGACAGACCTGCTCGTCGGGCGGCTGGGCTATGACGTGGTGGCGTGCGCAGGGTGTATCGAGGAAGCCATCCGCGTCGCGCATGTGGAGCGCTGCGATGTCGCCGTCGTCGACCTGGACCTGCAGGGTGTCATGGCGTATCCCGCATTGGATGAACTGATCCGCCGTGGCGTGCCCTACGTCCTCGCCACGGGGGCCATGCCGCTGGATATTCCCGTCCGCTACCTCGCACCCCTGGTATGCAAGCCCTACAGTGCACAACAGCTGGAGCATGCCATCCGCGAGGCATGTGGCCGCGCGTCCGTGCATGCGACAGCGCCGGCAAGCATCACCGTATCGGTGGCTGGCCGGGCCTGACTCAGGTCTCCGCGAGGCCACCCGCCCGCACGCGCAGGGTATTGGCCACATCCTTCACGCCGATGGTTTCCGCCACGGCGTCTTCGGCCAAGTGTTTCATGTAGCGCTCGGGCACGTCGCCGCCGAGTGTGACCACCCCCCCGGATACCTCGACCTCTATATGGGAGGCATCGATCGCGTCGTGTAGGGTGAGCCGGTCGCAAACGTCCTCGCGGATGCGCTCATCGGAGCGGACATAGCCCTGGGGCCCCGTCCCGCGGTGGCCACCGGGATAGCCCGAGGGCGTCCAGCGGCGACCGTCGCCTGCCTGCGAGGAAGTGCCCTCATCGCGGCCGAAATGACGGTGGCCCGGATGGCGACCCTCGTAGGCGTGGTGGCCGCCGAAGTCGCGGTGACCGGGGTGCGGTTGCCGGGCCTCGGCCTCGTGGCCCGCTTCATACGGACTGGCCCCGAAGTCTCGCTGGTCGGGGAAGCGTCCCCGGTTGGCATACATGCTGCCGAACTCATCGCCCGGCACATTGCGTTCGTCAAAACGGCCCATGGTGAGGCTCCCGCGCGGTAAGAGCGCTCAGTCTTCGCTTTTTCCCATGCACGGCCCGTGGACGCGACGTGGTTCCCTTGTGGCAGTCGGCGCTTTTGGCCACTATGGCCCACACATCGTCGGAGAGCGGCGATCCGCCAGACATCGCAACGGGGGTGAGATGTCGCGTATCAGTTTCGATGAGCCGTGGACCTTTGGCGGCCATCCATGGCGCAGTCTCAAGGACACGTCGTTTGGCGTGATCGTTGCCGACGCCAAGGGCGACATCGTCCACCTCAACGAGCGTGCCGCGGAACTGCATGGCTGGGTCCGGCTGGCCGTGGGGCCGGAGGACTACAGCCGGATGTACAGCATCTTCACCGAAGAGGGGCGCCCGTACCCGTCCGAGGACCTGCCGCTTTCCCGTGCCGTCCGTAACGGGGAGACCAGCAAACACGCGCGTTGGGTGATTCGACGTCCCGACGGCTCCCGGCAGACGATGCAGGGTTCCGCCTATCCCGTGGTCGACGCGGAAGGCGACCAGGTCGCTTCCGTCCTGGTCCACGACGCCATCAGCGGCCTCACGCCGGGTTGATCAGTGAGCGGGTTCGTTGCGGCTGGCGGCGCCGCAGGCCTGGCGCAGCCACTCGTTGACCACGACCAGGTCCGTCGCAATGCCGGCGCACAGGCGGCGCAGTTCGGCCGAGGGTTGCTGCAGGTCGGGCACCATGATGGTAGGCAGGCCGGCGGCCACGGCCGAACGGACCCCCGCCTGGGAGTCCTCCAGCGCGAGACAGCAGTTGGCCGGCTTGTTGAGGATGCGCGCCGCGCGCAGGTAAGGATCGGGGTAGGGCTTGCACCGTTCGCAGTCGCCCGCTGCCACGAGGGCGTCGAAGCGGTCGCGCAGGCCGAATGCCTCGAGGTGGTGGATGGCCGTGCCGTGGGGCGACGAGGTAGCGATGGCACGGGGCAGGCCGAATTCATCGAGGGTGTCGAGCAGGGCGGTCACCCCGGGTTTGAGCCGGAGGTCGGTGTCGAACATGGCGTGGTAACGCTCCGAAGCGCCGGTCCACACGGCGTCCAGATCGATCTCGTCACCGACGTGTTCCCGAAGCAGCATGCGGGCCGCGTGCCCATGCAGCCCGACCATGCGCTGGCATAGCGACAGGGGAATGTGGATGCCGAGGTCCGAGGCCGCGGCGAGCAGGGCATCGCGGTACAGCGCTTCGGTGTCGAAGAGCACGCCATCGAGGTCGAAGACGATCGCCTGCGGTATCGCCGGAAAACGGACCATGCGAGCCCCCCTCGAAAGCGGCGTTGCCGTGGTCGTATGCCCGGCGTCATGCCGAAAATAACGCGCTTTGTGGCAGTGCGCCATAGTCCGAATAGGTCGTTTCGGCAGCGGAACCGTTTGCGTTCGCTGAGCGCAGCGGCGACGCTTGTCCGATGAGCCCATCGGAAGCCCTTCACCCATGAGAAAACGCAGGATGCTCGCCCGCACCGTCGCCGGAGCCGTCGCCGGGGTCCTGCTGTTTTTTTCCGGTGCCTGGGGAGCGATCGCCCTGTTCTACCAGCTTCCCGGTGCCACTCCGTTACGCGCCGGCGGTGCCGTTCTCTGGAGCGTCGTCTACCTGGGTCTGGCGATCGCCTCGTTCGGTTGGCGCGCGTGGTGGGCCCCGATCGCCCTGGCCGTCGCCCTGGCCCTGCTGATCGGTTGGTGGACCACCATCCGGCCACGTAACGACCGGCTCTGGTCGGACGACGTGGCTCAGCTGCTATCGGGCGAGGTCCACGGATCGCATGTCACCCTGCGCAACGTACGCGACTTCGACTGGCGTAGCGACGATGACTACGACGCGCGCTGGGAGACCCGCGACTACGACCTCGATCACCTTGTTTCGGCCGACGCGATTCTCTCCTACTGGTCGAGCGAGGCCATCGCGCACGCCATGCTGTCGTTCGGCTTCGACGACGGCCGCCACGTCGTTTTCTCGATCGAGATCCGTCGCGAAAAGGGTGAAGCCTTCTCGGAAATCGGCGGGTTCTTCAAGCAGTTCGAACTGGTACTCATCGCGGCCGACGAGCATGACATCGTCCGCGTGCGGACCAATGTGCGTGGCGAGGACGACTACATTTTTCCGTTACGCATGCCGAAAGAAGCGATGCGCTCGCTTTTCCTGTCCTACGTCAAGGCGGCCAACGAACTGGTCGAGCGGCCGCGTTTCTACAACACGGTGACCTCGAACTGCACGACGATCGTCTACCGCATGGCGCGACGTATCGACGACGGTCTTCCGTTCGATATCCGCTTGCTTCTGACTGGCTACCTGCCGGGGTATCTCAGGGATAACGGCGCGCTGGATCGACGGTTTTCGGTGGACGAATGGCGCCGGCTCGGACGAATCACCGAGCGGGCGAGGGCGACGAAGCCGGGCGACGACTTCTCGGCGATCATCCGCGACGGCGTGCCGCCGGCTCAGTCGCCATCATCGGGCGCTTCGACCTTGTAGCCCCGGGCCTTGAGCGCGGTCAGGTAGCCGTCGTCGCCGAGCAGGTCTTCGATCGGCACGATGGCGACGGCTTGCGTATCGTGGGCCATGGCGTTGTCGACCACACCGAGCCAGGTGTCACGGACGGCCTTCGGTATGTCGGTCAGGCCGATGCGCTGTGCCACGCCGCCGTCGGTAACGGCATCGAGGCAGGCTGCGCGCTGTTTGGCCGTGCGGTCGTCGCGAAGGGCGCCGATATCGCCGGTGGCCCAGGCATTGCCGCGACGGGTCATGTCGGCCAGTTGCGCATCGATGTTCTCGACGCTCAGGGTGAAGCACGAAAGATCGTCCAGCGTCGAACGCTTGAACTCCTTGACCGCCTTGCGCGGATCGTCGACCAGCAGGGTGTACTGCACCGGTGTCTGCTTGACGTTGTACTTCGTGGCGATGGCGACCACGGTGCGGGTGATCACCCCGGCCTTGCCGAGGCCACTCTTCTTGACGGCGTTCTTGTACAGCTCCACGACGGCGAAGATGGGGCGATAGCGCTCCACGGAACGGTCGTCACCGATGTAACGGGCCTTCACGGTCAGCCAGCGCGCATAGACGTCCGCAGGCAGGGTGTCCTTGAGGGTCGCCCCGTCGGGTGCATTACGGACGCCAATAAGCGTCGGCAGCAGGGCGAGCTTGCCGAAGAAACCGACGTTGGGTTTGATGTCCACCTTCGGCGGAAGGATAAGCTCGCTGGCATGGGCGAGGGCATCGTCGACCTCGTCCGCCTTCCAGGTCATGTTCTGCGGAATGGGCGCCAGGCTGCCGAGGATCAGCAAGGTGTGCTCACCCTTGGTGACCTTCCACAAGCCCGGTCCGGGCTGCACGCCGCTGACCGTCACGGCTTCGAGCGTCGGAACGCTGCTCGCAGGGGCCGGAACAGCCGCAGGCGGGGGAGTCGTCCGGGTCTGCGCGCCGGCCGTGCTGGCCAGACCGACGAAAAGGGGCAGGGCAAGGAGGAAGCGGGGCGTCGTCATCGGCGAAGTCTAGACGAACGCGCCCACCGATCGCCTGCCATCGGTTATGCCCGCTGGCCTCGCGTTCACGTGCGCAGCGCCTTTCGGGGTGAGCCCGGCGTGAAGGAAATAGTGCGTCATCCTTCCATTGTGGGTGCATTCGCGAACGGATAATCTTTGCCATCCGCCGCGTCCGCTGTAACAAACAGGGTTACCCACCGATTCATGGCACTGGTGATCTACGACATTCCGTTCAGCCCCGACTTGGCAGGGCTATGGCACGTGCAGATGAATGGCGTGCCCATGGAAAATTTCGAGACGCGCGTGGGCGCTATCGCGTACGCCGTGCAGCAGTCCAAGTTGCTGGGCGTCCACAGCGGCCTGCAAGTGCTGGTCTCGGTCGAAGGCGCGGACGGTATCTGGCGTGAATTCGAGTCCAACGCCAAGCGTCCGGTAAGCGGCCTGCAATAGCGCTGCACGTCACCTTGATGCGCGATGCATAGGATGGGGGCAGGATAGGAGGAACACCCCACTCATGACCCATCGAAAAATCGGTTTCTTCGACGTGGAAGGTTCGTGCTACGTCGCCAAGCCCGGGCGCTGGCGCGGCAAATACGTCATCAGCGAGGATGGCGACGAGGTCGCCGAGAAGCTGTGCACCACCTTGCACGAGAATGAAGAGGATGCCTGTGCCGAAGGCCTGACCCTTGGCATCGCGGCGGCGCGCAAGCTGATGAAGGATCGCGAGGGCTTCGATCCGGGCGACGAGTAGGCGGTTAGAATGCCGGGATGACCGATCCCAACGACGCCTTCCGCGCTGACCTCGCGAAACTCGCCACGGCGATCATGCCCTTCGGCAAGTTCAAGGGCAGGGCCATAGCCGACCTTCCGGGAAACTACCTTGCGTGGTTTGCACGGGAGGGTTTCCCGCCGGGAGAGCTCGGTCGCCTCCTTGCGATCATGCTCGAGCTGGATCACAACGGCCTGCGCCGCTTGCTGGACCCGCTCCGCAAGCCCTAGACACCCCTTTGATCGTTCGCATGGCACGTGCATAGCGCGTGCCAGAACATGCCTTTTTCAGGGCCTGCAAGTTATTCCGAATGGCCGATGGTGCACGCCGTTTACACGGCGTAAGTTTTCCTTGCGTCCCTGTGAATGTCTCGTTGCGTTCTCATTCGTCGGGTCGCCAAGTCCCAGCCAAACTCCCCTAAGGCCCGGAGACTCACAATGAAAACGACAAAAAGCATGGCGCCTCGGCGCCACGGCCTCGCTTTGGCCATCGCCACCGCTCTCGCTTGTGCGTGTGCCCAGGCGTCAGGCCAGACACCGCCGGCGCCCGCCGCGCCCCCCGTGCCGGCGGCAGCCCCCGCGCAAACGCCGCCACCCGACGATCAGGCGAAGAAGACCACCGAGTTGACCGCCATCACGGTCACCGGTTCGGCCCTGCCTCGCATCGATGTAGAAACGCCGTCGCCGGTGACCACGATCACGGCCGAGCAGATTCAGAAAAGCGGCCTGACCACGGTTTCCGACGTCGTACGGTCTATTTCGGCCGACAACAGCGGTTCCATCCCGGCGTCGTTCACCGCCGGCTTCGCGGTGGGTTCGACGGGCGTGGCACTGCGTGGCCTGACCGTGAATTCGACGCTTGTTCTCATCGACGGTCGGCGTGCGGCGAACTACCCGGTGACCGATGACGGGCAGCGTTCCTTCGTCGATCTCAACACCATTCCCTCGAATGCGATCGACCGCATCGAAGTACTCAAGGATGGTGCGTCGTCGCTGTACGGCGCCGATGCCATCGCCGGTGTGGTCAACATCATTCTCAAGCCCAGCTTCAAAGGGGCGGAGTTCACCGCCGATGTCGGTACCTCGGAGCATGGCGGAGGGACGACGAAACGTGGGACGGTGTTGTTCGGCGGCGGCGACCTGAGGAAGGACGGCTGGAATGCCTACTTCAGTGCCGAGTACCAGAAAGACAACAGCATCATGACCCGCGATCGGGGCTACCCGTACAACACGGCCGACCTGCGGCGCAGCGGCGGCAACAACCTCATCGGCGGGCAGCCCTCGCAGAATTCCGGCTCGATCTACGGCACGGTGACGCCGGGCACCCTGTCACGTCCGGGGGACGTCACCTCAGGCGTGGCCGATCCGGGTGGCCTCGCACAACCGCTGCAATCGTGCGGTTCGCTCGGCACCCTGGTTACCGACGATCCGGCCAATCCGGGCAGCTACTGCGCGCAGAATCGCGCCCTGTACACCGCGATCCAGCCCACGACCGAGCGCGGCGGGTTGTATGGCCGCTTCACCATCAAGCTGTCCGATACAACGCAGGCCTATAT
>NZ_JBFUAT010000023.1:0-71116 GCF_056406135.1 Luteibacter sp. P1_D3 | reverse complement strand
TCATCGAACTGCCCTACGACGACACCTGGTTGCGCGACTCCGGCCCGATCACGCTCACCGGTCCGGACGGCGTGCTGCTCAACGATTACCGTTTTACCGGCTGGGGCGGCAAGTTCGGCGCCGAGCAGGACGATGCCCTGATCTCCGGCCTGCTCGAGCGCGGCGTGCTTTCGGGCCTGCCGCACAAGCGCATCGACTGGGCGCTCGAAGGCGGCGGTATCGAGAGCGACGGCCGCGGCACCATCCTGACCACCTGGAAGTGCCTCAACCAGCGTCATCCGGAGCTCTCCCGCGAGACCATGACCGACACCCTGGCGACCACCCTGCACGCCGACCGCGTGCTCTGGCTGGACCACGGTTACCTTGAAGGCGACGACACCGACGCCCATATCGACACGCTGGCGCGCTTCTCCGAGGACGGCGGCATCGTGTACCAGGCTTGCGACAACGAAAGCGATCCGCACTTTGCCGAACTGGGCCAGATGGGCTCGGAACTGGCGGCGCTGCGTTCGCCGGAAGGCAAGCCCTACCCGCTGCATCCGCTGCCCTGGGCCGAGCCGATCCTCGACGAAGGCCGTCGCCTGGCGGCGTCCTACGCGAACTACCTGATCATCAACGGCGCGGTGCTCGTGCCGGCCTACGGCGATGAGAAGGACGCGGAAGCGGCGCGGATCATCGGGCTGGCCCACCCGGGCCGCGAAGTCGTCCAGGTGCCGTGCCGCCCGTTGATCTGGCAGAACGGCAGCCTGCATTGCATCACCATGCAGCTGCCCGCCGCGATCGCCCAGTAACCCTGAGGAAGAAAACGATGACCCGCAAGACCCTCAAGGTCGCCCTGCTCCAGGAAACCGACCGCGGCAGCCGCGACGGCAACCTCGACGCCATCGAAGCCGGCCTGCGCGAAGCGGCCAAGGCTGGCGTGGAACTGGTGTTGTTGCAGGAACTGCACAACGGCCCGTACTTCTGCCAGCGCGAGAGCGTGGACGTGTTCGACCTCGCCGAGACCATTCCCGGCCCGGGCACCGAACGCATCGGCAAGCTCGCCGAGGAGCTCAAGCTCGTCGTCATCGCCTCGATCTTCGAGAAGCGTGCTACCGGCCTGTACCACAACACCGCCGTGGTCTTCGATCGCTCGCGCGAGATCGCCGGCAAGTACCGCAAGATGCACATCCCCGACGATCCGGCGTTCTACGAGAAGTTCTACTTCACCCCGGGCGACCTCGGTTTCGATCCCATCCAGACGTCGGTCGGCAAGCTTGGCGTGCTCGTGTGCTGGGACCAGTGGTATCCGGAAGCCGCGCGCCTGATGGCGCTGGCTGGCGCCGATATCCTGTTCTACCCCACGGCGATCGGCTGGGATCCGAACGACGACGATGCCGAGAAGGCACGCCAGCGCGAAGCCTGGATCACCGTGCAGCGCGGCCACGCGGTGGCCAACGGCCTGCCCCTGCTCTCGTGCAACCGCACGGGCTACGAGGCGGACCCCTCCAACGTCGGCAGCGGCATCCAGTTCTGGGGTTCGAGCTTCGTAGCGGGCCCGCAGGGCGAGTTCATCGCCCAGGCCGGCACCGACGGCTGCGAACTGCTTATCTGCGATGTCGACATGGAGCGCAGCGAGCATGTTCGTCGCATCTGGCCGTTCCTGCGCGACCGCCGCATCGACGCCTACGGCGACCTGACCAAGCGTTTCCGCGACTGATCCCCCTCTTAAGGACTCCGAGCGCATGATCCCTGCCGAGCACGACGAAACGCTCCCCGCCGCCCTGGAAGGCCAGCCCATCGAGCGCATGAGGCGCGACGGCGTGGACTACGTCATCCTCGGCACGGCTCATGTCTCGCGGGCGAGCGTGCACGCGGTGGAAGCCCTGCTCGAGACCGAGCATTTCGACGCTGTCGCCGTCGAACTGTGCGCCAGCCGGGCGCACGGCATCCGCGATCCCGAAGCCTTCAAACAGCTCGACCTGTTCCAGGTCATCCGCCAGGGCAAGGCCGGCATGGTCGCCGCGAGCCTGGTGCTCGGCTCCTTCCAGAAGCGTCTCGCCGCGCAGTACGGCATCGAACCCGGCGCCGAAATGAAGGCCGCGATGGACGGTGCCGACGCACGCAACCTGCCCGTCTGGCTGGTCGATCGCGAAGTGGGGACGACACTGAAGCGTGCCTGGCGCAGCGTCGGCTTCTTCCAGCGCTTCGGCCTGCTGGCCGGCATGCTCGGCAGCGTGTTCGAACGCGAGGAGATCGCCGAAGCCGATATCGAGAAGCTCAAGGAATCCGACCTGCTCGAGAGCGCCTTCAGCGAATTCGCGACCAACTCGGCGCCGCTGTACAACGCGCTGATCGCCGAGCGAGACACGTTCATGGCCGCGCGCCTGCGTGAAAACGGCATGCGCATGGACCCGGACGCGCCGACGCGCAAGGTCCTCGTCGTCATCGGTGCCGGTCACCTCAAGGGCATGAGCGAGCAACTGGCCCACCAGCATGGCGATGCGCAGGGCCTCGCGGACGATCTCGCGGTCACGCCGCCCGCCTCGCCCTGGCCGAAGATCCTCGCCGTCGGTCTCGTCCTGGCGATCTTCGTCGCCATCGGTTTCGCCTTTTATCGCAGCCCCAGCCTTGGCGCGGACGCGGTGAAGAGCTGGATCCTGCTGACCGGTGGCCTGTCGGCGCTGGGCGCCCTGATTGCCGGCGGTCATCCGCTCTCGATCGTTGCGGCTTTCGTCGCCGGGCCCTTGAAACCCTTCCGCCCCGGCATCCCCTCGGGCGCCTTCAGCGCCATGGCCGAGGCGTGGATCCGCAAACCGCGGGTGATCGACTTCGAGCACCTTCGCGACGACATCACCCACTGGACAGGCTGGTGGAAGAACCGCGTGGCGCGGACCCTGCTCAACTTCTTCCTGGTCTGCCTGGGCACGATCGCCGGCGAATACATCGCGGGCTTCCACATTATTCGCAGCCTGCTCTGAGTCCCCTGCTACCCTGAGTTGTCGGTCGTCGCAACACGCCTCTATACTTCGACGGCTTTTCAACCCCGGCCCCGCCCGGCACCCAGGGAACTCTTAATGAAGCGTCTGCAACTGGTTGGTCTGATCGCTGTAGCACTGTGCGCCGCATCCGCTGCGCACGCCGAAGGGGACAAGGCCAAGGGACGGACGCTGGTCTATACCTGCAACGGCTGCCACGGCGTGCCGGGCTATGCCAACGCTTACCCCGAGTACCACGTGCCGCATATCGCCGGCCAGAACGAGCAGTACATCGTCAACGCCCTCAAGGCCTACAAGAGTGGCGAGCGCACCCACCCGACGATGGGTATCCAGGCGCAGAGCCTGTCCGATGAGGAAATCGCGGACGTTGCCGCCTACCTCTCCAGTCTCGCCAAGTAAGCCGCCGAGGACGAATGATGATCCGTGGTTTTTCCCTGCTCGCCCTGGGCGCGCTGCTCGCGCTGACCGCCACCCAGACCTTTGCCGCCGGTGATCCCGCGCGCGGCAAGACCAAGATCGCCACCTGCGTGGCCTGCCACGGCCAGGACGGCAACGCCGTCGACCCGCAGTACCCGCGACTGGCCGGCCAGTACGCCGACTACCTCGCGATGGCCCTGCACGAATACAAGGATGGCCGCCGTGGCAACCCGATCATGAAGGGTTTCGCCGCGACGCTGTCCGACCAGGACATCGACGATGTCTCGGCGTATTTCGCCACCATGCCGACCAAGCTCGACGGCCTGGAACATCACATCCAGGGCAGCGACTGAGCGAAACCAGGAAATTGTGGGAGCCGCTTCAGCGGCGATAACCCGGTTGCAGCAAGCACCCATCGCCGATGAATCGGCTCCCACACAAAAAAAAGCCCGCTTACGCGGGCTTTTTTGTTGCTTTAGCCGGCGGCTTTGGCGAAATACGGCTGCTCGCCCGTCTCGTGATCGGTGACATCGCGCACCTCGGTGATCTCCGGGATGCGCTCGCGCAGGGTCTTCTCCACGCCGTTCTTCAACGTGACGTCGACCATGCCGCAGCCGTGGCAACCGCCGCCGAAGCGGAGCACCACGATATTGCCGGCAGCGACTTCCACCAGCGAGATGCGCCCGCCGTGCGAGGCGATCTGCGGCGCGATCTCGGACTCCAGCACGAACTGGACGCGCTCGATCAGGCCGGCGCCCTCGCCCGGTGCCTCACCCTTGATCCGCGGCGCGCGGATATTGAGCTGACTGCCGGTTTCCGTGGTCTCGTAGTCGATGCTGGCAGGGTCCAGCCAGCGGGCGCTCTCGCCGTCCACGTACAGGTTGAAGCCCGTGCACTCGATGGTCCACTCGTCGCCGGTGAGCTCCGAGGTCGAGCAGAACTCCAGCTCGCACTGGGCCGCGGGCGTACCCGCATGAACCACGCGCACGCGAATGCCGAGGTCGTCGTCGCCCTGCTGCGAGAGCAGGCGCTGGAAATGCGCCTGGGCGCGCTCCGAGATGTCGATCATGAAAGGCTCCGAGGGGAGGTCCGGCGTGGGGAGCGCCGGATATAGCACCATTCTAGTACTGTTTAGTGGACGCCGCCTTTTGACAATTCAACCGCGACCGCCGACGCTTCGCGTTTTCAACGTACGGAAACTTCCCATGCCCCTTTCCCCCCTCGCCAGCCAGCACTGCACGCCCCGCAAGGGCGCCGAGCATGCGCTCGATCGGGCGGCCATCGACGGCCATCTCGCAGCCCTTCCCGGCTGGAAGGTCACGGCGGATGGCAAGGCCATCGTCAAGGACTTCCCGTTCACGGATTTCCACCACACGCTGGGCTTTATCAATGCGGTCGGCTTCATGGCCAACCAGGAAGACCACCATCCTGACCTCGAAGCCGGTTACGGCCATTGCCAGGTCCTGTGGTCCACGCATGACGTGGGCGGTCTGTCGCTGAACGACATGATCTGCGCCGCGCGCGTCGAGGCCCTGCTCGATCGCTGAGCTGCGCATGTTGTGGCCCCGCGGGACCGCCATCGCGGCGGTGCTGCTGGCGCTCGCCTCGCTTTTCGCCCTGCCCTGGTTCGCGGCGATCCTCGTCCGCGCGACGATCGAGCGCGACAGCGCCCAGGATCGCGCCGCTTATGCCGCTGGATCGTCGCCCTGGCACTGGCATCTCCGTGACAACGACGATGTCGTCGCGGGACGGGCCTTCGGCGGCGGGCAGCTGAAGACGCTGCCGAACGGCCTCCAGGTCACAGCCATCGACGGTTCGCCGCTGCAGATCGGCTTCCCGCTGACCCGCCAGGCCGACCTGCGTACCCTGACCACCCTGCGCCTCGACGCCTCGGCCTCGGCCAAGGGTCACTACGGCCTCGACCTGCGCCAGACGTTGCAAGCGCCGATCATCCATGCGGATCTGGGCGAGTTGGGGCCGGGTGCCCTGGTGCGCACCCTTCGACTGGACCGCCTGAAGTGGACCGACGCGGCTGGCCACGCCGCCATCCCGCCTGCCAGGGCGGCCATGCTCCGGCTCACGGCCACGCTTCCCGCCGACCAGACACTCACGCTTCGCGAAGCCTCGCTGGCGCCGCCGCCGACCTGGACGCCTCCGGACGCCACGGCCCTGCCCGACGGATTGACCGCCGAGGGCCTGCTCGACTGGCGCGATGCGCGACGGGTGACCGCACCGACGGCCAGCTTTGGCGACGCCAAGCCATCCCCACCCGCGCCGGTGTGGCAGCCATGGGCGGCACCGCTCCTGTATGCCTTGCTACTGATGATCGTCCCCGCGATACGCAAGGCCATGAAGCCGGGCCAGGAGACCACAGATACGCCCGCGAGGGCCGGGCCGATCGAGGCCTTGCTCGTGATCGCTGGGCCGGTGTGGTTCATCGCCGGACTGGGCTTGTCGAGTCGACCGGTCGCATCCGGCGTCGCCATGTTCGTGCTCGGCGTGGCTTACGCCGTCGTGTTGGGAATCCGGCGCCGGCTTCCGCGCTGGCGTTGGTTCGGCGCATGGCGGACGGCGGGCTGGCCACTCCTCGCCGTGCCGGTCGCCATCGCCATCATCGCCGTGGCCGGGCACGCCCCCGCGTGGCCTGCGGCCGGACGGGCACTCCTTTATATAGGTTGGGCCTTCGTCCAGCAGTGGCTGATCCTGGCTGTCGTCGCCGCCTTGCTGGCCCGGGCGCTGCCACGACCGCTGGCCGTCTTGCTCGCCGCCGTCGCGTTCGCCCTGCTGCACACCCCGAACGGCCTGCTGATGCAGCTTTGCTTCGTGGCCGAGCTGGGCTGGGCCTGGTGGTACCTGCACCACCGGGCCCTGTTCCCTGTCGCGCTGGCCCATGCGCTCAGCGCCCTGCTCCTGCAGGCCTGCCTGGCCGGGGGCATCCTGCGCTCACTGGAAGTGAGCGCCCGGTTCCTCGGCTGAGACAGCGCGACCGGTATGACGGCTCAGCCGGCCAGTTTGTCCAGGAAAGCCTTGAGTTCGTCGGGCAACGGCGAGGAAAAATCGTAGTTCCTGCCGTCCAGATCGAAGCTCATTCGGGCCGCATGCAGGAACATCCGCTTCAGGCCCATGGCGCGGAAGCGCTTGTTCGCTGCTTCGTCACCGTACTTCGGGTCGCCGGCCAGCGGATGGCCCGCGTACTGGGCGTGCACGCGGATCTGGTGGGTCCGACCGGTACCCAGGGTCGCCTGCATGAGGCGGGCGTTCGGGTACTGCTCCAGTTCCTTGAAGTAGGTCAGCGAGGGCTTGCCGGCGTCGTCGACCCGGACCAGCCGCTCACCCCCGTGCATCACCGACTTCAGCAGCGGCGCGTTGACGTCGAACTTAGCCTTCCGCGGGGTGCCGGTCATCAGGCAGAGGTACTGCTTCGTGACGGTGTTCTCGCGGATCAGGGCCTGCAGCCCGGTGAGGCCCGAACGCGACTTCGCCAGGACGAGCACGCCACTGGTATCGCGGTCGAGGCGATGGACCAGCTCGAGGTGCTCGTTGGGCCGGGCGGCGCGCAGCAGCTCGATGGCGCCATGGCTGACACCGCTGCCGCCGTGGGCCGCGATACCGACCGGCTTGTCGATCACCAGGAAGTGCTTGTCTTCGAAAATCACCGCGTCGGCGACCGATTTGACCATGCCGGAGGGGGCCACGCCCTCCTCTCGCTCGGCCACGCGGACCGGCGGAATCCGCAACATGTCGCCCAGGGCAAGGCGCGTTTCCGGCTTGGCCCGCTTGCCATTGATACGGACCTGACCCGTTCTCAGGATGCGGTAGACCAGGCTGCGCGGCACTCCCTTGAGCATGGTCATCAAGGCGTTGTCCACGCGCTGACCGTCCCGCTCGGGACCGATTTCGACGATGCGCACACCTTGGCCGCCGTCGAGGGAAGTTACCGTCTGCATTGATAAAACTCGAATTTGATAGGATACTCGGCGAGCGCCAGGCTCCGCTGAAGACTTATCTCTCGCGGGGTGCCTGTACCGTCACGTAAGGCGAGTGTCATGCCATTCCGTCCGAGGGGTCGGAAGGTGAGCACACCCCACATCGTAACGGTTCGGGTTGCGGTTGTCCGGCTAATCCGTAAGGACGCGGACCGGTTGCAAGGCGCTTATCACGAATCACGCCGGGTCCAGGTATCGGTCCCGGATCCCATGCCGCTTGAAGCCTCACCGCTGCGGCGCGATCCCCGGCAGGCCGCCCCAAAGGGCGCCACCGCGGCACGCGGCCGCGCGGCAAGGTCGAGGAATTACAATGAAGCGTATGTTGATCAACGCGACTCAGCGCGAAGAGTTGCGCGTGGCCATCGTCGATGGCCAGAATCTTTACGATCTCGATATCGAAATCCCGTCCCGGGAACAGAAAAAAGCCAACATCTACAAGGGACGCATCACCCGCGTCGAGCCGTCTCTCGAAGCCTGCTTCGTCGACTACGGCGCCGAGCGCCACGGCTTCCTTCCGCTGAAGGAAGTGGCCCGCGAGTACTTCAACCCGAACGCGGAAGGCAAGTCCAACATCCGCGAGCTGTTGAAGGAAGGCCAGGAAATCATCGTCCAGGTCGAGAAGGAAGAGCGCGGCAACAAGGGTGCCGCCCTCACCACCTTCATCAGCCTCGCCGGTCGCTACATGGTGCTGATGCCGAACAACCCCCGTGCCGGAGGCGTCTCGCGCCGCATCGAGGGTGAAGACCGCCAGGCCCTGAAGGAAGCGATGGAGCACCTCTCGGTGCCCGACGACATGGGCCTGATCGTGCGTACCGCCGGCATGGGCCGCGACGCCGAAGAGCTCCAGTGGGATCTCGACTACCTCCTGCAGCTCTGGAAGTCGATCTCCGGTGCCGCCAACTCGCAGAAAGCCCCGTTCCTGATCTACCAGGAATCGAAGCTGTTCATCCGCGCCCTGYGCGACTACCTGCGCAACGATATCGGCGAAATCCTGATCGACGAAGAGCAGCTGTTCAGCGACGCTCGCGACTTCGTCCAGCAGGTCATGCCGAACAACCTGCGCAAGCTCAAGCTCTACCAGGATCCGACTCCGCTGTTCTCGCGGTACCAGATCGAAACCCAGATCGAGAGCATCTTCGAGCGTAACGTCCGCCTCCCCTCCGGCGGTTCGATCGTCATCGACCAGACCGAAGCCCTGACCGCCATCGACATCAACTCGTCGAAGGCCACCAAGGGCAGCGACATCGAAGAGACGGCGTTCAACACCAATCTCGAAGCCGCCAGTGAGATCGCCCGCCAGCTGCGCATCCGTGACGCCGGCGGCCTGATCGTCATCGACTTCATCGACATGGACAGCCCGCGCCACCAGCGCGAGGTCGAAGAGCGTCTCAAGGACGCCCTCAAGGCGGACCGCGCCCGCGTCCAGATCGGTCGTATCTCCCGCTTCGGCCTGCTCGAGATGTCGCGCCAGCGCCTGCGTCCGAGCCTCGGCGAAGCCACCCAGATCGTCTGCCCACGTTGCGAAGGCCACGGCCACATCCGCAGCGTGGAATCGCTCGCCCTCTCCACCCTGCGTCTCATCGAAGAGCACGCGATGAAGGAAAACACCGGGCAGGTCCTGGTGCAGGCGCCGCCCGCGGTCGCCAACTTCATGCTCAACGAGAAGCGCGCCAGCGTCGTCGAGATCGAGCTGCGCCATAACGTGCACGTGGTCGTCGTCGCCGACGACAAGCTCGAGACCCCGCACCTGGAAATCACCCGTATCCGCGAGGCGGACATGGGCGAGCACAGCAAGCCGAGCTACGAGCGCACCACCCCGGTGGTCGCCGTCGCCCTGCCGAAGATGGGCCAGGCCCTGGGCAGCGGCGAGCAGCCGCTGGTGACCGGCGTGGTTCCGTCCACCCCGGCGCCGATCCGCGACGACGAAGACGAAACGCCGGCCGCGCCCGTCGCTGCCGCCAAGGCACGTCCGGTCGCCGCCGCTCCGGCCGCGAAGGGCGGCTTCTTCTCGCGCCTCTTCGGTGGCCTGTTCGGTTCGTCCGCACCGGCAGCCCCGGCGGCCGAGCCGGCACCGGCCCGTCGCGACGAATCGCGTCAGGGCAGCGGCGGCCGTAACGAGCGCAATCCGCGCCGTGACGACCGCCGTGGCAACGAAGGTCGCAACAAGAACAACGAGCAGCGCCAGCAGGGTCAGCGCGGCGAGCGCGGTGAACGTGGCGAGCGTAAGGACAACGCGCAGCAGCAGCCGAAGGGCCAGCAGCAGGCCAAGGGCGGCAACAAGCAGGGCCGCGGTGAACCGCGCCAGGGCGAGCCGCGTCAGGGCGAAGAAAAGCAGCCGCGCCAGCCGAAAGAACAGCAGCAGGGCGGCCGCCAGGGCGGTCGTCAGGGCCAGGAGCCGCAGGRCCAGCCCGGCGAAGGCCAGGGTCGTCGCCAGCCACGCGGCGAGCGTCAGCCGCAGGGCGAGAAGGTCGAGAAGATCGAAAAGGCCACCACGCTGGTCGCCGGTGCTGCTCAGACGGCTGCACCGGGTACCGTGCACGTCCCGGCCGAGCGGCCCAACGCTCCGCTGAAGGACGAGGAAGGCGTGTCGCCGGTCATCACCGACGAGGCGCTCACCCAGGTCGAGGGCTCGCTTGCCGCCGATGGCAGCGCACCGTCCACCGACACCAAAGACACCGAAGGTGGCCAGCGCCGTCGTCGTGGCCGTCGCGGCGGTCGCCGTCGTCGTCGCCAGGAAGACGGTACGCAGGCCGGTTCGATCGAAGGCGGCAACGCTGACGATCTCGATGACGAGGACGGCGACAGCGACGACGTCGTCGATACCGCGCCGGCTCGCACGACGCGTGACAGTGCCAGCGTGCCGCCGATGCTCGATACGGCAGCCGCTGCCGAGAACGCGTTCGCCGTGGGCGCCCCGCGCAACGAAGCTACCCAGCCCGCCGCTTTCGCCACGGACGACGAGTCGGTGCCGTCGGCACTGACCCTCGGCTCGCTGCCCAAGCTGCCGCCGATCCCGGGCACGTCCGCTCCGGTCACGTCGCACGCCCACCCTGTCGACCCGGCCACGCCGGCCGACTCGGCGCAGACGCGTACCACCGAGCGCCGTCAGACCGAGTCCGATGCACCGCTGACGTCGAATCCGGTGTCGGTCGAGGCGCCGGCACCCGCACCGGTCCTTGCGGCGCACGTCGCCCCAGCACCGGTCGCCATCGCCCCGGCGGTGGAAGAGCCGTCCATCGAGCTTGCGACGTCGGCCAAGCAGGCGTCCGTGCTCGACACGCCGGCTCGCGGCATGTTGCCGGACACGACCGCTGAGACACCGGTCGTCGAAGCCGCTGTCGAAACACCGGCCCCGGTCGAAGCACCGAAGCCTGTCGTTGCTCCCGCCGGCCCGACGCCAGCCCCGATCGACGCGGAAGCTGTCGTGACCGCCCCGAAGCCGACGCCCGTCGCTCCGGAAGCTGCGGCTCCGCAGGCAGAGCCCGCGCCGGAGCCGGTTGCGGCACCCGTAACGGCACCTGTGCCGGCACCGGCTGTGGTTGCAGCTCCCGTTGCTACCCCGGTCGATGCACCGACGCCGGTTGTTGCCCCGGACACGGCTCCGACTCCGGTCACGGCTCCGACTCCGGTTGCCGCGCCGGCGCCCGCGCCGGTGGCTGCACCCGTGCCGACGCCTGCCCCGGTCGCGGCTCCGCCCGCACAGGGCGACCTCCTGACGCGTCCGCGCCAGGAGCCGTCGCACGGCGACACGCCGCGCGACGAGCACTAAGCAAAAAAAGCAGGGAGGCTTCGGCCTCCCCAAAAGAAAACGCCGGGCAATGCCCGGCGTTTTCGTGTCATGGGTACGAACTATCTCAACTGCCAACCTGATGGTTGTGCGTGTCGAGCAAACCGTGCACCGTCATCAGGTGGGCGAGGCCGACGACGTGATCGACGTGCAGCTTTTCCATCAGACGCTGTTTGTACGTGGACACTGTCTTGGGGCTCAGGTTGAGCCGCTCTCCGATGGAGGTAAGCGGCATGCCGCGGACCAGCATCATCGACACTTCCATCTCGCGGGTGGACAAGGTATCGAAGGGCGACTCCGAGCCATCGAGCGTGGCAAGGGCAAGCTGCTGCGCCACCGACGGGGCGAGGTAGCGCCGACCTGAAGCGACCTGGCGCACGGCACTGAGAAGCTCGTCTGACGAGCAGCCCTTGGTCAGGTATCCGAGCGCACCCGCATCGAGCAGTCGCTTTGGAAAACGGGCGTCATCGACAATGGTGAGAATGACGATATTCGTGCGCAATTTGGCACGTACGACACGCTCCGTCAGTTCGACCCCGCTCATGCCCGGCATGTGGACGTCCACAAGCGCGATGTCCGGCGCAAGCGTGCGGATGAGCCGCAGGCCCTCTTCCGCCGTACCCGCTTCTCCCCTGACCCGGAAATCCGCTTGCTGCTGCAGGATCATCCGGAAACCGGTCCTGACCAGTTCATGGTCGTCGACCAATACAACGTTAATCATTTAGTGCCCTCCCTGGGCCGACTGTGCTTCGTTGCGCGCGGATCGATCGCGCGCGGCCTGCGGACGCATACAATGCCAGATGTGCAGGCGAGACAACCAGCGTGTACATATCATCAACCTCGGTCGCGCCAGCCTGTAGCGGTAGACGCCGTGCTGCGTGAGGTGACATGACCTGATGTTCGTGTCATCGTCGCCCACGCCTGTTTGTAGGCGTACACGTAAGGACATGCTTTTCTCATGGAAGACACAACCTACCTCCTAGGTAAACTTGCCGCATTGGAATCGGCGCTCGACGCCGCATTCGCCACGCATCCCGACCCGTCCGCTCTGATAGCGGCGCTGGCAGAAGCAATGTGTCGGTATACACCGGCATGCCGGCCCCAGGATGAGAGCTCATTCGCAGAAGGATGGATGGCCGTCGTGACACCTTTATTGACCGACCAGACCTATGGCGAGACCTCGGCTCTGTTCGCAGGCATCACCGCTCCCGGTGACACCGTGCTTTCGGCCCGGAAACGCAAGATTCACTGAGCGACGACCACCTCGTCCTCACGCAGCGGGCACGGTATCGTCAACGTCATCGCTGCAAGGTGGATGCTCCCCTATCAACCGGAGCACACCTCTTGGCTAATGAGAAAAATCGCCCACCGCAGCATCCCGGCCAGAACGATCCGCCGAGCGATCCACGCACGCCTACCCGTGAACCGGAGACGGACGCCTCAGGCGATCCGCTCGATGGGACGGGCGAAGATAACCATCAGACGAAGAAGTAAGCGCGTTACGCGATGCGCTTTCTACCAAGACCCGCTGCCCGTGCCGAGGCACGCCGACGGAGCAAGATGATGGCCGCGAGGATGAGAATCGTCGGACCCCAGCGCCCACCCGTCGCCATAGCGAGCAGCTTGCCTGCTGCCATGGCGCCGAGCGCGTTGGTGTGTTCGGTGGACATGATCCCTCTCTCCGGGTTCTTGCGACCACTCAAGACTCGTCTTGCCGCCATGGCAAGATCGTGAAGCCGGAGACTAGACGTCCTCACACGACGTCGGAGTCGACAAGCCACGTATCGAGCGCCACTATGAGGCCCGATATCGCCCTGACGCCCCTCCTTCGATGCGCCGAACCTTAGCCGACTATGCGCCCTGGATTGCGATCGCCCTGGCTATCGCCGTGGCCGCTGCGTACTTCGCCCTGAATGCACCGAGCGGTCACGACACCTATGACGACTGCCTCGCCCGGCTGGCCACCTCCGACGACACGGATGCGACCCGCGCGCTGAACCGTGCCGCGTGCGCGAACAAGCCGGGCGCCGCGCCCGCGACGACGACCGGCACCCAACCGTAACACTGACCTTCGCGCCCGTTTCATGGCCATGCACCGAGCATCGGTGCATGGGCTACTTCGCGTGGATCCTCTTCATCGGCGTGTTGCTGGTGGCTACCTCCATGGCCGCCGGGGTGATACGGCGCGGTCCGATCACATCGTTTGCGGTGTATCTGGCAGCGGGCGTCCTGGTCGGTCCCGCCGTCCTCGGCCTCGCGCGCGTGCCCTTCGATCACGACAACGCGGGCTGGCTTCGTGCGGTGACCGAGACCGGGCTGGTGGTCTCGCTTTTCATCACCGGGCTGAAGCTGCGCGTACCTTTCCGCCATGGCGGGTGGAAGACGGCGGCGCGACTGGCCGTGCCTGCCATGCTCCTGACGATCGGTGGGGTCACGGTCCTTGCCCACCTGGCACTGGGCTGGTCATGGCCGCTGGCACTGGCTCTCGCCGCGATTCTGTCGCCCACCGATCCCGTGCTCGCCAACCTCGTCTCCGTAGACGACGCGCGCGACGACGATGCCCTCCGAGTGGCCCTTTCAGGCGAAGCCGGGCTCAACGACGGCACCGCCCTGCCCTTTCTTTTGCTCGCCCTGACGTTGATGACGACGCGGGAGACAGGGACCGCCCTCTGGACTCACTGGGTAGGTGTCGAACTAGCCTGGGGATGGCTGGCCGGGATCGGACTGGGCTTCGCCATGGGCTGGCTGATCGGCCATGCGGGCACGCATCTGCGCCACGTGACTCGGGATGTAGCGCCGAGCGATTTCCTCGCCCTGGGAATCATGGCGCTCGCCTATGCGGGCGCCGAGCTGCTGCACGCATCCGGCTTCCTGGCCGCTTTCGCGGCCGGCGTCGGCCTGCGTCGTGTCGAAATACACGTAGCCGGGAAGCACTCGGCGGACAGCGACGACGTCGTCCCGGACAACGCGTCCGAGCCTGCGGAATTGCTCGTGCGACCCAATGAACGCAGCACGGCCGGCAACGATCACCCCGTGCAAACCGTCGGCTGGGTGGTTTCGGACGCCCTCTCGTTCGGCGACACGATCGAACGCCTGATCGGTGCCCTGCTGGTGTTCGTCGTCGGCGTCGCCGTGCTGCCGGCCTTCAGCTGGGCCGGCGCCTTGGTGGCCCTCGTTCTTTTTCTGGGCATCCGGCCAGCCTCGGTGTGGCTATCGACCGTTCGCGACGGGCTGCCCTGGCAGCGCCGCCTGCTCCTGGGCTGGTTCGGCATCCGCGGGCTGGGCAGCCTGAACTATCTCGCCTATGCCTTGACCCACGGCCTGGCAGGCCGCGACGGCGACGACCTTGCGACGATCGCCCTCACCGTCGTGGCACTCAGCATCTTCGTCCATGGCATGACCACGACCCCATTGATGGAGTGGCGCGCAAAGGCCCTGGAGCGCCGGCGACAAAAAGTCGTCATTAGGTAGAACTACGGTAGCAAGCGACGGCGGATTCACGCGTACTCGTCGGTGCGGCCGCAGTACGGCCAAGCGTCCTCTCCGGAGAGTCCACCCATGGGCAATTTCACTACCGCGTCCACCCGCCTGGCGCCGCATCGGCACCGGGCGAATCACACGCCCCGCCGCGAACTGCGCTCCGTCTCACCCGACGATGGCCTGCAGTTGAACCGCCGGACGAATCTCCGCGGGGCCCTCATCGAACTGGACTGGCTGGGTGTGTGTTCGTACGAGAATCAGGCATCGTTTCTCGGCCTCGGCAAGCGCATGGTGCTGACCGAGCTACTGCGCGGCGCCGATATCAGCACTCCCATCGCGCGGGACATCGAATGGGCCATGCATAAGCGCCATGGCTGGATGGATGAAGACCATCGCAACGAGACGCTCGACGACTGACGTACCGTCGCCACGGGCCAATTATCGCAAGATGTTTCGAGTGTCCGGCGCCCGCGCGCAACGGCAACATCACGGTGACTGAGCGAGGATCTCCCGGCTGATCCTCACTTCACCGGAAGCGCCGCGATGGCTAACTCAAAATCACCTTTCGACCGCCTCGCGAGTTGGGCAGCGAGCGCCTCCGGAACACCGTCGGCATCGATCGGGGCTGCGGCACTCGTCGCCGTGTGGGCGGCGTGCGGACCCTTCTTCCACTACAGCGAAACCTGGCAGCTGGTCATCAATACCGGCACGACCATCGTGACGTTCCTCATGGTCTTCCTGATCCAGAGTTCGCAGAATCGCGATTCGTGCGCCGTGCATTTGAAGCTCGACGAGATCATCAGCGCGATGAAGGGCGCGAAAGACGAACTCATGGATCTCGAAAGCCTCGACCAGGCATCGCTGGACAAGATCCGCGACGAGTACGTGCGGCGCGCCGAGCTCGCGCGCAGCGGCCATTCGGTCAAGGGCGAGGATGGCGTGCCGACGGTTTGACCGTCGAGCACACGTCCGTCTCCTTCAGTTCGCCGGCACCCTTGACGTAGGTGCCCGGCGACGTGCCTGCACTACTCATCACCATGCGCAGCGTTCCGTCCGGCTCGCGCAGGTTGATGCGTTGCACGTCGAGTTGCTCGAGCGTCATGGTCCTGGGTGATGATGCAAAACCACTGGCTACCGTGACGACAAAAACCGCCGTCAGGACGCCCCAATAGATCATCAGAAAACGCTGCCCCGACACGCTCATCGTTCCATCCCCTCCCGAATGAGGTGCGCCGCAGTCTTTCAGATAACCACCCGCAACTCAGGGAGAAAAGCAATGAGAGCCATCGGAGCAACACTGATTGCGGCGATTGCGATGATATCGATGCCCGCCAAAGCGGCCAACGACACCGGCGAAGAACTCTACACTTTGCTGAAGCGCTACGTTGATTCCGTTGAAAGGCAGCCGGTTATTCCAGACGAGGCCAAGGATTTCGCCATGGCCCAAAACATAGGCTACGTTCTGGGCGTTTGGGATGGCATCATGATTGCGCGCGTCATGGCCAAGAAGGATACGAGCTGCATGCCCGCCGGACTGTCGAATGTCGCGCTGGCTCGAACGGTCCTCGGACACATTGACGCGAAACCTGGCGAACGATCGATCAGCGCCACTTACGTCGTAGCCAATGCGCTGATCGCGTCTTATCCCTGTCTTAAAGATTCCAAGTAGCTATGGTTGAGCCCCGCCATGAGTGAGGCTCTTGGCACTTGGCTACAGCGGTTCAGAAGCGGAATTCCACCCCTGCCGCATAATTATCGAACGTGACCTTGTTCTTGAAACCGTACGCCTCGTAGCGCGGAGCGTAGTGGTCATAGGTAAAGGCCAGGCTGACCTGCGGACTGAAGTCGTAACCAAATCCGATGCCTGCGTAATAGTCGGTGTCGTAGCTACGGTAATGGTCACTGAAACCCTCCGTGGCTACACCATCGAGCGTACCTGTCGAACGCACGCGAATGGTGTTCCTGTAACGGGCGACGCCAGCATGCGCGGTGATGAAGTACTGCGCGGGGAGTTCCCACTTGCCGTTCACACCGAGGAGCAGCGCTTCGTTCTTCGACGTGATCCGGCTATGGCTCGTATACGCGTGCGTACCCGTAACGTCGGCAAAGCTCATCGACTGGTCGAATGTGGAATGAACGCGGTTGAGATTCGCATAACCACCTTCGACGCCGAGGTAGAAAGGCGCATCGACTGCCCAACGGTAGCCACCCAGCGCGCCATACGCGGGACTGCCTTTGGATTCCGAACTGGAGCGTCCGACGTTCGCCTGGACGAAGGCCCCCTGGCTATCCGCATACACGGCGGCGGAGGCGGAGAGTGCCGCGATGGCAGCGGCGAGTAACAGAACGTTCTTCATGAATTTCCCTGTTCCTGATTCGACCCCCGGCCAACTGGCCGGCGAGACCCTTGGGGCGGTCGCATTCTAGCCGTAAGACGGTGCGACCGTAGTCAACGACGAGCTTCAGCAATGACCCCTTATTGTCCGGGCTTATCGCCGCCCAGCAGAATCATTTCAGTCAGTAATGCAGCCCCTAGCCCCGGCGAGTCCACCTCCCGATAGCCCACTGCCTTGATTCCCGAGCTTTCCTCAGCCTGTATCAAGATGACGGGCGTCTTCTTTCCGGACGCCTTGTCGACGTGCCAGGCGTATTGCGGGATCTTGATGTCGAGGGGCGTACCAACGGACGTGCCGGCGTTACCGATAGCGAATGCCGCGCAGCCTTTCTTCATGTCCGCCGATGTAGCAGGACGAGCACGAACGAAGCAGTCTTTGGGCAACTCTGGCCAGACGATGCCGGTGGCTTTTCCCGTTTCCGAGAAAACACCTAAGGCGAGCAAGCCGATGAAAACCAGCCTGAGATTTATCACGACAGGCATCCTTAGTGGCGCTGGTTGTGCTCGCGTATGCACTGAGCTGCGTCCTTTGCCGAGCCGCTGCCTTTGTTAAGGCACTTGATGAAGGCTTTGTCCCGGCGCTCATCCTTCAGGCAGCGTTTCATCGCGTCTTCTCGCTCGGATGAGGACAGCGGTGAGGCCGACTCGGTAATGTCCTTCAGAACCGCTTCGCTGGCCCCCACGACTTGCTGGCATTCGGCTTCTGAGTAGTGCCGGCGACACCCTCCAAGGGCTAGCGCGAGCAGGAGAAGGACCGCAAGGTGTGCCTGACGCATAATCATTCCTTGAAGGAGCGTTGGGTGACCGGCGCCTCCCCATAGAGCGCCACCGGCAGCAAGTTTTTGCGATGGTATCTATGGATTGAGAGCCTGTCGATAGCGCCTGAGGACTGAACTCAGTCTTCCGTGGCCGGAAAGAAGATCGGCTTGATCTCAACCCCGAAGGGTTCGTGCATGACCCAGGTGGGTTCGGCGACCGTCAGACTCGGCGCCAGGAGCTCGTAGGGCACGTATATGAAGCGAGCAAAGCCCGGCGCTTCCAGCTGCACACGAAGTGCGTCCTTCACCGGCGAGTTGTATCGATCCGGAATGTTTACGTCAGCCGCAAGCGCGACACCAATGACTCTCCCCTCCCCTACCGCTGCGAGGAATGCACCGGCCATCAGTTGATACATTTCCTGGCTTTTGGGCATCTCATCGCCGTCCCAACCTCCGACAGCGGCCAGGTCGCCATCGGGCGACAGTGTCGCGCCGAACGGAAAGAACTCCCCGGCGTCCTTGAGCATGGTGTGGGCGAAATCCATGCAATAGGCCAGAAGCGGATGTAGTTGATCAGGTGTCGCTGCCATGGATTTACTTCTTTGACTGGATGGCCGTGTTTTCGAGAATCGCCGTGGCGCACGCAGCGGTCTTGCCGCCGGGGCCCGATGAGCACATGGGCTTGGAGCCCTGCACACCGACGGGGGGACGATCGTCAGCCCAGTTGGGCGACGCCGTGGCGCAGGCCGAAAGACAGAACACGACGCACAAGCAGGCAAGAAGGCGCATGGATGACACTCCTTAGACCAAATTGATTCGACGCGTTCAGCGCGCGCCAGAAGCGGCGAGAATGGGGGCGAGGTATTGCTGGGCGATCCACCAGAATCCTCCTACCAATGCCACCATCACGGCCATCGCGCCCCCCATGACCCAGGCCTTCGTCGCCACATGTGCCATCTGTGTCTCGATCCGTCCGATCGAAACCTTGATGTTAGTGAGATCGCCATCAATTCGCTCGACGACTCTTTCCAGGCGGTCAACTCTCGGGTTCATACCACCATCGTGGGGCCCGTCCCCGCCACCGTCAACAGGTGGTCGATATTTTGATCCTTTGAGATCGTGGACCGTTCCCATCAGCGAATTCCCTCCGGCGGGAGAGGTTCGTTGCCGTTCTTCAACCAGTAGTCGTACAACTGCCGATTTGTAAACCAAACATTTCCGCAGTTCATGCAGGTCATAACAATGAGCGGCAGGAAGAGATCGACATTTGCTTTGGTCTGATCTAGCGCCGAGGGCAACGCAGCCGTCGGTGCTGACGCATCATCATTCATGATCGCCCAAGCTAAAGTCCCACATCGGTCGCAGGTGTGAGAGATCACTCCTTTAGCGGAATGAAATCGAAACAGGGAACCCCCATCGATGGGGGAATAGTGCGTGTTTTCGTCCGTCGACATGACCTCACCAAGTTGACCCAGATACGCTGACGAGTCTGAGCAACAGACCAAGCCGTGTCTGTAGGACAACGGCGGCCAGTCGCAAGATAACGCGAACGTGACGTGAATCACGCCTGGAGCTGTGTAGGGAAAGGACTACAGAAAGTTCAGAGCCACCCTACAGAATTACCGCCGAGACGGTACTCATGATGCCCTCGCCTCTTCGATGCATGGGGCGCCCACTATCAGGGGAAACGTATGAAACGAGCCGCGCTCGTCGTCGGCAGTTCGGTCGCGCCTGCCCTCACGCAAGAGCATCTCTGCAGATGAAGAAACTACTCCTTCTCGCGTGCCTATTGGCGCCACCAGTAGCTTCCGCGCAAACCACAAAATTTTTTGGCTATTTCGGCGGTGACGGAATCACTCCAGGCGCTCCACCAGCATTTTCTGAAATGAAGGACCACATCAACCTCTACACAATCTTGGGATCCCAGCCGGGAAATACGCCGGGAGATCGTGCCATCTCTGAAGCCTACATTCTCGGCCAACTATCATTGGCCAAAGCCGCGCACGTTCATGCGATGGTTCCTGGCGCACCAYTCATCTTTCAAGTGAATGGAGCCTGCTCGACCCCCGATCCTACCGGCGCGGCAAACTGGGCGGATTTCGCCCAGAAAATGGTTGACCAGGGCTACCTCATTCCTGGCGACGCGGCGAGAAGCACTTTAGTCGCCATATACATCTCGGATGAACCGAACAGCGAAAACTCGTGTCTTAACGATTCTGGCGGAGCGGCAAATCCAACCTTCCAGGGCGGCGTATCTATCCTTAGGCAAAACCCGTTTACTGCCACCGTCCCCATTGCCTCGGTACTGAGCCGGAACGCGAACAACTTTACGCAAGGGGCGAAGTTGCTCGATTGGGTGGGATTTGACTACTACCCCGACGATGGAAACAAGTGGAAGAATGACTTCGCCTCCTTCAAGGCCGCCGTTCCGGGGAAGAGATACATCATCCTCCCGGGAGCGCAAACCGGGTGCAAGGACGTTACTAAGAATGATCCAACAGCATTCTTGGATGCAATGAGCAACGATCCTTCGGTCGTTTGGTTGGCACCGTTCGCGTGGTTCTCGGGTAGTGAAGCTTCAGGGTCGGCCCCTTGTCTCGGAGTGCGCGACATACCTTCCCTGAGAGCCACGTACACGGCAGAGGGACACCAGATCACAGATCTGCAGTGCAGCTCTTCGATCGCCGACAAGTGGTTTTGCGGCAAGCCGACAAACATAAACGCGGCGGTCAATTACCTGCTCGACAACTAACGCGATCCGCCTCGCTTTCAGATCAACGGAGCTCGGAAGACAACTCGCTCCATACCCATACAGAAGCCAAGGGGAATCCCATGAAGACTGCCACCATTGCTATCGCTCTTATGAGTCTATTCGCCTCAGCACATRCATTCGCTGCTTCGGACGTTAACCGCACTATCGTCTCACTGGGATCRCAAGGCACGGGCTATGTCCAGGTCGCGCCTGTTCTCTCGCAGCCCTGCAAGTTCGGCACCGTCTATTTGCCCGACCTTAGCCAGCCCAACGCCAAGGGAATGATGGCTGTGCTGCTGTCAGCCCAAGCACGCGGCGCACTTGTCGCGCTGACCTATGATATGGACGTCAACGGCATCTGCACCGCCAATACGGTTTCCGCCCAGTAACGATAGCGTTCCGGAGGGTGGACTTTATCGCCACCCTCACCCTTCGATGCGAAGAATCTCGCCGAAGCAAGTTTCGGCCTCAGTGACCGCGACATGGTGCCCGGAGTCGGACTCGAACCGACATACCCTTGCGGATGAGGGATTTTAAGTCCCTTGCGTCTACCGATTTCGCCATCCGGGCGGAAAGAAAAAAGGCGCAACCGCGGAAACGGATGCGCCTTCAAAATGCGATGGAGGCCGAGGTCGGAATCGAACCGGCGTACGCGGATTTGCAGTCCGCTGCATGACCACTCTGCCACCCGGCCATCGCTTGCGCAGCGCGAGAGTAACCGCGAAGCGCTTAAAAAACAAAACCTCGGAGGTCCGAGGTTTTGTAGAATTACATGGAGCGGGAAACGAGACTCGAACTCGCGACCCCGACCTTGGCAAGGTCGTGCTCTACCAACTGAGCTATTCCCGCGTCGTTGTCCAGCTATTCTAAATCAGATCGGAAATGTGTCAACCACTTTGCACCGACTTTTTTTCACTTTTTTTCACGTCGTCTGAATCCCCGCGCAAACTGGGCCACGCAGCCCTCAGGTAGTCCACTCCCGACCATATGGTCAAGATGCCGGCGAGGACCAGGAGCGCCTCACCGATGTTGTACGAAGCCAGGGACTCGGTGTCGTGCTGGACCAGCAGCACCACCAGCGCGACCATCTGCGCCAGGGTCTTCAGCTTGCCGAGGAAAGCCACCTTCACTTTCGAGCGCGCGCCGATCTGCGCCATCCATTCACGCAGCGCGCTGACACTGATCTCACGGCCCACGATCACCGAGGCGGTTACGGCCAGGAGCACGCCCTGCCAGCCGCCCGGATGGGACTGCACCAACAGGAACAGGGTCACCGCCACCATGAGCTTGTCGGCCACGGGGTCGAGAAACGCTCCGAAGGCCGAGGTGAGGTTCATCCGGCGGGCCAGGTAGCCGTCGAGCCAGTCCGTAAATCCGGCAATCACGAAGACCGCGGCGGCCCCGAGATTGGACCAGCGGAATGGCAGGTAGAAGACGACGACCATGACCGGGAGCAGGAGCACGCGGAAGAGGGTCAGCCAGGTAGGCAGGTTGATTCGCATAGTCGGTCGCATGCAACTTAGGGATGAAGCATGGCATAGATGCGTTCGGCGAGACCGCGATCAATCCCCTTCACACTCATCAATTCTTCGACACCGGCCGCTTCGACGCCGGCCAGGCCACCAAAAGCCTTCAGTAGCGCGGCGCGGCGACGTGCACCCACGCCAGCCACATCTTCCAGCGTACTCCGCTCGCGTGCGGCTTCACGGCGCCGGCGGTGCCCGCTGATGGCGAAACGGTGCGCTTCGTCACGAACCGCGGCGACCAGATGCAAGGCCGGCGACGACGTGCCCGGATGCAGCGTCTTACCCGTCTCCGCCAGGACCAGCGTCTCCTCACCGGCGCGACGCCCGGGACCTTTCGCCACGCCGACCACGCGAATGCCTTCCACACCCAGCTCGCGCAGGACGTCCACAGCCTGACCCACCTGCCCCATACCGCCGTCGATCAGCAGGATGTCGGGACGGACCCCGCCCTCCACCACTTTCTTGAAGCGGCGAGTGAGTGCCTGGTGCATGGCGGCGTAGTCATCGCCGGGCGTGATGCCCGCGATATTGAAACGGCGGTAATGCGATTTCTCCGGCCCTTCGGGACCGAACACCACACAGGAGGCCACGGTGGCCTCGCCCCGCGTATGACTGATATCGAAGCACTCGATCCGTCGCGGCGGTGCCTCGAGCTCGAGCACCTTCTGCAAATCGTCGAAGCGCGCCAGCAAGGTATGCCGGCTGGCGAGACGTGATGTGAGCGCCGCGCTGGCATTGCGCTGGGCCATTTCGAGGAAGCGCGCGCGTTCGCCGCGCACACTGGGCTTCAGCGAGACGACGTAACCGGCGTGATCGGAAAGGACCCCTGCGAGTACATCGATGTCTTCCACTGGGTCGCTCAGCACCAGTTCGCGCGGCACCTGGCGCTCCAGGTAGTACTGCGCGATGAACTGCGCCAACACATCGCCGACGGAGGCATCGATCGGCAGGCGCGGGAAGAAGTCGCGCGAGCCCAGGCTCACGCCGTTGCGGAAGAACAGCACGCTCACACAGGCCATGCCGCCCTCCAGGCAACACGCGATGACGTCCATGTCGGCGCTGGCGCCCTGGACAAAGTGCTGGGCCTGCAGCTTACGCAGCGCCGAGACCTGGTCGCGCAGCGCGGCGGCGCGCTCGAAGTTCAACGCCATGCTGGCCTGGTCCATTGCCACGGCCAGCTCGTCGATCACCGCACTACTGCGGCCTTCGAGGAACATCTCGGCATGGCGCACGTCGTTCTGGTAGTCGGGTACGTCGATGAGCCGCACGCAGGGCGCACTGCAGCGACCGATCTGGTGCTGCAGGCAGGGACGCGAGCGATTGCGGAAGTAACTGTCCTCGCACTGACGCACCTTGAACAGCTTCTGCATCAGCCCAAGGCTCTCGCGCACCGCGAAGGTGCTCGGATACGGCCCGAAATAGCGCCCCGGCCCCGTCTTCGCACCGCGATGGAAGCCGAGGCGCGGATAGTCCTCGCCCCCCGACAGATAAATGTACGGATAACTCTTATCGTCGCGCAGCACGATGTTGTAGCGCGGCTTGAGCGACTTGATCAGTTGGGATTCGAGCAGCAGCGCCTCGCCCGCGGTACGCGTCAGGGTGACTTCCGCCCGCGCGATCTGCGACACCATCGAGGCGATACGCGGATCCATCGGTGGCTTGAGGAAGTAGTTGCTGACGCGCTTCTTGAGGTTCGCCGCCTTACCGACGTACAGCAGCTCGTCTTCCGCATCGAAATAGCGGTAGACGCCTGGCGAGGTGGTGAGGTGTCGGACGAAGGCCTTGCCGTCGAACGGATGCGACTCGGTGTGCTCCATGTCCGGCATTTTAGCGTGTCGGCGCCGACCAGACGCGAAAACGCCGGCATGGGGTGGAGTCCATGCCGGCGCCGACCTTCCGTGGGCTGTCGCCGTCCTTGGGGGATGACAGTGGCGACAGGGATAGATTAAGGGCTTGCCCGTGGCCACGCGCCCGGCGCCGGCCGTCTACGGGCGTCGGGCGAGCCCTCGCTCGGCTGTAGGGGAATTCCGACCCAACTCAATGGCCGCCGGAGGCCAACCACCGCTCGGCCCGCACCAGGTCCTCGGGGGTATCGATGCCCGGTGGAAACGGCTCCGGGGTCAGTTGGACCGAGATGGCGTAGCCGTGCTCCAGGGCGCGCAGCTGTTCCAGCGATTCCGCACGCTCCAGGGGCGTTCTCGGCAGGGCCGCCAGCCGGCGCAGGAAGCCCGCACGGTAGGCGTAGATGCCGATGTGACGCAGGAAGGGCACGTCCGTCGGGAGGCTGTCCCGGCTCTGGGCGAAGGGATCCCGCGCCCAGGGCGCCGGCGACCGGGTGAAATACAGCGCGCGGCCATTGCTGGCGCGGACCACCTTGACGATGTTCGGATCGAAGAATTCGTCGGCATGGGTGATCGGCGTGGCCAGCGTGGCCATGGGGGCCTCGTCGCCCGCCAGCGTGGCGACGACGGCGCGGATGCCCGCAGCCGGCGCAAAGGGCTCGTCGCCCTGAAGGTTGACCACGATGGTGTCTTCGGGCCAGCCAAAATTGCTGGCGGTCTCGGCGATACGGTCACTGCCCGAGGCGTGATCCTCCCGGGTCATGCAGACCAGGATGTCACCGCAGCCGCGCAACTCCCGCGCCACACGATCGTCGTCCGTCGCCACCACCACCTGTGCGGCACCGGCGAGCCCCGCCCGTTCGGCGACGCGCCGGATCATCGACTCGCCATCGATCTTCAGCAGGGGCTTGCCCGGCAGGCGGGTCGAGCCGAAGCGCGCGGGCACCACGACGACGAACGGTGGGATCTTGGAGACCATGACGACATCCGTAACAGGAAGGCAAAGCCTAACGCCTTCCCGCGACGGGGGCCATGTATCAGCCTGCCCTTTCCAGCTGGAAACCCACGCCGTTCGCCAGCTCCATAAAGCCCGGGAACGAGGTGGCGACGTTGGCGCAGTCACCGATAGTGATCGGTGCCGAGGCCACGAGGCCGGCGATGGCGAAACTCATGGCGATGCGGTGATCGCCGTGGCTGTCGATCACGCCGCCGCCGATCGTACCGCCCTGGATCATGGCGCCATCCGGCAGCTCGTCGATCTTCACGCCACAGGCCTGCAGACCCGCGGCCATGCTGGCGATCCGATCCGATTCCTTCACACGCAGTTCGGCGGCGCCACGGATGGTGGTCAGGCCGTCGGCCACTGCGGCGGCGACGAACAGCGCGGGGAACTCGTCGATCATGTCCGGCACGATATCCAGTGGCAACGCCACGCCATGCAATCGGCGATAACGGACGACGAGATCGCCGATGTCTTCACCGCCACTGCTCCGCTCGTTCTCCACCGAGATGTCGGCGCCCATCAGTTCGAGCGCAGCCAGCAGACCGGTGCGACGCGGATTCAGGCCCACGCCTTTCAGGCGAAGCTCCGAACCGGGCACGATGCACGCCGCGACGATGAAGAACGCCGCCGAGGAGATGTCCGCCGGCACGTCCACGTCGACAGCGTGCAACGTATGCCCGCCTTCGACCGTCGCCTTGCCCGGCGAATACTCGATCGGCCAGCCGAAGGCCTTGAGCATGCTTTCGGTGTAGTCGCGCGTCGGGTGCGGCTCGATAACTTCCGTCTTGCCCTCGGCGTACAGGCCGGCCAGCAACAGTGCCGACTTGATCTGCGCACTGGCGACGGGCGGGTGGTACGTGATGCCCTTGAGCTTCGCACCGCCATGGATACGAAGCGGCGGCCTGCCATCGTCCGTGTCGATCGACGCACCCATCGTGGCGAGCGGATCGGTCACGCGGCGCATGGGCCGGCGCGACAGCGACTCGTCGCCGACCAGGGTCGCGTCGAAAGCCTGGCCCGCCAGCAACCCCGCGAGCAGGCGCATCCCCGTACCCGCGTTGCCGCAGTCGAGTGGCTCGGTCGTACCGCGCAACCCGTGCAGGCCCACGCCATGGACCCGACGCTCGCCCGGTGCCGGTGTCTCGAAACGCACGCCGAGCTTCCCGAGGATGGCCGCGGTGGCGCGCGTGTCCTCGCCCTCGAGGAAGCCACGAATATGCGACGTGCCTTCCGCCAGTGCGCCGAACATCAGGGCGCGATGCGAAACGGACTTGTCACCGGGCACGATGACATCACCACGCAAGGCACAGACAGCGGCGCGACTCAGCCAATCCAGGCGGGTCATGGCAGGTTCTCCAGAAGACGTTGCAGCTCGGCACGACTACCGACACTGATCCGCACGGTGTGCGGCAGGCGGTAACCGCCCATCGGACGGACGATCACGCCACGTTCGAAAAGATGCGCTTCGAAGGCGGCGGCGTCGCGACCGAGGTCGACGAGCAGGAAGTTGGTTTGCGAAGGCAGCACACGGAGGCCACGGGCGGCGAGCTCATCGGCCAGCCATGCGCGGTCACGATGATTGGTTTCGCGGACGCGCGCGCGATGCTCATGATCGCCAAGCGACGCTTCCGCCGCCGCCAGTGCGACACCGTTGACGTTGAACGACTCACGCAGGCGCTCGCACACGGCGGCCACGGACGGATGACTGAGCATGTAACCGATACGCAGGCCCGCCAGCGCATACGCCTTGGAAAACGTGCGCGTGACGATGAGATTCGGAAAACGGCCGAGCAGGTGCATCGCCGTGCTCAGACCCGCGGCATCCACGTATTCGTGGTACGCCTCATCGACGACGACGAGCGCATGCGCCGGCACCTTGCCGAGGAAATCCTCGAGTGCGGCGTCGGTGAACCAGGTGCCCGTCGGGTTGTTCGGATTGGCGAGGTAGACCAATCGCGTCGACGGCGTCACCGCGGCCGCTATCGCATCGAGGTCGTGGCCATACGGTGCCTCCGGATGATCGGCAGGCAAGGCCGACACGGCGACGGAGGGCGCGCCAGCCGCGGCCGCGGCGATCGGAAACACCGCGAAGCCGTACTGCGAATGCACGACCGGGTGGTCGGCATCCGCGAAGCACTGCGCCAGCAGCATCAGCAACTCATGCGAGCCGTTACCCAGCGTGATGCCGGAGACCGGCACACCGAGTTCGCTCGACAAGCGGTGCTTCAGCGCCGCGCCAAGCGGATCGGGATAGCGCCAGATGTCTTCCAGGACACGTGTCGCGGCGCGCATGGCGAGCGGGCTGGGGCCCAACGGGTTCTCGTTGGAACCCAATTCGGACAACACGGCACCGAACTGCAGGCGCAGTGCCGGAAGGTCATGACCGGGATCGTACGCACGCAGGGCCGACGTCGCCCGGTTGGCGAGCGTGGCCGCATCGAACGCGGCGGTCATGGCAAGGCGACAGGGTAGGAGCCGAGCACGCGGACATCCGCGGCGGCCGGTTTCATCTCGTCGAGTGCCGCCTGCAGCGCGGCATCGTCCACATGACCGGACACGTCGATGAAGAAGGCGTACTGCCACTTACCGGTGTGTGCCGGGCGCGATTCGATGCGATTCATGCTGATGTCATGGCGTGCGAGCGGGCTGAGTACGTCGTAGAGCGCACCGGGCTTGTCCTTCACCGACACGAGCAGCGACGTGCGATCGTTGCCCGAGGGCGGAAAAATCGAACGGCCGATGACGAGGAAGCGCGTGGTGTTGTCCGAGCGATCCTCGATCGGTCCGGCGATGGTCTTCAGGCCGTAGACGCGACCCGCCGTCTCACCGGCGATCGCCGCGGATTCCGGCGCAAGGCGCGCCATGCGCGCGGCTTCGGCGTTGCTCGATACCGGTACGCGCTCGGCATCCGGCAGGTTCACGCGCAGCCACGCCTGGCACTGCTGCAGCGACTGCGGATGCGAGTACACGCGCTTGACGTCCTTCAGTTCGCCACTGAGCGAGAGCAGGTTCTGGTGGACACGCAACTCCACCTCACCACAGATGGTCGCCTTGGACACGAGGAACATGTCCAGGGTCATCTGGATCATGCCCTGCCCCGAGTTCTCCACCGGCACCACGCCGAAATCGGCGTTGCCGGCAGCCACTTCCTGGAACACTTCCTCGATGCTGCCCAGCGGCAGGCCGTACGCGGCGTGTCCGAAATGCTTGCGCACCGCCTGCTCACTGAAGGTGCCCTCGGGACCGAGGAAGCCGATCTTCAACGGCTGCTGCTGCGAAAGGCAGGACGACATGATCTCGCGGAACAGTCGTACCAGTTCGGCGTTCGGCAACGGGCCATCGTTGCGATCGATCACACCGCGCAACACCTGCGCTTCCCGTTCGGGTCGGTAATACTCCACCGCCGCCTTCAACGGGCCCTTGGCCCGGCCGACCTGCTGGGCCCAACGGGCACGCTCACTGATGAGCGACTGCAGTTGCTGGTCGATGCTGTCGATGCGCGTACGCGCTTCGACGAGCGTGGCTTGTTTGTCGGCAGGGGTCTTACTCATGGACGTCCAGGCGGCTAAGTGGTTGCAAATGAAACGGTTACCACCGCAACTGCCATGCTGCAGTGCGGTGACCCCCGACTTTAACCGTGCTTCGCCGCAAAGTCCCGCATGAAGTTCACAAGCGCATCCACGGCCTCCTGCGGAACCGCGTTGTACAACGACGCGCGCATGCCACCGACGGCCTTGTGTCCCTTCAGTGCAAGCAGGCCCGCAGCCTCGGATTTCGCAAGAAAAGCCGCATCCAGCGCACTGTCGTGCAGGGTGAATGGCACATTCATCCGCGAACGCGCATTCACGGCAACCGGGCTGCGATAGAAACCGCCGGAGTTCTCGAACGCGTCATAGAGGGTTTTCGCCTTGCGCGCGTTGCGCTCGCCCATAGCGGCGAGACCGCCCTGCGTCTCCAGCCATTCGAAGGTGAGACCGGCGAGGTACCAGCCCCAGGTGTTGGGCGTGTTGAGCATGGAGTCGTTGGCCGCGTGCTCGGCGTAGCGGAAGATCTTCGCCATCGGCCGCCCCTTGCGCGCCAGCAGGTCGTCGCGAATGATCATCACCACAAGACCGGACGGACCGATGTTCTTCTGCGCGCCAGCGTAGATCAGGCCGAACTTCGCCACGTCCACCGGTTCGCTGAGGATGTTCGACGACATGTCGGCAACCAGCGGCACGTCACCGACGTCGGGTACGTCGTGGAATTCCACGCCGTGGATCGTTTCGTTCGGCGTGTAGTGCACGTACGAGGCGGCCGGATCGAGGACCCAGCTCTCGCGCGGCGGGAGGTCGAGGTAGTGCGCGGCCTCGGAGCTGCCCGCAACACGGGCGTTGATGTAAGGCGCCGCTTCACGCACGGCTTTCTCACCCCAGTGCCCGGTCACGATGTAGTCGGCACTGTCACCTTCGGCGGCGAGGTTCATCGGGATCTGGGCGAAATGCTGCGTGGCACCGCCCTGCAGGAACAACACCTTGTAACCCGCCGGTACGCCGAGCAGACGTCGCAGGCGCTCTTCCGCGGTCGCTGCCAGCTGCATGAAGGCCTTGCCGCGATGGGACAGTTCCATGACGGAAGCGCCCGATCCGTTCCAGTCGAGCATCTCGGCCTGTGCGCGTTTCAATACGGCTTCGGGTAGCGCCGCCGGTCCGGCGCTGAAATTCCAGGCTCTGCTCACTTCGTCTCGTCCACGGGGAAGGTCCCCGCATTATGCCGCTCAAAAATGGACGAACAGCACCATGGCGATGCCTAAAGCGAGGATGGCTGCCGTCAGGATCAACCACCACACCTCGCCCCGCGGGCCGGCCACGTCCTCGGGAAACGAGACGTCCGGCTCGGGCTCGGGCATGACGACCACCGGTTCGGCGGACCAGCCGGGGCCGTCGAGCACGAAGCGATGCGCTGCCAGGCCGATCTGGTCGCCGGGCTGCAGTGCGGCACGCACGACCTTGACCCCGTTGACCCGCACGGCATGCCGTGCGGGAACGCGCGAGCCATCGAGCATCAGCTCGCCGTCGTCCCAGGCCAGTACCAGCAGCGCCGCGTCGTTGCCGGGCAACTCCAGCGGCAAGGCACCGTGGGTGGCGCCCAGTTCGAGGCGATCGCCCACCGGGATGGTACGGCCGGACAACGGACCGGCCACCGGGCGCAGGGCCACGGTGCAGCGGGCATCGGTCGGTTCGGTCAGATCACGGGCATCCACATCCGCATCGTCGCGAATGAGCATGCGGCAGTCGCCCAGGGAAAGGCTGTCGCCGGCGCGCAGGAGCGCGCGCTCACGCACGGGACGCGCATTGACGTAGACGCGGCCGGCCTCGGGAAATACGGACAACACCAGACCGCGACGGTCGCGATGGATGCGGACGTGGTTGGCGGCTACCTGGCTCTCGGAAACGACGAGGTCGTTATCGTCGGCGCGACCGATCGTGAGGACGGGCCGTGACCAGTGGAAATCACCGCGAGCCGAGCTGACGAATTCGATGCGCATGGAGGAACCGGGACGTTGACGAAGCGACTTTAGCAGAGTGCGGTATCTGTTTGAACGCAAAGGTGTCGCTGTCTGTGTCGACGTCACGTGACGCCGGGCCTGATAGACTCCGGCGCTTTCCACTGGACGAGGACGCCCCATGGCGAAGATCGATATCCGCCGCCCGCACGGCAAGACCGTCGCCGAGGCGCGCGCCGTGGTCGAACGGGTGGCCGACCGCATGCGTGAGAAGTTCGGTACCGAAGGCGCCTGGGAGGGCGACACCCTCACCTTCCAGCGCTCAGGCGTCAAAGGCGCCATCGCCGTTTCCCCCAGCGACGTGCACGTGACCGCCAAACTGGGCATGCTCCTGTCGCCGCTGAAGGGCACGATCGAAGAAGAGATCCGCAAGAAGCTCGACGAGCAGTTCGCCTGAGCCCCGGCTGGCCCGCGAGGGCCGGCTATGGCATACTAATGGACTTATGCGGCCATTCCGGCCGTTCATCCGACCCGGAACACATGGCAAAAGACGACGTCATCGAAATGGAAGGCACGGTCCAGGAGACCTTGCCCAACACCATGTTCCGCGTACAGCTCGAGAACGGGCATGTCATTACTGCCCACATCTCCGGCCGTATGCGTAAGCATTACATCCGCATCCTGACGGGCGATAAGGTGAAGGTCGAAATGACCCCCTACGACCTGACCAAGGGTCGCATCACCTACCGCATGAAATAAGCGAGTCTGATGCGATAACGAGAAAGGCCGCGCAGTGCGCGGCCTTTTTTCGTGCCTTCTGTAGGAGCCGATTCATCGGCGATGCCTAACTGTGTCGCGAGCACCCATCGCCGATGAATCGGCTCCTACCGAGCTAGCTCTGTAGGAGCCGTTTCCGCGGCCTTATGCGGTCACGTGCGCCGGCTCGGCCGACTCCGTTTCCACGTGCAGCTCGTCGCCCTCGACCGAGAGGGTCACCTTGCCACCTTCGGCCAGCTTGCCGAAGAGCAGCTCGTCCGCCAGTGCGCGCTTGACCTTGTCCTGGATCACGCGGGCCATCGGACGGGCACCCATCTGCGGATCGAAGCCGTGCTCGGCCAACCAGCGGCGGGCCTCCGGCGTTACATCCACACTGACCTTCTTCTCGGTCAACTGGGCTTCCAGCTCGATCAGGAACTTGTCCACCACGCGCAGGATGTGGTCGAAGTCCAGTGCGTTGAACTGGATGATCGCGTCCAGACGGTTGCGGAACTCCGGCGTGAACATACGGCGCAGGGTCTCCATGGCATCCGGTGCGTGGTTCTGCTTCATGAAGCCGATGCCGCGACGCGACGCCAGCTGGGCGCCGGCATTCGTGGTCATGACGATCACGACGTTCTTGAAGTTGGCCTCGCGACCGTTCGTGTCCGTCAGCACACCGCGATCCATGACCTGAAGCAGGATGTTGTAGACGTCCGGATGTGCCTTCTCGATTTCGTCCAGCAACAGCACGCAGTGCGGATGCTTGGTGATCTGCTCGGTGAGCAGGCCACCCTGGTCGAAGCCGACGTAGCCCGGAGGGGCACCGACCAGGCGCGAGACCGAATGCGCTTCCATGTACTCGGACATGTCGAAGCGAACCATCTCGATACCCAGCTGCATGGCGAGCTGCTTGGTGACTTCCGTCTTGCCGACGCCGGTGGGGCCGGCGAGCAGGAAGCTGCCGATCGGCTTGGACGGATCACCCAGGCCCGAACGCGCCATCTTGATCGACGAGGCCAGGGCCTCGATCGCCGCGTCCTGACCGAACACGACCATCTTCAGGTTGCGCTCGAGGTTACGCAGCACGTCACGATCCGACGCCGAAACCTGCTTGGCGGGGATACGCGCCATCTTGGCGACGATGTACTCGATCTCGGCGACGTCCACCTTGCCGGTCCGCTGATCTTCCGGGAGCAGGCGCTGGCGGGCACCGGCTTCATCGATGATGTCGATGGCCTTGTCCGGCAGCAGGCGGTCGGGAATGTGCTTGACCGCCAGGTCCACCGCGGCGCGAATCGCCTCATTCGTGTATTCCACGGAATGGTGCTCTTCGAAGCGGCTCTTCAGGCCCTTCAGGATCTCGATGGAGTCGGCCACGGTGGGCTCGACCACGTCGATCTTCTGGAAGCGACGAGCCAGCGCGCGGTCCTTCTCGAACACACCACGGAATTCCTGGAACGTGGTCGAACCGATGCAACGCAGTTCACCCGAGGCCAGCATCGGCTTGATCAGGTTGGAGGCGTCCATGGTGCCGCCCGACGCGGAACCCGCACCGATGATGGTATGGATCTCATCGATGAAGAGGATCGTGTTCGGCTGCTTCTTGAGCTGGGCGATGACCGACTTCAGGCGCTTTTCGAAGTCACCACGGTACTTGGTGCCGGCAACCAGGGCGCCGAGGTCCAGTGACCAGATCGTGCAGTCTTCCAGCACTTCCGGCACCTGGCCTTCGACGATGCGCTTGGCCAGACCCTCGGCCAGGGCGGTCTTGCCCACGCCGGCCTCACCCACGTAGAGCGGGTTGTTCTTGCGACGGCGGCACAGAACCTGGATGGTCCGCTCGACTTCGTCGTTACGGCCGATCAACGGGTCGATCTTGCCCTGGATGGCAAGCTCGTTCAGGTTGCTGGCGTATTCGCTGAGCGGATTGCCCTTGCCCTCGCCGCCTTCCTCGCCATCCCGCTCGGGGCTGGACGAAGGAGCGGCCGACTCGTCACCGATCTTGGCGATGCCGTGCGAGATGTAATTGACCACGTCCAGGCGCGTAATTTCTTGCTGGTGCAGGAAATACACGGCATGGGAGTCCTTTTCGCCGAAGATGGCGACCAGCACGTTAGCGCCGGTGACTTCCTTCCGACCCGAGGACTGCACGTGGTAGACGGCGCGCTGGAGCACCCGCTGGAAGCCCAGCGTGGGCTGCGTATCGCGCTCGTCCCCGGCCGGAAGCACCGGCACGGTCTCGGCGATGATCCGCTGGAGATCGGCCGCGAGGCGCGGCAGATCGACGCCACAGGCGCGCAGGGCGGCCAGGGCGGAGGTGTTTTCAGTCAAGGCAAGCAGCAGGTGCTCGACCGTCATGAATTCGTGGCGCTGTTCCCGGGCCTGCTTGTAGCAGTGCCCGATGGTGACTTCGAGATCCTTGCTGAACATACGGACCGTCTCCGATAGCTGTGGGCGGCGGGGACCAGCCCCTGTCATTGCCGCATGAACACCAGATGGGGGATCAGCTACATCTTTTCCATAGTGCACAACAGCGGGTGCTGATGAGACCGTGAGTATTCGTTGACCTGGGTCACCTTGGTTTCTGCCACCTCGCGAGTGAAAACGCCGCACACGCCCTTGCCTCGGGTATGAACGTGGAGCATGACCTGGACCGCACGCTCCTGATCCATGCCAAAAAAGCTGCGCAAAACCTCGATCACGAAATCCATCGGGGTGAAGTCGTCGTTGAGCAGGACGACCTGGAACAGTGGCGGTCGTGCCGTTTCCGGACGCGTCGTTTCAATGGCGAGGCCATGGCCCCGGTCGCTTTCCTGATCGTGTTCGTGTTCCTGGGACATTAATTAAGAACCTTCGGTACGCGATTCGATTATATACACCGGTTTCCCGACCACTTTGGGGTCGACATCCACAGGTAATGGCACAATATGCCTTTTACCAGAGCCCCCCTCCCCCCAATAAGCCGATGCCATCCTCACTTTCTCAGGCCGAATCTGTCTGGTGCCCCCGTGTCACGGTGGCCTGCGTGGTCGCGCGTGGCGATCGCTTCCTGATCGTCGAGGAGGAGATTTTCGGTGAGCTCGCCTACAACCAGCCCGCCGGCCACCTCGATCCGGGCGAAGCGATCCCGTCCGCCGCGGTCCGCGAGACCCTGGAAGAAACCGGGTACACGATCGCCCTGGATGCCTTCCTCGGGGTCTGGCAGTGGACCAGCCATGAGCATGGCGATCAGGTCCTGCGCTTCAGTTTCGCCGGCCACGTGGTGTCCCATGACCCCGATCGGGTCCTGGACGAGGGCATCCGTCGCGCCTTGTGGCTGCGCCGGGACGAGATCGAGGCCATGGGGCCCCGTCTGCGCAGCCCGCTGATCATGCGGACCATCGACGCCTGGCTGGACGGCCGGCGCCTGCCCCTGGATACCGTGGAAAGCCTGCTGCCCGGACTGACGCCGTGAAAGTGATCCTCGGCGTCTCCGGCGGCGTGGACTCCTCCGTCGCGGCACTGCTGCTCCAGCAGAGCGGGCACGAGGTCGAAGGCATGTTCATGCAGAACTGGGAGGAAGACGACCGCTCCGGCCCCTGCACCACCGACGACGACCGCAGGGACGCCGTAGCCGTCTGCGGCCGCCTGGGCATCCCGTTCCACGCGCGCAACTTCGCCGGCGAGTACTGGGACGGCGTGTTTGCTTACTTTCTCGCCGAGTACGCGGCAGGCCGCACGCCCAATCCGGACGTGCTCTGCAACCGCGAGATCAAGTTCAAGACCTTCCTGGAGCACGCCCAGGCCCTGGGCGCGGAAAAGATCGCGACCGGCCATTACGCACGCGTGGATTTCCAGGATGGGCGCTATCGCCTGCTGCGCGCCGTGGATGCGGCCAAGGACCAGAGCTACTTCCTCCACGCGCTCGGCCAGACGCAGCTGGCGGCCACGCTCTTTCCGGTGGGCGAGATCGAGAAGCCGCTGGTCCGCGAGCTGGCCCGTGAGGCCAACCTGCCGACCCATGCCAAGAAAGACTCCACCGGCATCTGCTTCATCGGCGAGCGCGATTTCCGCGCCTTCCTTGCCCAATACCTTCCGGCGAAGCCGGGTGCGATGGTCGATCCGGACGGCCGTGTCATCGGCGAGCATCAGGGCGTCATGTATTACACGCTGGGCCAGCGCAACGGCCTGGGTATCGGCGGCCGCGCGGATGCGCCGAACGAGCCGTGGTACGTGGTCGGCAAGGATGTCGAGACGAATACCCTGATCGTGGCCCAGGGCGGCGAAAACCGTTGGCTGCAGTCCACGCGGCTCACCGCCACCGACGTGACCTGGGTGGCCGGCGAGCCGCCCGGCTTCGACGTCTCGTGTGACCTCGGTGTCGAGCCCCCGAGCGCCCTGTTCCGCTGCACCGCCAAGACGCGCTACCGCCAGGCCGACCAGGCCTGCACGGTCGAGCTGCGCGGCGACACACTGCATGTCAGCTTCGACGAACCCCAACGCGCCGTGACGCCCGGCCAGTCCGTGGTGCTCTACGACGGCGAGGCCTGCCTCGGCGGCGCCGTGATTTCAGCGACCGACGCCCCCTACGGCGGCCTCGCCGCATGAACGGCGCAACCGCAAGGGCAGCAACGGCTCGGGAAACAACGGCTCGGGTAGGAGCCGATTTATCGGCGATGGGTGCTCGCGCCGACTCCCGACACTGCGCTCCGCAGGGATCGCCGATAAATCGGCTCCTACAAAATCCCCACTCCCTTTTTGAGTTTTTCCGATGAACGAAGAACGCGTCCTCGCACTTGCCGGGGTCTTCCAGGGCGCTGCCCTGGCCCAGCAGCTGGCCACCGATGGCCGCTGCGACGACGTGGCGTTCGAGTCCAGCCTCGCCAGTGTCTTCCGGATCGACGCCGATTCGGTGGCCTCGGTCTATGGTGGAGTGGGTGGCGTGCGCCGTGGCCTGCGCACGCTGGTTGCCCAGTTCGAAGACGAGACGCGCGACGTCGCCGTCATGCGCATGGCGATCACCGTGCTTCGCCTCGAGCGTTCACTGGCGCGTAACCGTCCCGTGCTCGACCGCTTGCGTGAAGGCATCGTCGCCACCCAGCGCCAGGTCGAACACTTCGGCATGAACCACGCGAACGTCACAGCACGACTGGCCGAGGTATACGCCTCCACACTCTCCACGCTGAAGCCGCGCGTGATGGTGACCGGAACGCCGGCACACCTGCAGCAGAAAGCCAACGTGGATCGCGTGCGCTCGGCATTGCTGGCTTCGGCGCGCTCAGCGGTGCTCTGGCATCAGCTCGGCGGCCGGCAATGGCAACTGCTCATCTATCGGAAGCAGTGCGCGATGCTGGCGCGTGGGTTGCTGACGGGGTCGACGCTGGAAGGCGGCGGTTAGAGCATCGCCGATGAATCGGCGCCCACATAAATCGGCTTTTGGCTGATAAATCGGCTCCTACCGAGCGGTAGCGGCGTCGAGGCCGGGAATCGTCCCGGCCAGCTCGCGCAACAGATCGCCGAAGCGCGCCAGGTCGTCCCGCCATGGCGTCGCGCTTCGCCAATAGAGCGCAATATGCCGCCCCGGTCGGGCACCCTCGACAGCCGCCAGGACGACGTTGGGAATCGACCCAAGCCGGTCGTGTGCAAGGATCGGCACCAGCGTGTAGCCGCCACGCAGGGCGACCAGGGTCGCCAGGCTTTCGATACTCAGGTCCTGGATACGCTCCGGACGCGCCGCCCCTGGCATGCCGAGATCCGACACCCCGTTGCCATGGCTTTCGGCCATCAGGGTCGCGTCGGCAGCATCCAGCTCGGTGAGGGCGATGGCGCTACGCCCGGCCAGCGCATGCCCTGCCTGCAGCAACAGCTCATAGGGCTCGAAGAAGAGCGCGGTCGAATCGAGCCCGGTGATCGTGGCGCTGGGCGGCGCCAGGACCGCATCGAGCTCACCTTCGTGAAGACGCCGAAGCAAGCCTCGTGGTTTGCCCTCGGAGATGGTCAGTCGTGCGCCCGGAAAACGCTGGGGAAACGGCTCGATGAAATGGGGCAGCAGGTAGGGACCCAGGGTGGAGGGCACGCCGAGCCGCAGTTCGCTGCCGAAGGCGATGTCGCCAGCCCGGGCCGCGTGCTCCAGATGCTCGGCCGCCCCCAGCACGGCCTCGATGTAGCCGAGCAGCCGCTGACCGCTGGTCGTGGGCACGACCCGCCGGCCGCCCCGCTCGAACAAGGGCATGCCCAGCGCCTGCTCCACCTTCTGTACCTGGTGCGAGAGGCCGGAGGGACTGATGTACATGGCGCGGGCCGCGCTGTTGAAGCTGCCTTCGCGGGCCACGGCCTGGACCAGCGCGAGGTCGCGCAACGACACCGATGAGAGGGCCATCGAAATCATCGAACGCTGCATGCCATCAAATACGTTTGCGCCCATCGTCCGCCCGCTCCATCCTTTCGCCGCCGAATTCGCGCGGCCTGCGCCACGAACCCGCCATTCTAGCCGGTCACCGGTCTCACGGCGGTCGCACGCAGGGACCAGACTGCGCGATAATCGACGCTTTGGCGCCTCCCCAGGGGGCGTCAGGCCTCCCCAGCTTAAGAACACGCCAGGAGTACAGCATGAAAGACTCGTTCTCAGTCCGAGACAGCATCGAAGTCAACGGCAAGCGCCACACCATCGCCAGCCTGGCCAAGTTCGGCGACAAGTTCGACATCAAGCGCCTGCCCTACTCGATGAAGATCCTCCTGGAGAACCTTCTCCGCCAGGAAGACGGCCTGAACGTCACCTCGAAGGAAATCGAGGCGGTGGCCAAGTGGGACGCCAAGGCCGAGCCGGACATCGAAATCTCCTTCATGCCCGCCCGCGTGGTCCTGCAGGATTTCACCGGTGTGCCCTGCGTTGTCGATCTGGCCGCGATGCGCGATGCCGTCGCCAAGCTCGGCGGCGACCCGAACAAGATCAACCCGCTGGCGCCGGCCGAACTGGTCATCGACCACTCGGTGCAGGTCGACGCGTTCGGTTCGGAAGGCGCGCTGGAACAGAACGTCGAGATCGAGTTCGAGCGTAACCAGGAGCGTTACTCGTTCCTGCGCTGGGGCCAGAAGGCGTTCAACAACTTCAAGGTCGTGCCGCCGCGCACCGGCATCGTTCACCAGGTGAACCTGGAGAACCTCGCCCGCGTCGTCTTCACCGCCGATGTCGACGGCGAGTCGTTCGCCTATCCGGATACCGTGTTCGGTACCGATTCGCACACCACCATGATCAACGGCCTGGGCGTGCTCGGCTGGGGCGTGGGCGGTATCGAAGCCGAAGCCGCCATGCTCGGCCAGCCGTCGTCCATGCTGATCCCGCAGGTCGTCGGCTTCCGCCTGACCGGCAAGCTCAGCGAAGGCGTCACCGCGACCGACCTGGTCCTGACCGTCACCCAGATGCTGCGCAAGCTCGGCGTCGTCGGCAAATTCGTCGAGTTCTTCGGCGAAGGTCTGCCGAACCTGCCGCTGGCCGATCGCGCGACGATCGCCAACATGGCCCCGGAATACGGCGCAACCTGCGGCATCTTCCCGATCGACCAGGAGTCGCTGAACTACATGCGTCTTTCGGGTCGTGACGAGGCGCAGATCACCCTGGTCGAAACCTATGCCAAGGCCCAGGGCCTCTGGTACGACGCGAACACGCCGGATGCCGAGTTCACCACGACGCTCGAGCTCAACCTCGCCGACGTGCGTCCGTCGATGGCCGGCCCGAAGCGTCCGCAGGATCGCGTCCTGCTCGAAGGCGTGAAGGACAGCTTCCTCGATGCCGTCGGTCCGCTCACGATCAACCGCAAGCCGAAGAACGGCGACGTCGCCCGCTTCAGCAATGAAGGTGGCGGCACGGCCGTCGGCAACGACGCCAACAACGTCAGCAGCGACGGCGTGCTCGTCGAGAAGGACGGCCAGTCCTTCCGCATCAACGACGGCTCGGTCGTGATCGCCGCGATCACCTCGTGCACCAACACGTCCAACCCGGCCGTCATGCTCGCCGCCGGCCTGGTCGCCAAGAAGGCTGCCGCGCGTGGCCTGACCTCCAAGCCGTGGGTCAAGCCCTCGCTCGGACCAGGCTCGCTGGTCGTGACCGAATACCTGAAGAAGACCGGCCTGCTCGAGGAACTCGAGAAGGTGAACTTCTTCGTGGTCGGCTACGGCTGCACCACCTGTATCGGCAACTCCGGCCCGCTGCCGGCCGAGATCAGCAAGGGTATCGCCGAGGGCGACCTCGCCGTGGCCTCGGTGCTCTCCGGCAACCGTAACTTCGAAGGCCGCGTGCACCCCGAAGTGAAGATGAACTACCTGGCGTCGCCGCCGCTGGTCGTCGCTTATGCGCTGGCCGGCACGCTGAACATCGACCTGACCAAGGATCCGATCGCCAACGGTAGCGACGGCCAGCCGGTGTACCTCAAGGACATCTGGCCGACCAACAAGGAAGTCTCCGATGCGATCGCCGGTGCGATCAATCCGCAGATGTTCAAGGACAGCTACGCCGACGTGTTCAAGGGCGACAGCCGCTGGAATGCCATCGCCTCGCCGGATGGCCAGACCTACGCCTGGGACGACTCCACGTACATCAAGAACCCGCCCTACTTCGACGGCATGTCCGCCGAGGCCGGCACGATCGAGGACATTCACGGCGCGCGCGCCATGGGCATCTTCGGTGACTCGATCACCACCGACCACATTTCGCCGGCCGGCTCGATCAAGAAGGACTCCCCGGCGGGTCGCTTCCTGATCTCCAAGGGCGTCGAGCCGAAGGACTTCAACTCCTATGGTTCGCGTCGCGGCAACGATGACGTCATGGTCCGCGGTACGTTCGCCAACATCCGCATCAAGAACCTGATGCTCGACGGCGTCGAAGGTGGCTTCACGAAGCACATCCCGACCGGCGAAGAAATGGCGATCTACGACGCGGCCATGAAGTACAAGGCCGACGGCACGCCGCTGGTGGTCCTCGCCGGCAAGGAATACGGCACCGGCTCGTCGCGTGACTGGGCGGCCAAGGGCACCCTGCTGCTCGGCGTCAAGGCCGTGATCACCGAGAGCTTCGAGCGCATCCACCGCTCCAACCTGGTCGGCATGGGCGTGCTGCCCTGCCAGTTCCAGGAAGGCGAGAACGCGCAGACGCTCGGCCTGAAGGGCGACGAAGTGTTCGACATCACCGGCCTCAACGGCGGCGAATCGAAGACGGCGACGGTCAAGGCCACGCGTCCGGATGGTTCGGTCAAGGAGTTCACCGTCAAGGTGCTCCTGCTGACTCCGAAGGAGCGCGAGTTCTTCCGCCACGGCGGCATCCTGCAGTACGTGCTTCGCCAGCTGGCGAAGGCGGCGTAAGAAGCCCCACGGAAACGCCCCGGTGAAAGCCGGGGCGTTTTTTTGTGGCTGATGCCCCTGTTGCAGCCGTGCGCCCGCTTTAGGTAGGAGCCGATTCATCGGCGATGGGTGCTCGCGACACGGTTAGAAATCGCCGATGAATCGGCTCCTACCGAGCGGGGTACGGTGACTTAGAGAGCCTTCTTCCAGGTGGCGGTAAAACAGCGCCACTCGCCACCCTCCTTCCGCCAGCCCGTTTCCACCTGGTACGCGCCAGCGTTGTCCGGAAGAACGCCCGCACCTGCGGTGAGCGTCGCGGTGAACGTCGCAACCATGCGTTCGCCGCGCCGTTCGATCGTCGTGGGGCCCATCAGGACGTGGATCGACTGCCCACGCAGCGCATAGAAGCGCACGAGGTTGGCCAGCGAGCGCTTGTCCAGCTCCCCGATGTTGCCATCGAAGTCGTCCGTGAGCACCTCCACGGCATCGCTGGCCTTGGCAGCCTCTGCGCCCGCGACCGTCGCGGCGATCGCTTTGCGCACCTGTTCCTCGTCCGGCGTATGCCGACAGCCGGCCAGTGCCGACAACAGCAGAAATGCCAGTGCTATCCAGGGTTTCGACATCGTGTTATCCCTTGTGCTGTCTCGTTGCGTTGCGGCTTGCCGCTATACGCGCGCGTATGCTCCAATGCCGCGATCGTACGACAGGCCGCCGTACGACTGTCCTTTCAGGAGTTCGTCCGATCCATGAGCATTGAGCGTCCGTGGCTTGACCACTATCCGGCCGGCATTCCCGCCGACATCGACGTCAACGCGTACCGCTCCGTGGCGGCCGTCTTCGAAGAGTCCTTTCAGAAATTTCGTGATCGCCCTGCCTATAAGAACTTCGGCAAGGTCCTCACCTACGGGCAGATCGACGAGCTGTCCGCCGCGTTCGCGGGCTACCTCTCCGGCGAACTCGGCCTGAAGAAGGGCGATCGCCTGGCGATCATGCTGCCGAACCTGCTTCAGTACCCGATCGTGCTGTTCGGCGCCCTGCGCCTCGGCCTGACCGTCGTGAACACCAACCCGCTGTACACCACCCGCGAACTGCATCACCAGTTGGAAGATTCCGGCGCGAAGGCGCTGGTCGTGCTCGACAACTTCGCCGCGACCGCCGAGCAGGCGCTGGACGGCACCCAGGTGAAGAACGTCATCACCACGGCCGTCGGCGACATGATCGGGTTCCCCAAGGGGAACATCATCAACTTCGTGGTCAAGAGCATCCGCAAGGAAGTGCCCGCATTCAAGCTGCCGATGGCCGTCCGTTTCAGGGATGCGCTCGCCCGCGGCAAGTCCCACCCGATACCGAAGACCGACGTCGGCCACGACGATATCGCCTTCCTGCAGTACACCGGTGGCACCACCGGCGTCGCCAAGGGCGCGATGCTCACCCATCGCAACATGGTCGCCAACATGCTCCAGGCCGATGCCTGGATCAGCGGCTCGGCCAAGATGGGTGAGGAAATCATCGTCACCGCGCTGCCGCTGTACCACATCTTCTCGTTGACGGCGAACGGCCTGGTCTTCACGCGCATGGGCGCGCTGAACTTGCTGATCACCAATCCGCGTGACATGAAGGGCTTCGTCAAGGAGCTCTCGAAGGAGCGCTTCACAGCGATCACCGGCGTCAACACCCTGTTCAACGGGCTGCTCAACACGCCGGGCTTTGCCGACCTCGATTTCTCCGGCCTGCATCTGTCGCTCGGCGGCGGCATGGCCGTGCAGCGCGCCGTGGCGGAACGCTGGAAGAAGACCACCGGCATCACGCTTGCCGAGGCCTACGGCCTGACTGAAACCTCGCCGGCCGCCTGCATCAATCCGCTCGACCTGAAGGAATACAACGGCTCGATCGGCCTTCCGATCCCTTCCACCTATGTGCAGATCTGGACCGATGACGGCCAGGTGCTACCCATCGGTGAAGTCGGCGAGCTGTGCATCAAGGGCCCTCAGGTGATGAAGGGCTACTGGAACCGCCCCGACGAAACCGCCAAGGTGCTCGACGCGAACGGCTGGCTGCGTACCGGCGACATTGCGCGCATGGACGCCAACGGTTACGTCTACATCGTCGATCGCAAGAAGGACATGATCCTGGTCTCGGGCTTCAACGTGTACCCGAACGAGATCGAGGACATCGTCATGGCGCATCCGGGCGTGGCCGAAGTGGCCGCCGTCGGCGTCGACGACGAGCATTCGGGCGAAGTGGTGAAGATCTTCGTGGTCCGCAAGGATCCGGCGCTCACCGAAGAAGCCCTGCGCGAGTACTGCCGCGAGAATCTCACGGGCTACAAGCGCCCCAAGCAGATCGAATTCCGCGACGCATTGCCGAAGACCAACGTGGGCAAGATCCTTCGTCGCGAATTGCGCGATGAGGATCGGGCGAAGCGGAAAGCGGCCCAGTCCTGATAAGACGACAAAGCCCCGCCTTGAGCGGGGCTTTTTTTATGCATCACCGAAGAGCATCGCCGATGAATCGGCTCCTACCGAGCAGGGGATCGCCGTCTGCCTCGTCCCGCTAGGTAGGAGCCGATTTATCGGCGATGGGTGCTAGCGATCAATCGTCAGTCCACGCCTCGAGCGTATCCGCATATCCCCCCAGCAACTCCCACAACGGGGCCTGCTTGTCCTCGGGGATGAGGGTATAAGCCATACCGATCTGCCGCGCCGAAACGCGGGCGACCATGGCTTCCATATGAATATGCAGGTCATGGCCGAAGACCATGTCGAGGATCCAGGTCTGGCCGGGCTCGCCGCGCCAGCCGAGCGGGCGACGCAGCATGGCGCCGGTCGCCGAAATGTCGACCAGGTCGGTGGGGTGTGCTTCGCCGCCGCGGCTCATCAGGACCGCGGTCTGCACCTTCATCCGCGCGTGGCGATAGCGCATGTTTGAACTCTCCTTGTCAGACATCTGCTGCATTTCCATCCATTTCGGTTCCTGCTGGACCTTATACGTCGAGTTCGGCATGACCGCACCCCGTACGACTTACGTTTCGTGTCACAAACGGACACATTAGCGCAGTCGTAGGGTTCGCCCGCAACACCGGCGTTCACTCGCTTCCGCGCGTCTTCAGCACACCCGCGCGGACCAGGGCACCGGCGCCGAAGCGCTCGTTGATCCGGTCCTGCACGCCATCGGAGCGTTTTTCCGAGACCGGCGCGGCGAACATGTCCTGTTGTTCATCGCTGTGCCGGGCATCGAACCCCGAAAGCGTCACACCGAGCAAGCGAAGCCTCGGTCGTGGATGCTGGTTCCACCAGACCTGAAGCAAGCGACGTGCCACCGCATAGATATCCGGTGTCGCGTTGCCGGGAACCGGCAACTGCGCCTGCCGGCTGTGAGTGACGAAGGGCGGCTCACGCAGCTTTACCGACACCGTCCGGGCGTCCACGCCGCGCGACCGCGCCCTCGCCCCTACCCGCTCGCACTGGCGCAGGAGCCATGCCTCGGCGATCGGCAGTTCGTCCACGTCGACATCGAAGGTCCATTCCGAACCGATCGACACTTCCGGCGCGTCCGTGACCACGGCCCGCCGGTCCTCGCCGAGGCACAACTGACGCAGTTGGGCAGCATGACGCTCACCGACGGCCTTGTTCAGCCGCCAGGCATCCGCGCGGATCAGGTCGCCAATGGTGCGGATACCGACCTTGTGCAGGGATTCCTCAGCCACCTTGCCGACCGTCCACATGCGTCCGATCGGCAGCGGGTCGAGGTAGCCCTGCACTTCCCCGGGATGGATGTGCAGGAAGCCATCCGGCTTGGACAACTCGCTGGCCAGCTTGGCGAGCAGCTTGTTGTGCGCCATGCCGACCGAGGCGTTCAGGCCCGTACGCTCGCGAATGCTTTCCTTGACCCGACGCCCGATGGCCTCGATCGAGGCGAACAGGCGCAGGCTGGCCGTGACGTCGAGAAACGCCTCATCCAGGGAGAGCCCCTCGATCATCGGTGTGACCTCGCCGAACACCGAAAAGACGATCTCCGAAATTTCTGCGTAGCGGGCGTGACGAGGGAAGATATAGACGCCGTCCGGGCAGCGGCGGCGCGCCTCGGAGGTCGGCATGGCCGAACGGACCCCGTAGGTGCGCGCCACGTAGTTGCAGGTGGACACCACGCCGCGCCGCCCCAGCCCCGCCACGATCACGGGTTTGCCGACCAGGCTCGGGTCATCCAGCTCCTCCACGGACGCATAGAAAGCGTCCATGTCGACATGGATGATCGCGCGAGGGGCCTGCTGCATACCGATATTGTGCCGGAACCGCGGGACGCCCGGCAGGCAGGCCGCTGGACTTGGGCGGGCACAGGCGATACCCTGTGCTCAATCGGGTGAACTTATTCGGGCGTCGCGCCCTCACCGGTCCGTGTTTCGGGACCGTGAGCGGACCGCTCCCGACGATCTTTCACAGGCGGTGACCCTCCTGGGGTGTCCAGCGGCAATGCCCTTCGCTCGTCGGCGACGATGCGTGGCATGCCGGGCGAGGTGGCGGTATAGCCGCCGGACGGCATCGATTGTTACGTTCCTGGTCGCACTCGCGACCCTTCTGACGTGTGCCGATGACTAACGAGACAACCGAAGTTCAGGTAGTCGAAAAAACCCAGGGTGCCTTCGCAGGCGTCCCGCAGCAGCAGGAAATGCCCCTCGCGCTCGTGCGCGGGCAGCCTGTGCTGCAAATGCCGCAGGATCTGTACATCCCGCCGGACGCGCTCGAGGTCATCCTCGAATCGTTCGAAGGGCCGCTCGACCTGCTGCTTTACCTGATTCGCCGGCAAAACCTGGACATCCTCGACATCCCTGTGGCCGAAATCACCCGGCAGTACATGGATTACATCGACATGATGCGCGAGGTGATGCGACTGGAGCTCGCCGCGGAATACCTGCTGATGGCCGCGATCCTGGCGGAGATCAAGTCCAGGTTGCTGCTGCCCCGGCCACCGAGCGAGGAAGGCCTGGAGGACGATCCGCGCGCGGAGCTGGTTCGCCGCCTGCAGGAGTACGAACGGTTCAAGCGGGCCGCGGCCGATATCGAAGCCATGCCGCGCCTGGAACGCGATACCACCGTGGTGCACGCCTTCGTCGGCGAGCACAACGTGGTGCGCGTACCGCCCCCGCTCGACCTGAAGGAGATGCTGCTCGCGCTCAAGGACGTGCTCGGACGTGCCGATCTGTTCACGCACCATGCGATCCAGCGCGAACCGCTCAGCGTGCGCCAGCGCATGGGCGACCTGCTCGAATCATTGGGTCGCGGCGGGTTCCACCGTTTTGAAACGCTGTTCGACGTGACGGAAGGTCGACTCGGGGTCGTTGTCACCTTCCTCGCCATGCTCGAACTGGCCAAGGAAATGCTCGTCGAGATCGTCCAGGAAGAAGCCCTCGGGCCGATCTATCTGAAGACGAAGGTACTGAGTGATGCCGAGCCCGAAGAGGCGCTCGCCTGACGGCCCTTGAGGGCCACGAACATCGAACCGATCCGCGCGACCCGCGCGGTACACCCGAAGGCCTATGCAACCCGAACAACTGAAACCCATCGTGGAAGCGGCGCTGCTGGCGTCGACCCAGCCGATGACGATCGCGCAGTTGAAGGCGATCTTCGGCGACGAGGACGAAGTGACCACGGACGACATCGTGGTCGCGCTCGCCTCGCTGACGCACGACTGCGACGGCCGCGGCGTCGAGCTGATCGAAGTCGCCTCGGGCTGGCGTTACCAGGTCCGTCGCGATGTCCACGGCTGGGTGTCGCGCATGTGGTCCGAGAAACCCAGCCGCTACTCCCGTGCCTTGCTCGAAACACTGGCCCTGATCGCTTACCGCCAGCCGATTACCCGCCCGGAGATCGAACAGATCCGCGGCGTGGTGGTTTCCTCGAACATCATCAAGACGCTCGAGGAGCGCGAATGGATCCGCGTCGTCGGCCATCGCGACGTTCCTGGCAAGCCGGCCCTGTTCGGCACCACGCGGGGATTCCTCGACTACTTCAGCCTGAAGTCGCTGGACTCCCTGCCCCCGCTTTCCGAGATCCGCGATCTCGAGGAAATCAATCCGCAGCTGCGGTTCGACGGTGACGGCATCCCCGCGCATGCCCGCGTCGGCGCCACCCTCTCGATCGACCCGGACAACGAAAACGAAAGCCCAACGAATACCGAAGCATCCGATGATGTCGTGGCCGAGGCCATGACGATCGAAGAAACACCCGCTTCCGAGACCCCGTCCCCTGAGGACGAGACGGTCGAGGTCGCGAACCAGCTGCCTGCCGGCGACGACGTCGCCGCGGCTTCCGCCACTGCCGAAGAGGCAGAGAACCCCGAAAGCGACGTCGCCAAAGACGACGCTGAAGAAGATACCGAGGAGTCACGCGCATGAGTGCGCCGCAACGTTCCGTTCTATCCCTTAAGCGCGGCGAAAGCCGTCCCGACGATGGTGCCGTGCTCGAAGAGCGCCTGCACAAGGTCCTGGCCAACGCCGGCCTCGGCTCCCGCCGCATGCTCGAACAGCGCATCCAGGCCGGCGAAGTCGAAGTCAACGGCACCGCCGCGACCATCGGCGCCAGCGTCCACGCCGGTGACCGCGTCGTCCTCGACGGCAAGCAGTTCGTCGTCGCTACCGACAACCGCAACGACGCCGAAGTGATCGTCTACCACAAGCCGGAAGGCGTGGTGACCACGCGCGAAGACACCGAAGGCCGCCCCACCGTGTTCGAACAGCTGCCGCGCCTGAAGGGTGCGCGCTGGGTCGCCGTGGGTCGCCTCGACATCAACACCACCGGCCTGCTCCTGCTCACCACCGATGGCGAACTCGCCAACGCGCTGATGCATCCGAAGAGCGGCCTCGAGCGCGAGTACCTCTGCCGCGTCCACGGCGAAGTGCCCGACGAGACCATCGAACGCCTCAAGGCCGGTGTCGAACTCGAAGACGGCCCTGCCCGCTTCGACGAAATCGCCACCATCAGCCGTGGCGGTAGCCACAGCTGGTTCCGCGTAACCATCCGCGAGGGCCGCAACCGCGAGGTCCGTCGCCTGTGGGACTCGCAGGGCTTCCTGGTCAGCCGCCTCAAGCGCATCCGCTACGGCAGCGTGGAACTCCCGCGCGCCCTGCGTCGCGGCGACAGCGACAACCTCGACGAGACCGCGATCAAGGAACTGCGCGAGCGCGCAGGCCTCGGTGCGCCGGCTCCGGTGCTCACCCTGAGCGCCGTGGTCCATCAGCGCCGCGCACCGCGTCACGTCACCGAGTACAAGCCGGACGGCCGTCCGGCGGGTGCCTGGAGCTCGGGTCGTCACGACGAAGCCCGTGAACTGACTGCCTTCGATCGCCTGCGCGACGACAACCCGCGTGGCGGCCGTGGTGGCGCCGGCGGTGGTCGTGGTCGCCCCGGTGGCGGCGGTGGCCAGGGCGGCGCTCCGCGTCGCGAAGTGAACGGCAACGTCGCTCGTCCCGAGCGCGGTGGTGGTGGCGCGGCCGGTGGCCAGCGCTCGCGTCGCGTCGCGCCGGGTCAGGAACTGCCGTCGCCGCGCACCTGGTTCGCTGGCGACAGCCGTACCGGTGGTGGCAATGCCGCAGGCAATACCGCGGGCAACCGTGGCCCGCGTACGGGTGGCCGTAGCGGCGGCCCGGGTGCCGGTGGCGGCAATCGCGCCCCGGGCCAGGGTGGTCCGGGCCGTTCCGAAGGTAATCGCAGCGCCGGCGGTGGACGCTTCGAGGGCGGTGGCGCTCGCTTCGACGGCGGTGGCGGCGGTAATCGCGGCCCGCGTACGGGCGGCGCACCGGGCGGTGGCGGCAATCGCGCCCCGGGTGGCGGTGGCGGCTTCGGTGGCAACCGCGCGGCCGGTGGCGGCGGTGGCAATCGCGCCAGCGGTGGCGGTGCCAACGGCAATCGTGCGGGCGGCGGTGGTAATCGCGCGCCCGGCGGCGGCGGTGCACGTCCCGGCGGCAATCGCGGCGGTCGTCCCGGCGGCGGCGGTGGCCAGGGCGGCAATCGCAGCGGCGGTGGCGGCGGTGGCGGCGGTGGCAACCGCGGCGGCAACCGGTAAGCGACAGACCTAAACGGTAGGAGCCGATTCATCGGCAAAAAGCCAACGGAGCGGCGAAGCGGCAACGCCCATCGCCGATGAATCGGCTCCCACACAGAGCATCGCCGATGAATCGGCTCCTACAATGAGACTGAGGTTAGCCTGCGTGTCGCGCGGCTAGTTTCGCCGCCACGGCATCGAACCCGATGCCGCGGGCGCGCAGCACGACCATCAGATGAAAGACCAGGTCGGCGGCTTCGCCGATCAGGGCGTCGTTGCCTTCGGCAACTGCGGCGAGTGCCGTTTCGACACCCTCCTCCCCCACCTTCTGCGCCATGCGGCGAATGCCGCCTTCGAACAGCTTTGTCGTATAGCTGCCGTCCGGCCGTTCCGCATGCCGCGATGCAACCAGCGCGTCGAGCTCGCCGAGGAAACCCAGCGACGGCTTGACGTCGTCACCGAAGCAGCTCGACGTGCCCGTGTGGCAGGTCGGGCCGGCGGGTATGGCGCGCACGAGAAACGTGTCGGCATCGCAGTCCAGGCGGATGTCGACGAGCGCCAGCGAATCACCCGAGGTCTCGCCCTTCGTCCACAAACGCTGCTTGCTGCGGCTGAAGAAGGTCACCAGGCCGCTCGCGCGCGTTTTCGCCAGCGCGGCGTCATCCATGTAGCCGAGCATCAGTACTTCGCCCGAATGCGCATGCTGCACGATCGCTGGCAACAGGCCGTCGCCCTTGGCGAAATCGGGAATCACCTCGTTCATAGCCTTACCTCGATACCCTGCAGGCGCAGTTCGCGCTTCAGCGCGGGAATGCCAATGTCGCCGCTGTGGAAGACGCTCGCAGCGAGCGCCGCATCCACATCGGCGTCCTTGAATACTTCGGCGAAGTGCATGGGGATACCCGCACCGCCGGAGGCGACCAGCGGTACGCGGGTGATCGCGCGGGCCGCGGTCAGTTGTTCGATGTCGTAGCCGCGACGTACGCCGTCGGTGCCCATGCAGTTCAGGACGATTTCACCGGCACCCAGTGACTGCACCTCGTCGATCCACTCGAGCGTACCCTTGCGCAGCGCCCTGGTTCGCGATGGATCGCCGGTGTACTGGCGAACGCGCCATTCGCCGTCCTCGTCGCGCAGGCTGTCGACGCCGACGACCACGCACTGCACGCCGAAGGCGTCGGCGATCTCGCTCACGAGGGCCGGCCGCTCGAGCGCCGGCGAATTGATCGAGATCTTGTCGGCTCCGGCATGAAGCACCTCTCGCGCATCGTCAACGCTGCGGATACCGCCGGCGACGCAGAACGGGATGTCGATCTCCCGCGCCACGCGCTCCACCCAGTCACGATCGACGCGGCGCCCTTCCGGGCTGGCCGTGATGTCGTAGAACACCAGCTCGTCGGCGCCCTCGTCGCGATAACGCAGTGCCAGCTCGACAATCTCGCCGACGACGACGTGGTCACGAAAACGCACGCCCTTGACGACCTGTCCGTCGCGCACATCCAGACAGGGAACGATGCGACGGCTCAGCATGTCGCGTTCGCCTTGTCGGCGGTCGCGATGGCGTCGCGTAGCCCGAACGCGCCCTCCAGCAGCGAACGGCCGAGGATGATGCCGGCGACGCCCTGCAACGAGAGATCGGTGACGTCGGCGAGCGACTTCACGCCGCCCGAAGCCTGCACATCTAACCCGGGGGCCAGCGTGGCCAGATGACGATACAGCGCCAGGTTGGGGCCGCTCATGGTGCCGTCGCGATCGATGTCGGTACACAGCAGATGGCGCGCACCGGCGGCTTCGTACCAGGGCACGAGATCGTCGAGCGTGTGGACTTCGTCGGCCGTCCAGCCCGCACTGGGCAGCTTCCACAGCCCGTCACGGAWGCGTGTGTCCAGGGCGAGCACGATGCGATCGCAGCCGTAACGACCGATCCATGCCGCGACCGACTCCGGATCACGAATGGCGACGCTGCCGACAACGACACGCTCGACGCCCGCATCGAGCAGCCGGCGAACGCCCTCCTCGTCGCGAATGCCGCCACCGGCCTGCACGCGCAACCGCCCGCCCGAGGCGATGCCGGCGATGGTGGAGAGGTTCTCGAAGTGGCCCGAGCGCGCACCATCGAGATCGACGACATGCAGCCACGTCGCGCCATCGTCGGCGWAGCGCGCTGCCAGCGCTTCCGGTTCGAAGGCGAAGGTGGTCTGTTGCGCGTAGTCGCCCTTGAATAAGCGGACGACTTTGCCCTCGCGCAGGTCGATAGCGGGTATCGGTAGGGTCATAGGGAGAGGAAATTCCGCAGAAGCTGGGCACCCACGCCGGCCGAACGCTCGGGGTGGAACTGCATGCCCATGAAATTGCCGGAGGCGACCACCGCCGAGAACGGTGTACCGTGCTCGCTCGCCGCCAGGGTGTAAGGACCGGTCGGGACGGCGAAGCTGTGGACGAAATACGCCGTGTCACCCTCGCGCAAGCCGGCGGTCAGGCAATGCGGCGCCGTGACCTGCAGCGTGTTCCAACCCATGTGCGGCACGCGCAGACCCGGTGCATCGGTGAAACGCTTCACCGCGGCAGGAATGACGCCAAGGCACGCCGTGTCGCTTTCTTCCGAGCGTTCGCACAGCAGCTGCATGCCCAGGCAAACGCCGAGTACGGGCTGGGTGAGACCACGCAGCACGTCGACCAGACCTGCCTCGCGCAACATGCGCATGCCCGGCGCCGCGGCACCGACGCCCGGAAGAATCACGTGACTCGCCGCGCGAATGCGTGCCGCATCCGAGGTGAGCTCGGCATCGGTGCCGAGGCGTTGCAAGGCGTAACGCACGGAGCCGATGTTGGTGCCGCCCGCGTCGACGAGGACCACCTTCATCAGAGGCTTCCCTTGGTGCTCGGCAGTTCGGCGCCTTCGCGGCGTATCGCCTGACGGAGCGTACGGGCGACCACTTTGAAGCAACCCTCGACCATGTGGTGCGCGTTTTCGCCATGCACAGTGAGATGCAGGTTGGCGCCCAGCGTCTCGCAGAGCGAACGGAAAAAGTGCGGCACGAGTTCGGTCGGCACATCGCCGACGCGGTCGCGCGGGAAGCTACCCTCGAAGACGAAGTAGGGCCGACCTGACAGATCGAGTTCCGCCCGCGCCGCACTCTCGTCCATCGGCAGCGCGAAGCCATACCGGCCGATGCCACGTTTGTCGCCCAACGCCTGGCGAAGTGCCTGGCCAAGGGCGAGCGCGGAGTCTTCGATGGTGTGGTGCTCGTCGATATGCGTGTCGCCCTCGCAGGTGAGGCTCAGGGCGAAACCGCCGTGCTTGCCGATCTGCTCGAGCATGTGATCGAAGAAGCCCAGGCCCGTGTGCACGTTCGGCTCGGCAACACGGTCGAGATCCACGTTCACGCGGATGGCGGTCTCTTTCGTTTTGCGCAGCACCTCGGCGGTGCGTGGCGCATCGAGCAACGCGTGCGCCACCTCGGCCCAGCTCGCCCCGTCGGCACCCACACGGAAACCGCGGACCCCGAGGTTGGCGGCGAACGCGAGGTCGGTGTCGCGGTCGCCGATCATGGCCGACTGYGCGCGGCTCCAGCTATCGTCCGCCAGCCAGTGGCGTGCGAGCCCGGTGCCCGGTTTACGGGTATCGAGGTTTTCGTGTGGGAAGCTCCGGTCGATCAACTGCTCACGGAACGTGACGCCCTGCGAGGCAAAGATGTTCACCATCAGGGCATGCGGCCCATCGAACGACGCCTGCGGAAACGAGGGCGTGCCCAGGCCATCCTGGTTGGTGACCATGACCAACTCGTAGCCCGCGGCGACGCAACGCTGCAGCGCCGCGATCACGCCGGGCATCAGGGCGAGCTTTTCATAGCTGTCGATCTGCTGGTCGGCCGGTTCCTCGATGAGGCAACCGTCGCGATCGACGAAGAGGATCTTGCGACTCATGCCGGCGCTCCCGCGCGTAGCACGGCCAGCACGCGATCGTTTTCGTTACCGGTGCCGATGGTGATGCGCAAGGCATCCTCCAGTCCGGCGTATCGGGACACGTCGCGCACCACCACGCCAGCGGCGAGGAGACGGCGATACGTCCCAGCGGCATCGTCGAAGCGCACGGCCAGGAAGTTGGCGTGCGACGGCATCACCTCCCTCACGCCCGGCAGCTTCTGCAAGGCGACGACCATCCGCGCGCGCTCGTTGAGGATCTCGTGCAGATGGTGCCGCTGCACGCGCCGGCCTTCGTACGACAGCGCGCCCATGGCGGCATCCACGCAGGGCGACGGCAGCGGGTACGGCGGGATGATGCGGCGAAGCAGGCCAATCACTTCCGGTCGCGCGATGCAGGTGCCCACACGGGCGCCCGCCAGCGACCAGGCTTTGGACAGCGTGCGCAGGATAGCGACGTTGTCATACGGGTCGATAAGCGACGATGCGCTGGCGACGCCACTGTATTCCGCATAGGCCTCGTCGATGACGAGCAGCGCACGGCCTTCGAGCGCCTTGGCGATGCGCTCCAGATCGACGCGATCGACGAGATTGCCCGTGGGGTTGTTCGGCGTGCAGACGAAGACGATGCGCGTGGCCGGCGTGACCGCGGCCAGGAGCGCATCGATGTCGAGCACCCCCTGGCGACTGAGTGGCGACTCGATCACGGCCGCGCCCTGGATGCGCGCGCACACCGCGTACATCCCGAAGGTCGGCGGGGAGATGAGTACGGCGTCTTCGCCGGCACGGCAGAAGGCGCGCACGAGGAGGTCGATCGACTCGTCGCTGCCACGGGTCACGAGGACGCGATCACCGGTAGTTCCGTAAAGCTCGGCGAGGGTTTCCACCAGCCCGCGCGGCTGCGGATCGGGATAGCGATTGAGCCCCTCACCACCGGGAATGTTCGGCGGTCGCGACGACTCGTTCGCGTTGAGCAGTACCGTGCCCCCCTGCGCTTCCATGCGGGCGCTGGAATACGGCGCGAGCGCGCGGATATCGGGACGTGCCAGATCGAGGATACTCATGCGGCGGCATCCATGGCGGCGAGCCTGAGGGTGACGGCCCGGCGGTGTGCCTCGAGCTGCTCAGCCTCGGCGAGGATCGCCGCGCAAGGACCGATGTTGCGCAGCCCTTGCGCCGTGAGCTCCTGCACCGTCACCTGCTTCTGGAAGCTGGCGACCGAAACACCGCTGTAGCTGCGCGCATAACCGTAGGTGGGCAGCACGTGGTTGCTACCACTGCAGTAATCGCCCACCGACTCCGGCGTCCATTCGCCGAGGAACACCGAGCCAGCGGATTCGACGGCATCGAGCAGCGCACGCGCATCGTTGGTCTGGATGATGAGATGTTCGGGGGCGTAGCGATTGCTCACCTCGACCGCCTCGCCGAGGTCGGCGACCAGGATCAACCGGCTTTCGCCCAGCGCACTCGCGGCCACCTCGGCGCGCGGTAGCTCGCGACGTTGACGCTCCACTTCGATTTCGACGGCATCGAGCTGCGTCGCCGACGGGCTGACCAGAAGCACCTGCGAATCGGGGCCGTGCTCGGCCTGCGAAAGCAGGTCGGCGGCGATGAAGCGCGGATCGGCATCGGCATCGGCGATGACGAGCACCTCGGATGGACCGGCGGGCATGTCGATCGCAGCGCCTGCCGGATCGCCGGCGACCTGCAGTTTGGCTTCGGTGACCCAGGCATTGCCCGGCCCGAACAGCTTGTCGCAGCGAGGCACGGACGCGGTGCCGTACGCCATCGCGGCGATCGCCTGCGCGCCACCGAGTTTGAACACGCGAGTGACGCCGGTCGCCCGGGCAGCGAACAGCACCGCATCGTCGCAGCGTCCGTTAGCTTGCACGGGCGTGCAGAGAACGACGTCGCGACAGCCGGCAATCGCTGCGGGCACGCCGAGCATGATCGCTGTCGAAGGCAACGGCGCCCCGCCGGCCGGCACGTAAAGCCCGACGCGACGAATCGGGCGCAGGACGCGCTCCACAGTGACGCCAGGCGCGGTTTCCACGCTCACCGGCGTCGGTGCGGCAGCCCGATGGAAACGCTCGATGCGTGCCGCCGCCTCGAGCACGGCCGCCTTCAGTTCAATCGGCAGTCGTGCTTCCGCCGCGGCGAATTCCGCCTCGGTCACGGCGAGCGCGTCAAGCGTTGCGCCGTCGTAGCGTGCCGTGAGTTCGATGAGCGCGGCATCGCCGCGCACGCGCACATCCGCGATGATCGCCTCGACGCCGTCGCGCAAGGCAGCCGCGCGTGACTGCAGCGGACGGGCGAGCGCCGCCTCGCGACCTGCCGCGTCGAGACCCTTCCAGTCGATCCGTTTCATGCCAGCATCTTCTCCACCGGCAGCACCAGCATGTCGCGGGCGCCGGCGCGTTTCATGTCTTCGAGCTGGCGCCAGCTCACCGAGCCGGCGCACAGGGCCTGCAACACCACCTGGTCGGGCGCGCCATCGACGGGTGTCAGCGTCGGGACAGGCAGCCCGGGCAAGAGTCGCGTGATCGCGGCCAGTGCATCGCGCGGTGCCTGCATCAGGATCAGGCGCGAATCGCGCACCTGGATGACGCCGTCGAGACGGCGCAGGAGCAGTTCGGCAATCTCGCCACGCTCGTCCAGCGGAAGTTCGCGACGGCCGGCCAGCACCGCCTCGCTTTCCACCACCACGACGGCCTCGCGCAACTGGTTGGCCACCAGCGTCGCGCCGCTGGAGACCAGGTCGCAGATGGCATCGGCCGTGCCGAGGCGTGGCGCGATTTCCACCGAACCGGCGAGCATCACCACCTTCGCGTCGACCCCGTGGCTGCGCAGCCATTCGCCGAGCAAGCCCGGGTACGACGTCGCAATGCGCTGCCCCTGAAGCTGGGCCGGGCCGTCGTAGGCGTCTTCCTGGGGCACGGCGATGGAGAGTCGGCAGTGGCCGAAGCCCAGCGGCCGCAGCTCGTCCATGCCGGCACCCGTGTCGGGGTTGGTCAGCTGGAACTCACGCAGCACGTTGCGACCGACGATGCCGAGATCGCAGACCCCTTCGGCGATCAGCCCCGGGATGTCGTCGTCGCGAACCAGCAGGAGGTCCACCGGCTCGCCCTCGCCGAAGCAGAACAGCTTGTCGCGGCTCTGCCGGAATTTCAGGCCGCAACGGGCCAGGAGCTCCTGGGCGGGCTCGGTCAGCCGGCCCGACTTCTGCATCGCGATGCGCAGCCGATCGCGCGGCTTCATGCGACACCTGCGAGGTTGCGACGCGCCGCGGCGGCCATGTAGCCACCGCTTCCCTGGTTGAGATAGCGGGCCACCCGGCCGATCGTGGTGATGCTGACCGACGTCTTTTCGTGGATTTCGCGGTAGGACCGCCCTTCCAGCAGGAAGGGCACCACCCGCCAGCGGTCCACCATGACCTCGATCTCGGCCGGGGTGCAGAGGTCGTGCAGGAAGGCACGCATCTCATCCACGCTCGAGAGACCGAGCAGGGCCTCGCAGAGGCTGGTTTCGGCCGAGTTGGCCGGCATTTCGGGGTCGATCGAGCGACGCTTCATAGTGTACTAATGCGTTAATACGATAACTTATCCTATCGCGGCAACTTCGGCGTGGCAAGCACCGACATGCAATTGCGCTTTTCTTCCATATACCCCGCCCGGGTCGCTCGACAAGATGACGGCTTTTCCACCGTCGCGAGCCCCTGCCATGTCGAGCACCGTGATCATTGCCGACGATCATCCGGTCGTCGTCGCGGGCGTCGAGACCATCCTGAAGTCACACCGCTACCAGGTGGTTGCGCGTGCCCACGATACCGATGCCCTCTTCGATGCCCTCGCCGACCATCCTTGCGATGTCGTCGTCACCGACTTTTCCATGCCCGAGGGCAGCCAGCCCGATGGCATGCCGATGATCCGCCGCATCCGCGCCCTACGGCCGGATACCGGCATCGTCGTGCTGACCATGCTGTCCAATCCAGCCATCCTGCGCACCCTGCTGGACATGGGCGTGGCCGCCATCTTCGACAAACGGACCAGCCTTCGCGACATCCCGGTGGCCGTGCACGCGGCCGAGGTCGGGCGCTCCTACCTGAGCCCGGCCATTCGCCGGCTGTTCCACGAGGCGGACTGCGCCGACAACGCGGACGAGCTCGCGACACGCCTGTCGCCACGCGAGGTCGAGGTATTACGTGCCTATGCGCAGGGCTACGGGCTGGTGGACATCGCCGCGTCGATGGGCCGCAGCCTGAAAACCATCAGCCGGCAGAAGCGCTCGGCCATGGCCAAGCTGGGCCTCATCAACGATGCCCAGCTCTACCAGTACCTGGCCGGCATTCGCGCCGGCACGCTCGACGACTGGTCGCCGGCGATCGAAGCGGCGGCCAGCCTGCGCTTCTTTGCGCTCTAGCGCCCGCTCAGGCGACCAGGCGACCGGAGGCGACCAGTTCGCACACGAGGCGAACGTCGCCATCCATCGCGCGGTCGCGCTGCATGAAAGCGATGTGCTCGCGCAGCGTCGCCAGAGCGGCACGGACGGCAACGCCGCCATGGAAATCCTCGGCGCGCGCCAGCGCGTCCATGAGCGCCCGCACTTCCGTCTCAAAGCGGGCGAAATGCGGCGAATCGCTGCGCGGCGCGCCATTGATCTTGGCGGCCAGGGCTTCCCAGTCGCCACGGTGAGCCAGGGTCCGCGCGGCATTGAGCATGTCCTGGCGGTACTCCAGCGCCTGTGCGGCGGTGTACAGCTCCATCGCCAGCACGTGACCGAGGTCCTCGGTCATCTCGAGCACGTGGCGCGCTTCGTTGGCACCCATGGAGACGTGGTCCTCGGCGTTGGCACTGGTCGGCACGGAGTAAACCGACGCCGGGTGCGCGCGCGTCGCGAGGTCGTTGACCAGCGCCGCCGCCGTGTACTGCACGATCATGAAGCCCGAATCGGTCGCGTCCTCGTTACCGATAAGGAAAGCCGGAAGGCCGTCGTTATTGGCCGGGTCGACCAGTTTCGCGGTGCGGCGCTCGGAGATCGAGGCGAGCACGGGAATCGCCGCCTTCACGTAGCTCATCGCCAGGGCGAGCGGCATGCCGTGGAAGTGACCGGCCGAGATCACCTGGTCTTCGATCACCTGGGCGTTCTCGGCGTCCGGGAACACCAGCGGGTTGTCGGTCACTGCGTTCAGTTCGATATCGAACACGCGGCAGGCCTGTTCCCAGGCATCGCGAACGGCGCCGTGCACCTGCGGTGCGCAACGCAGGCAATAGGCGTCCTGCGGCTGGTGCTTCTTGCCGCCCTTGAATGGGAGGAAGCGCGAATAGAACGCTTCCTTGCCGTGGCGCTGCGTCGCCGGCACCCAGTCCCAGCTGATGTCGAAGCGATACGCCTGATCCGAGGGCTCGGACCAGGAATCGGCCAGCCACGGCTTGAACCGCGGGACCATGTGGTAAGCGATATCCGCCAGCGTCGAACCTTCGAGAAGATGGCTGATCTGCTTCGCCGTCTCGACCTGGCCCGGATGCGGACGCAGGGCGTGAACCTGCTCAGCGTAAGCGCCCTTGCGGCCAGCGAAGGCATCGAGCGTCATCGCCGCGGCGAGATCCGCCGTGCGGATCAGCATGTCCATCGTATCCAGCGCGAGCACGCCCGTAGCGAGCATCTGCGTCGTGCCATTGTTCAGCGCCAGGCCCTCCTTGAAGGACAGGCGCACGGGCTCGAGGCCGGCCTTGGCCAGCGCTTCGGCACCCGGCATACGCACACCTTCGTAGAAGGCTTCGCCGCCACCGAGCAGGACGATCGCGAGATGCGACAGCGGGGCCAGGTCGCCACTGGCGCCGACCGAGCCCTTCTCCGGAATGACCGGGACGACATTGCGGTTGAGCAACTCGGCCAGCGCGCGCAGAGTTTCGACGCGGATGCCCGAATGCCCCTTCATCAGCGTGTTCACGCGGATGGCGAGCATGGCGCGCACGACGTCCTCGCCGAACGGCTTACCCACGCACACCGCGTGGGTGATGATCAGGTTGTGCTGCAGCTCTTCCAGCAAGGTGCCCTCACGCGGCTCCGGGTTACCACCCGGCAGCTCGTCGCGCACGCGGTGCGCGCCGAGCAGCTTGTCGGCATTGCTGCCAAACCCCGTGGTGACACCGTAGATCGGCTCACCGCCACCGACCTTCTCGGCGAGGAAATCCGCGGCGCGCTTGACCTTGACGAGCTGCGCCTCGTCGAGGCGGATGGTGGCGCCCTGGCGCGCGATGGCGGCGACCTGGCTGCGTGTGAGGCTACGCCCGTCGAGAAGGATGCTGCTGGTCATGGGGACTTTGGCCGTGCAAAAGGGAGGTGGGGGATGGGAGCGGCTCAGCGACCGATGTCGGCCTGGGCTAATTCGACACGCAGGGTTTTGACCAGTTCCGTCCGGGCGACTTCGAACTGATCCTCGCGACGAAGATCCTTCACGGTGACGACGCCCTTGGCAATCTCGTCCTCGCCCAGGACGATCACGAAGCGGATGCCCGCACGGTCGGCGTACTTGAACTGCTTGCCCAGCTTGCTGCCTTCCAGGACGACCTCGGTGGCGATGCCGGCGTTGCGCAACTCGGTGGCGAGGGTCAGATAGGCCGGCAACTGGTTGGCGTCCATCTGCGTGACCAGCACATCCACCGTGCTCTGTGCCGTGGAGATCAGGCCAGCGTCACGGAGCTGCCAGTAAAGACGCGTCAGGCCGATCGAGATACCCACGCCCGGCAGGTGCGACTTGGTGTACTGCCCGGCAAGGTTCTCGTAGCGGCCGCCCGAACAGATCGAACCGATACCCAGGTGATCGTTCAACGTCGTCTCGTAGACCGTACCCGTGTAGTAGTCGAGGCCGCGGGCGATGGAAAGATTCAGGGCGAAATGCGATTCCGGGACGTCGAAGTCGCGGATCATCGCCAGCACTTCCTTGAGCTCGGCACGGCCCTGCTCGAAGGTCTCCGAACCGGAACCGAGGGCGTCGAGCTTGGCGAAGGCATCGCTCACGGAGGTCGAACGCACCTGGACGAAGGCGAGAATCTTGTCCGCCACGTCCGCCGACAGGCCGAACGCCTCACCGGTGAGCGTCTCGCGCACGTAGTCCGCGCCCCGCTTGTCGAGCTTGTCGACTTCGCGCAACACCAGCATCTGCTGCTCGGCATCGCTGACGCCGAGGTTCTCGAAATAACCGCGCATCAGCTTGCGGTTATTCAGCTGGATGGTGAAGGCGCCGATGTTGAGCTCGCGGAAGACACTGTAGATGACCGCCGGGATTTCCGCGTCGTAGCGCACCGACAGCGAGTCCTTGCCGATCACGTCGATATCGCACTGGTAGAACTCGCGGAAGCGACCACGCTGCGCCCGCTCACCGCGGTAGACGCGCTGCATCTGGTAACGGCGGAACGGGAAGCTGAGATCGTGCTCGTGCTCGGCGACGTAACGCGCCAGCGGCACCGTCAGGTCGAAGCGCAGTGCCAGCTCGGGCACACCGCCCTTCTCCGCCGCCGCGCCGAGGGCGCCGGTCGACTGGACGAAATACACCTGGCGTTCCGTCTCACCGCCGCTCTTGGTCAGCAGCACGTCGCTATGCTCGATCACCGGCGTTTCGATCGGCAGGAAGCCGAACCGCTCGTAGTTGCGACGGATGGTGTCGAGCATGCGCTGGAAGGCGATCTGGTCGAGCGGAAGGAGCTCGAGGACACCAGGCATGGTGCGGGCCGGGGTGAGTGCCATGCAATTCCTCTTGGGACAGGCTAGTCGGAGCCGCCACGCGGCAGCCGCTTAGATTAACAGATGGCCGCCTGCCAGCCCTGCGCCAAAGCCGGATGCCGTCGATTTGTAAAAAAGATGCGACGACCTGTTGCGAATCGGTAGGGTCATGGCTAATATACGCGGCTCCCGTCGGGGTGTAGCTCAGCCTGGTAGAGCGCTACGTTCGGGACGTAGAAGTCGCAGGTTCGAATCCTGTCTCCCCGACCAATATTCGAAGAGCAAGGCCCTGAAAACCGCAGCGATGCGAGCTTTCAGGGCTTTTTTCTTTTGCCCGTGTGCCGGAAGTACGGAGGCCCACCGGCACACGCGCACGCTATCGCCCGCCCCTACGATGCCTCAGTCATCTAACGGAACGGGGATCAGCATGGGTAGGAACGGCACCGGCATCCTGATGGCAATCCTGCTTTGGCAAGCACAGGTGGCGCACGCAGATGCCTCCACCGCAAATCAGGTCGATGAGATCGTGGCCAAAGACATGGCTACCCGGCACACACCCGGCGCATCAGTGGCTGTTATCAAGGATGGCAAGGTCGTGCTCGAGAAGAGCTACGGACTTGCCAGCATCGAACTGAACGTCCCAGCCACGAATGCGACCCTGTATCCCCTCGCATCCACGACGAAGGAATTTACCGCCGTCGCGATCATGACGCTGGTAGAGCAGGGCAAAGTCTCGCTGGACGATTCTGTCAGGAAGTACCTTCCGAACCTTCCTGCCTCATGGACCCCGGTGACAATCCGCCACTGCCTCTCCCACACCTCAGGCCTTCCGGACGATGTGGCGGCCGATACGGTCAATGTGCTGCCGCTTGCCGGGACTCGCACCGACCTGATGGCTCTACTTGGGACGAAGCCGGTCAAAGCGCCGGGGGCCTTCATGGTCTATAACCAAACCGGATTCATGCTGCTTGGGGACATCATCGCGCACGTCAGTGGCATGCCGTACGAAAGCTACATCAACGAACGGCTGCTGAAGCCGCTCGGCATCGCGGGCCTGCAGTGGGGCGATACCTGGACGCTCATCCCCGGTCGTGCATCGTTGTATACCGCACTGCAGCCGACGGCTGATCACTCAAAACTTCAACTCGACGAGAAGGGTGCGCCGGTTTTCTCGACCGACGGCATCCACCCTTTTGGCTCGAAGATCGCGACAGAGTGGCTGATGCCCGCAGCAGGACTGAGCGGCAACATCGAGGCCATGTCTGCCTGGGAAAACGCGCTCTGGAACGGTAAGGTCATCAAGCCCGCAAGCCTCGCACTGATGGCCAGACCGTACGTCATGACCGACGGGAAAACCGGTGATTTTGGTCTCGCGCTGATGCACGATAGCCAGYAGGGACATGTGACGATACATACCGGCGGGGGTGCGGCCGTCTGGATCACCACGGTTCCCGATCAACACCTGACGGTGATCGTACTGACAAACCTACAGGCGTCGCAGCCTTACAAGCTGGTCGCGGGAATTCTCGACGCGTACATGGTCGGCCAGCACTGAAATCGGCGGCAGCCGAAATTCCGGGTGGCAGCCTTGGTGGCCTGATTGCGGCCCACAAAAAAGCCCTGTAAAAACAGGGCTTTTTGCAAACTGGCGGAGAGTGAGGGATTCGAACCCTCGATAAGGCTTTTGACCCTATACTCCCTTAGCAGGGGAGCCCCTTCGGCCACTCGGGCAACTCTCCGTGAACGTTCGTCGTTGAGGAACGTGCCTTAACGAGCGAGCAAGGATACTGGTCCTTGCTTCAGCCGTAAAGAGCTTTACTGGTCCTGGTCGTCCCCGGTGTGGCCGGCAGGATCGTTCTCGTTCTTGATGCGCTGGTAAATCTCTTCGCGGTGAACCGCGACGTTTTTCGGTGCATTGATACCAATGCGAACCTGGTTACCTTTGACACCCAGAACAGTGACGGTCACCTCGTCGCCGATCATTAGGGTTTCACCGACCCGGCGGGTCAGAATCAGCATGATTGATACTCCATAAAATCAGGTATTGGCTTCCCCACCAACGACAACTCACCCCGAGTGCTTGCCGTCAATGGTTGACGTTTCGACCATCGAAGGCCGAGCTGCCTTCCCCGGCTCTAGTTGTGTGTGTCGCTGACCAGCTGTCCTGCCTTTGTTTCGATCCAGCGGATCGGTGCCGAAAAATGCTTTCGGCATTCGGATCATACTAGCCGAGCCAAACCAGCGGGCGCAACGCACGACAGGACAAAACGGCCGGTTGGATGCCTTTACGGCACCCTCCCGTTCACGCTGGCCGGTTTCGTTCAGTGCAGCCGGGACTCGACCCAGGCCGGGATCCCCGCAAGGATCTGCGGAAGCTCCGGCGAGTCCACGCCGCCGCCCTGTGCCATGTCCGGCCGACCACCGCCCTTGCCGTCGATTCGCGACGCCACTTCGGCCACCAGGTCGCCGGCCTTAACGCGACCCAACGCCGCACCGCCAACGCCCGCAACCAACGAAACACGGCCGTCGAGCGCACCTGCGAGAATGATCGCGCAATCGCCGAGCTGTTGCTTGAGGACGTCTACGCTATCGCGCAGCGACTTGGCGTCGAGACCTTCAATACGCGCGGCCACGATTTTGATACCGGCGACATCGACCGCCGAGGTCGCAAGATCCGCCGACGCCGAGCTGGCCGCCTTCGCCTTGAAGGATTCGATCTCGCGTTCGAGTTTCTTCTGCTTGTCGAATAGCTGACGAAGCTTCTCGACCACGTCGTCGCCGCTGGCCGCTAACAAACCGGACACTTCGCTCAGTACGCGCTCTTCATCGGCAACACGCGCCAGTGCGCCGGCACCGGTCACCGCTTCGATACGACGCACGCCGGCGGCAACGCCGGACTCCGAAACGATCTTGAACAGGCCGATATCGCCCGTGCGCGACACATGCGTGCCACCGCAAAGTTCGGTCGAGAAGTTGCCCATCTTCAGCACACGGACTTCGGCGCCGTACTTCTCGCCGAACAGCGCCATCGCGCCGAACTCGATCGCCTCGTCGTAGCCCATGTTGTGGACTTCGGCCTGGGCGTTGTGGCGAACCTCGTCGTTGACCATGCGCTCGATCAGCTTGAGCTCGTCAGCGGTCATCGGTTTGAAATGCGAGAAGTCGAAGCGCAGGCGTTCCGGCGCGACCAGCGAGCCCTTCTGCGACACGTGGTCACCGAGCACCGTGCGCAGCGCGGCGTGCAGGAGATGCGTGGCCGAGTGATTGAGCACGGTGGCCTGGCGCTGCGACGCGTCCACGGCTGCCCCGACCACATCACCCTTGTTCAGAGGTGCCGAACCCTGCCAGCTGCCGAAGTGCGCAAAAAACGCGCCACCGACCTTCTGCGTGTCCTGCACGGCGAGGGCGCCGGACGGATGGCGGATCATGCCGGTATCACCCACCTGCCCGCCCGACTCCGCATAAAACGGCGTGCGATCGAGCAGGAGGAAGGCCTCTTCGCCGTCGGCAAGCCGGTCGACAGCCTTGCCGTCGCGCACGATGGCAACGACCTTGGCGTCGGCCAACTCGAGCGAGTCGTAGCCGGTAAAGATCGTCGGCGACACGGCGCTGGCCACATCGGCCGGCAGCTGGGCCTTGCTGCCGAAGTTACTGGCAGCCCGGGCACGAGCGCGCTGTTCGCCCATGGACTGCTCGAAGCCGTCCATGTCGACGCTCATGCCGCGCTCACGCGCGATATCCGCCGTGAGGTCGACCGGGAATCCATACGTGTCGTAGAGCTTGAACGCGTCGGCGCCCGGAATGATCTGGCCCGACTTCGCAGCGATGTCGTCGAACAGGCGCATGCCGTGCTCGAGCGTCTCGCCGAAGCGGTCTTCCTCAGTCTTCAGCGCCTGCTCGACGAAGGCCTGCTTCTTCGCGATTTCCGGATAGGCTTCGCCCATCTCGGCAACCAGCGGCGCGACCATCTTCCAGAAGAAGTCACCGCGCACGCCGAGCATCCAGCCGTGGCGCAGCGCGCGACGAATGATGCGACGGAGCACGTAGCCACGGCCCTCGTTCGACGGCAGTACGCCATCGACAATGAGGAACGAACAGGCGCGGATGTGATCGGCGATGACGCGTAGCGACTTGTTCGAAATGTCCGCCGTGCCGGTGAGGCGAGAAGCCTCGGCAATCAGGTGGGCGAACAGGTCGATCTCGTAGTTGGAATGCACGTGCTGGAGCACGGCAGCCAGGCGTTCCAGCCCCATGCCGGTATCGACGCAGGGAGCGGGAAGCGGCGACAGCGTGCCGTCCGGCGCACGGTCGAACTGCATGAACACGAGATTCCAGATCTCGATGTAGCGATCGCCGTCTTCGTCGGGCGAACCCGGGGGGCCACCTGCGACGTCGGGACCGTGATCGAAGAAGATTTCGGTGCACGGACCGCAGGGGCCGGTGTCGGCCATCTGCCAGAAGTTATCCGAAGCGAAGGGGGCGCCCTTGTTGTCGCCGATGCGGACGATACGGTCCGCCGGCACGCCAACTTCCTTATTCCAGATGTCGAAGGCCTCGTCGTCCGTGTGATACACGGTGACCCAGAGCCGTTCGGCGGGCAGTTTGTAAACCCCGGTGAGCAGTTCCCACGCGTAGCGGATGGCATCGCGCTTGAAATAGTCGCCGAACGACCAATTGCCCAACATCTCGAAGAAGGTGTGGTGGCGGGCCGTATAGCCCACAGCGTCGAGGTCGTTGTGCTTGCCGCCCGCGCGCAGGCAGCGCTGGACGTCGGCCGCACGAACGTAACCCGGCTTTTCGCTGCCGAGGAAGACGTTCTTGAAGGGAACCATGCCCGAGTTGGTGAACAACAGGGTGGGATCGTTCGACGGCACCAGCGATGCCGAGGGCACGATGGTGTGGTCCTTGGAACGGAAGAATTCGAGGAAGGTCGAACGGATTTCGGCGGTTTTCATGAGCTATCGTGGCTTGGGCGCTGCGAGACATGTCGCGGAGACGCTCCGTCCAGAATCAAGGCTCACTGCCTTCAATCGTCGTCGGTGTCTTCCGCATCGGCGTGGGTTAGAACACGTACTGTGGCGGCGGCGAAGCCTCGACGCAAGAGGAATTGCGCCCGCCGCACCCGTTCCGCGGGGTCGGCCGAGGGTGAACCGTAACGACGACGCAGCTGGCTGGCGGCCAGATCCTGCCAATCGACGTCGGCGGACTCGATCAGCTCGCGGATCACGGCGTCCGTGATGCCCTGGCTACGCAGTTCGGCGCGAATACGGGCCGGCCCATAGCCCTGCCCGATCCGGCTCCGCATGAGCGACGCGGCGAAGCGGTCGTCATCCTGATAACCCTGGTCACCAAGCCGGGCGACGGCATCGGTGGTCTCCTCACGAGCAAAACCGCCGCGATCAAGCTTCTGCTTGAGTTCGCGGCGGGAGTGCTCGCGCCGGGCGAGCAACCCGAGCGCCTTGTCGTACGCGGTACGGGTGGGGCGATCGGCCTTGCCGCCGCCCTCCCCCGTGCCTTTATCAGACTTCCTCAAGCTCGTCGGCCTCGGTCGAGGCTTCGGCCTTCGGACCTGCCTTGACCAACAGACGGGCGCGCAGCTCGGCGTCGACTTCGTTGGCGATGGCCGGGTTGTCGCGCAGGAACTGACGGACGTTTTCCTTGCCCTGGCCGATGCGGTCACCCTTGTAGCTGTACCAGGCGCCCGCCTTGTCGATCAGATTCTCGCGCACGCCCAGCTCGATGATCTCGCCTTCGCGCGAGGTACCTTCGCCGTAGAGGATCTCGAATTCGGCCTGGCGGAACGGTGGAGCCACCTTGTTCTTCACGACCTTGACGCGGGTCTCCGAACCGATGACTTCGTCGCCCTTCTTGACCGCACCGATACGGCGGATGTCGAGACGGACCGAGGCGTAGAACTTCAGCGCGTTACCACCGGTGGTGGTTTCCGGGCTGCCGAACATCACGCCGATCTTCATGCGGATCTGGTTGATGAAGATGACCAGGCAGTTGGTCTTCTTGATGTTGGCGGTGAGCTTGCGCAGCGCCTGGCTCATCAGTCGGGCATGCAGGCCGACGTGGGAGTCGCCCATTTCGCCTTCGATTTCCGCCTTCGGGGTCAGCGCGGCGACGGAGTCGACCACAACCATGTCCACCGCGCCCGAGCGCACCAGCATGTCGGCGATCTCGAGAGCCTGCTCACCCGTATCCGGCTGGCTGACCAGGAGGTCGGCCACGTTCACGCCAAGCTTTTCGGCGTAGCTGGGGTCGAGGGCGTGCTCGGCATCGACGAATGCCGCCGTGCCGCCGGCACGCTGGCAGGAAGCGATTGCCTGCAGGGTCAGCGTGGTCTTACCCGAGGATTCCGGACCGTAGATTTCGACGACACGACCGCGCGGCAGGCCACCGATACCCAGGGCGATATCCAGGCCGAGCGAACCGGTCGACACCGTGTCGATCGCATCGTCGGCGCGATCGCCAAGACGCATGACGGCACCCTTGCCGAACTGCTTTTCAATCTGGCCGAGGGCACTCGCCAGCGCCTTGCGCTTATTGTCGTCCATCGTCATATCCGGGTCTCGTGTGTAGGTAGGTATCTTGCCCGACCGTGGTCTCAGGGACTGCGATCCGCAATCGCCAAGTGTGCCACAGGGGACCGAGCTCAGCCCCTGAGCTCGGAGGTCATTCCAGCAAGTGCGCGGGCCACCGTCTGTCGGCGAACTGCCTCGCGATCGCCCGAAAAGTGGAAGAGCTCGGCACGCGCATACCCACCCCGACGCTTCCAGCCAATCCATACCGTTCCCACCGGCTTGTCCGGCGTCCCGCCGGACGGGCCCGCGATACCGGTGACTGCCACCGCCACGCCCGCGCCGTATCGGGCCAGGGCACCGGAAACCATCTCGAGGACAGTCTCCTCACTCACGGCGCCCGTCCGCTCGAGCGTGCGCGGGTTTACCCCCAGCAGGGACTCCTTGGCGCTGTAGCTATAAGTAACGACACCCGCCTCGAACCACGCCGAGCTGCCGGCCAGGTCGGTCAGGGTCTTGGCGATCCAGCCACCGGTACACGACTCGGCCGTCGCCACCATGACCCGGCGCTCTTGGGCAGCGGTAGCGACGTCCTGGGCCAGCGCCATGAGGTCGGCGTCGGAGGGGATGGCTGGCGAATCCATGGGCGGGTCCTGTGGGGAAAGGGAGAGGTTCTACTCCCGGGGCTTAGCGATGTCGATGCGGCCACGAGCCGCGAGAGTGATTATTTGAGAAAACTTCTACGTGGATTGGCGTTGTTGCGATGGCGTGGCGCCGCTACCATGACAACTTGTTGTTGGCACTATTTTGCCTATCCTTGATTGGCTTCGGGCGACGCCACGYACCCAACCCGCTTTCCACGTTGGGTACTCGGCTGCGCCCGCGCATCTCGAAGACAAGACCTACACAGCTCGACGAGCCAGAGCCACTCATCCGTTGCGGTTCATTCAGTCACCATCTCACCACTCCAGCTTTTCGCGCCACGCACGACATTCGATCGTGATCCTCAACACATTGAAAACATCAGCGTGTAGCGCGCCTGACACCAAAAAATGGCAACTTGCGAAACAGGGAGGCAGAGCACGAAATGGTTTCAATGGCAACATTCACGAGCTTTACACATTTGCGGCAATTGAGTGCGCCACTGCACAGTTGTGCAGTGACGTGCGTCCCGTCGGAGCGCGTTTCACGCATGTTACATGCCAGAAATGTGTGACAAGAGCCGCAAAAACACGCACATGCACCACTAGTCAGAAATTTCTTGTTGCGTTATGTTTACGGCGCAGACAGGGATCTGCAAAAGGGGTGGGGATACACAGTCGGTAAGACGCAACTATAGGTAGGCGATATCGTCATCGCTCCTGATGCGCGCGACCATTCTTCGCTGGCACGTTATGCAAGGGCGCTCTGCGCTCGTACAGGATGTTGTATGGATGATTTGCATGTCGCTCGGGGCCGGTTGGCCCGCCGTTCCAGTCTGTTCCAGGGATTTTGCTCAAGCCACGCCTATCGCGTGGTGGCACGCCGACAGATCGCTTGCCGATTCGCTCCCCCGGCTCGCGCCCTTATTCAATCCGTAGCGCTGTAAACGCTTTCCGGCTTCGCCCTACGGCGAGGAGCCGCGGTGTCTGTTGCCTGCGTTTTTCCCTTTGCTTTCGATGACTTACGAGCCAAGCGTGAATAGAACCCTGAATCCCCTCGCCCTCGGCCTTGTCTCCGCACTCGCCATGCTCCTTTCCGCCTGCGGTACGCCCGCCGCCAAGGACTTCGGCGGTAGCTGGAAGCCGGTCAACAAGTACGACGACAAAGTGGTCGAGATTCCGCTTGCCCTGCCGTACACGTACTACGCAGCGCCGATGGACAGCACACTGAAGACGATGCTGACCCGCTGGACGAAAGACACGGGGCTGAAGCTCCAATACCGTCTTCGTTCGGATTTCAGCCTCACGCGCGCGGCGTCCGGCATCCACACCACGGAACTGCGCGACGCAACGGCACAGCTGAGCAAGATCTACGGCGCGCAAGGCGTCGCCGTCACGGTCAATGGCTCGGATCTCGTCGTGGAAGAAGTGAGCGCCAGCGTTGCACCAGCACCTGCAGCGCCACCGGCCTCGGCATCGGTCGCCGCGCCCAGCGCTCCGGTCCCGGCTTCCGTACCCGAACCCACACCTGCCGCCGCTCCCGCCAACGACGGACACGTCGTCGCGAACGCGGACGCCAAGTAAGCGACGACAGGACAGCTATCCGATGCTCAAGAAGAAGAATTCACCGAAGATCGACCAGGCCGTTGCGCAGAGCGTGAGCTTTGAAGTCACTGTCGCCGACCTGGCGAAGCGGAGCGAAAAGCGTGCGTGGATCGTCGCGGGCTGCTCGGTCGCCGTCTCGCTGATGCTCGGCGGCACCATTTTTTACATGATGCCAATGAAGGAAAAGGTCCCGTACCTCATCCTCGCTGACGCGTACTCCGGAACGAGTTCGCTGTCCCGCCTCTCCGACGATGTGGTGAATCGCCAGATCACGTCTAGCGAAGCGGTCAACCGCAGTAACGTCGCGCACTTCGTACTCGCGCGTGAAGCGTATGACCTCGCGTTGACCAACCTGCGCGATTGGCCGACGGTCCTGACGATGGCGGCGCCTGATGTGGCGCAGGCGTACATGAACCTGCATGCGGCGAATAACGAACAGAGTCCTTACAAGATCTACGGCAAGTCGCGCGCGATCCGGGTAAAGATCCTCAGCCTTTCCCTGATCGGTGGCGAGAACGGCCAGACGCCGAAGGGTGCGACAGTTCGCTTCCAGCGCAACGTGTTCGACAAGGTGAACGGGTCGACCTATCCGCTCGACGCCAAGATCGCCACGATCTCCTTCACCTATAAACCCAACCTGCGCATGGATGACCAGAACCGGATCGAGAATCCGCTGGGCTTCCAGGTGACGGGCTACCGTGTCGATAACGACTACGGCTCGCCGCCGCCTGCCGAGTCGACGGATCCGAATGCAGCGGCCAACGCCGCAGCGATGAATGCCGCCGCACCCGCCCAGGGTGGCGTCCCCGTCCAGGGTGGTGCGCCCGGCGCGCCCACCATGCAGGTACCGGGCGCTCCCGGTGTCGCACCTGCTCAGCAACCAGGGGTGCCCACCGGCTACGCGCCGCAGGCACCCGCCGCAGTGCCCGGCCAGGTACCGCAGGCCCAGGCCATTCCGCTCCAGCAGTCGGTCGGTATTCCACCCTCGCCCATTCCCTCAGAGGGGGGCTACGCCACGCAGCCACAGGCTGCAGCGCCGGCCGCTCCGTATCCGCAAGCCGCACCGCCCGCGGCCCGTCCCGTGACCCGCGCCGCCAATGGAGGGCGCCGTTAAATGAACCGTTCCAGCAAGCTGAGACTGGCCTGCAGTCTGGGACTCGCCCTATCGGGTGTCCTGACCGTGGCCTCCGCGGAAACCAATCCGACCACCACGCCCGCACCGTCCGCCACGGGAACGGCGATCGCCGTACAGCCCTACGAGTACCAGCCCGACCGGATCTACACGGTACGGACAGGCCTCGGCATCACCACGCAGATCGAGCTCAGCCCCAACGAGAAGATCCTCGACTACAGCACGGGCTTCAGCAGCGGCTGGGATCTCACGCGTCGCGACAACGTCTTCTACATCAAGCCGAAGAACGTCGACGTCGACACCAACATGATGATCCGCACGGCTACTCACTCCTACATCCTGGAGTTGAAGGTCGTCGCGACGGACTGGAAAACGCTCGACCAGGCCCGTCGCGCCGGCGTGCAGTACAAGGTCACCTTCACCTACCCCGCCGACACGAGCTTCATGAGCGAGTCGAAGAAAGTGGAGGAAACCCCCGAGCTCGATACGGACCTCGTGAAGGGCCGTGACTACAACTTCGATTACGACTTTTCCAAGTCGCGCAAAGTCGCTCCGTGGCTCGTGCCGATCAACGTCTATGACGACGGCCGCTTCACGTACATCAAGATGCCGGATCTCAAGCAGTTCCCGACAGGTAACTTCCCGACGATCTACATGCGCGAGAAAGAACACGGAGAAGACTCGGTAGTGAACACCACGGTCGAAGGCAACACGATCGTGGTCCATGGCACCTACAACTACCTGGTTATTCGTCACGACGACAATGTCGTGGGCCTGCGAAGGAACACAAAGAAGTGAGCCCGAACAATCCCTATCAGCCGGACGACGAGTCCAACGGCAACAACCACGTTCCGCCGCCGAGTGAGCATCACGCCGGTGAGCGCGATCCGTTGGCGAGCAATCCGTATTCCAACCAGCAGCGTCAGGCGCCGCAGCCCGATCTGGACGGCGGTGCGCCACACCTGACCACGAACGATATGCGTCGCATGAACCGCAGCGCGCTCGGCTTGCTTGCCGGTATCGTCGTGCTTCTCGTGGTCGTTGCCTTCTGG
>NZ_JBFUAT010000022.1:77330-136125 GCF_056406135.1 Luteibacter sp. P1_D3 | reverse complement strand
CATCGGTTCAGGCGTGAGCAGCATGACGCCGCCGCAGTCGGTGATCTATACGGCCACCAAGGGTGCGCTGGATGCCGTCACCGGTGTGTTGGCCAAGGAGCTTGGGCCGCGCAAGATCCGCGTGAACTCGCTCAACCCGGGCATCGTCGAAACCGAAGGCACCCACACCGGCAACATTATCGGTTCGGACCTGGACACCTTCCTCGTCTCGCAGACACCACTGGGCCGCATCGGTCACGTCGAGGATATCGCCCCGGTTGCTGTCTTCCTTGCCTCTGACGATGCGCGCTGGGTCACCGGCGAAACCATCGTCGTCTCCGGCGGCCTCCGCTAACAGCCCTGCTTTGGTAGGAGCCGATTCATCGGCGAATGGGTGCTCGCGAAAGCCCTGCCCGCTGCCGCGGGATCGCCGATGAATCGGCTCCTACCGAAAGGGCATGATGACGCCAGCGAGGCGTGTTATTCGGGAAGGCTCAGTTCCGGCACCTGCTGGAACTTCTCCGCGAGGAAATCGATGAAGACCTGGGCTTTACGGGTCTGTCGACGTCCGGCCGGCGACACGGCACTGATCGGAAATGCTGGCGGGGAATAGTCCGCCAGCACCTGCTGCAAGGTCCCGTCGGCGATATCCCGCGCATACAGCCATGCCGGGCTGTGCCCCATCCCCAGGCCGGCGAGCACCGAGCCGCGGATGTGCTCGGCGTCGTTACTGCGAACCACCGGCTTGCCGTCGACGACGAGCGGTGCATCGTTCTCGAAGAAGCGCCACGCGCGCGAGGCGCCCTGGAACATGAAGACGATACACGGCATGTTTTCGATGTCGCGCGGATGACGGGGGACGCCATGGCGTTCGAAGTACGCCGGTGTCCCGACGGTCGCATAGCGAACGCCACCGATGCGACGCGCTACCAGTGACGAATCGGACAGCGCACCGATACGGATCGCGATGTCGATACCGTCTTCGACCAGGTTGGCATGCCGCTCCGAGATGTCGAAGTCGATCGTGACATCCGGATATAAGGCGAAGAACTCGGGCAGGTGCGGCAGGACAAAAAAACGCCCGAACGCCGCCGAGATGGCGACGCGAAGCACGCCCTTCGGCGTGACCTGCGCATGCCCTACCCTGGCTTCGGCGGCGTCCACCGCCTCGATGAGCTGCAGGATGGAGTCGTAGTACTGCTGACCGGCCTCCGTGACGCTGAGGCCCCGCGTGGTCCGTCGCAACAACTGCACGCCGAGCCGCGATTCGATCGCGGCGATCTGCTTGCTGACCGTGGACTGGGAAACACCGCTGGCGATCGCGGCTTTCGAAAAACTGCCGGAATCGGCCACCCGCACGAACAATTGCATGGCATCGAGCCGATCCATACGCACTCCACCCAGGATTCAGAACGCACCGTCCCCGACGCTCAATCTACGGCAGGCGCGGCAGACCCGCCAGCCTCCCGCCCGGCGGACTAACCGCCTAGTCTGCCGCCGGACATTCACGATATGAAGCCCTGGGCCGGACTAGCATTCATTCGGTCACCGAATAGCCGTCCCGCAGGCGCCAAACGTTCAAGACACGGCTGCGGCTTCGGCGAATAGTCCCCCGTCTTCCACCAGGGCCCACGGCATGAATGACTCCGTTCTCAGCAAGAGCTTCCTCGACGCCCAGCGCGAGCGTCTCCTCACCCTGCGCAAGCAGCTGATCTCCAGTGCCGACGCAGCGGGCAACGACGAAGGCCTGCTCCAGCAGACGGCCGGCGGCGAGCCGCAGGATTCGGGCGACGACGCCGAACGCTTTGCGCAGCAGGATCGCGACGAGTCTCTCCTCAGCCATAACGAGGGTCGCCTGACCATCGTCGACCGCGCGCTGGAGAAGCTCGACGAAGGTACCTACGGCATCTCCGACGGCAATGGCGAGACGATTTCGAAGGCGCGCCTCGAGGCCATTCCGGAGACGATCTACACGATCGAGGAAATGGAAGCGCGTGAACGCGCCGAGCGTTCGGCGCGCTGATCCACCATATACAAGGCGCCGTCGCCATCGGCCACGGAAAAAAACGCCAAGGAGCGCGGCCCCGCCAGCTGTTACGTTGAAGGCATGACGTTACGCATCGGCATCGTGGGCGGTTCCATGGGCGGCTTGTTTGCGGCGAGCCTGTTGCGCGTCGCCGGCCACGACGTCCACGTTTTCGAGCGCTCCGAGCGGGGCCTCGAAGGTCGCGGCGCAGGGCTGGTCGGCCAGCGCGAGCTGTACGCCATCCTGCGCCTGCTCGGCTGCGAGCAGGCAGCGCGCGTCGGCGTGCTTGCGCACGAGCGGATCACGTTTGCGCGGAACGGCAGCATCGCCCAGCGTGATGTGACACCGCAGACCCAGATTTCCTGGGACCACCTCTATCGCACCGTCCGGCACCTGCTGCCACCGGCGGCGTATCGCGTGGGCGCCCGCGTGGTCCGCGTCGAGAATACGAGCTCGGCGGCGACGATCGTCCTCGATGACGGTGAGACGCATCGCTTCGACCTGGTGATCGGTGCGGACGGTGTCGGCTCCGTCGTGCGCCCGGCCGTGAGCCACGGCCCCACCGCGAGCATCTACGCCGGCTATGTCGCCTGGCGCGGACTGATTGCCGAAACCCATCTCCCGGTCGCGGCGGCGGCCGTGCTTTCCGAACGCTTCGCGTTCTACCACCCGCGTGGGTCACAGATCCTCGGTTACCTCGTGCCCGGACCGGCGGGTGAGACGGCGCCCGGCCAGCGACGCTACAACTGGGTGTGGTACCGGCAGGCTGCCGAAGGCCTCGCGCTCGATCGCTGGCTCACCGGTAGCGACGGACGCCTGCGCGCGTATTCCGTGGCCCGAGGCGACGTACCGCCTGATCTCCGCGACGCCCTGAGGGAGACGGCCCGCGAGGTCCTCCCCACGCCTTTCGTCCTGGCCGTGGAAGCGGAACCCACGCCCTCGCTACAGGCGATCTTCGACTACGAGAGCACCCGCATGGTCCGCGACCGTGTCGCCCTGCTCGGCGATGCGGCCTTCGTCATACGTCCCCACACGGCAATGGGCGTGGCCAAGGCGGCGGGCGACGCGATGGCGCTCGTGGCCGCCCTCGATCGACTGCCGCTCGAGAAAGCCCTCTTCGTCTACGAGGCCGAGCGGTTGGCCGAAGGCCACCGTCTGGCGGTCTACGGCAGGGAACTCGGGCGCCCCCTCACCACCTGAAGTGCCGACCTCCGCACATTTGTCGCATCCGCCCCCACTCACCCGATAGACGGCGACATCATCCCCCTCCTATGCTTGGGAGAAGGGGAAGTGAGGGTTGACCGTGTCCGAAGTGCAGACGAAGAGCATCCTCCACACGCGCACGTCGCATTTCGTGTCGGGGGTCGCCACAGGTATGGCCGTCACCGGGCCGACCGACGACGGATTTCTACACCTGCACTTCTTTCGTGAAGTGCAGCGCATCACCAACGACGACGTGCCGTCCCGCTCGTTGGCACCCAACGAAGTGGAACTGGCCTGGGGCCATGCGGAGGCGAACATCCACCTCCATCGCGAGGAGGTCGCGGTGATCTCGATCCCGGTCGGCCGCCTGCCCATCATCAGCACCAGCATCGCCCGCGCGATGCGCTTCGTAGCCACGCTCGGCGCGCGATAGCCAAAGCGCCGGCTTGCTCCGGCGAGCGCTCAGCGCCCGGCGTTGTGCGTCGGAAAGAGGTTGGCACCAAAGTAATCGAGGAAGGCGCGAAGCCGTGGCGCGATGTTGCGACTCGATGGCCACACTGCGCGGAACACGTTCTCGTGATCGAGGAAGTCGTCGAGCACGCGGACGAGCCGTCCGGCTTTCACGCTGGGTTCGATGGTGAAGTCGGGAACGCAGGTGATACCACAATCCGCCTCGGCCATYTCCAGCAAGGGAGCGAGCGTGCTCGCTGCCGCGGCGACGGGTACCGGAACGTCGGGTCCCTTGTTGTCCTGACGAAAGGGCCAGCGCTCAAGCTTGCCGGTGGTGGGAAAGCGATGGTGAAGGCACGCGTGACTGGCGAGATCCGCCGGCACGTTGGGCGTGCCCGCGCGCTTGAGGTAGCCCGGCGATGCGACGAGCACCAGGTGATACAGGCCCAGTCGCCGCGACATGAGTCGCGAGTCGACGCCTTCGCCCGTGCGGATGGCGACGTCGAAGCCTTCGTTGACGATGTCGACCAGGCGGTCGCTGTAGTCGAGATCCAGTTCGATCTCGGGGTACTTCGCCATGAAACCGGCCAGCGTCGGGGCGAAAAGACCGCCGAGAATCGGCAGGCTGACCCGCAGCTTGCCGCGCGGCGTGGCCCGGTTACCCGCCAGCTCACGCTCCACGTCGCCGATTTCCTGGAGAATCCGTCGGCAGCTCTCCAGCAGCATCTCGCCTTCCGGCGTCAACGAGATGCTTCGCGTGCTGCGATGGAACAGGCGCACACCCAGGTGTGCCTCGAGGCGGGCAATCGTCTTGCCGATGGCCGACGAGGACAGGCCAAGGATGCGCCCAGCCTGCGTGAAGCTGCGCGTTTCCGCCGCGTGGACGAAGGTGGCGAGGGAGCTAAGGCTGTCCAAGGCGGGCGCCTCATCCGGGGTAAGGAAGGTTACATCCTGCTGCCTTCCGCCCTTTCAAGGCAATCTCAGGCGACGGCCACCTCGGCGTGCGCCGGGTAGTCCGTGTAACCCACGGCGGTGCCACCGTAGAACGTATCGCGGTCGTAAGCAGTCAGCGAAGCGCCCTCGGCGATGCGGGCCGGCAGGTCCGGGTTGGAGATGAAGAAGCGACCAAAGGCGACCAGGTCGGCACTGCCCTCGGCAAGAATCGCTTCGGCCGATTCCGGCGTGAATCCACCGGCCGCGATCAGCGGACCGTGGAAGACTTTGCGCAGCAGGCGCGAAACGACCGGGTTCTGGTCCTTCGATGCGTCTTCCGCGTTCCCGAGCACGCGCGGTTCGATCAGGTGCAGATAAGCCAGGTTGAACTTGTCCAGTTCGGATGCGACATAGGTGAACAGTGCCTCCGGATTCGAGTCCTTCATGCCGCCGAAGCTGCCGCTCGGGCCGAGACGCACGGCGACGCGATCGCTACCCCATACGGTGATGGCAGCCTTGGTGATGTCGAGCAGGAAGCGGGCGCGCTTTTCGATGCTGCCGCCGTAGGCATCGCTGCGCTGGTTCGAACCGTCCTGCAGGAACTGGTCGATCAGGTAGCCGTTCGCGCCATGGATCTCGACGCCGTCGAAGCCGGCTTCCTTGCCACGCTCGGCGGCAAGACGGAACTGCTCCACCATGTCGACCACTTCCGCCTCGCTCAGCGCACGATGCGGCGAGCTGGGAACCCAGCCGTTCGCCGTATAGGCAACGCCTTCGTAGGCAACTTCAGAAGGAGCGACCGGCGCACCGCCATCCGGCTGCATATCGAAGTGCGACTGACGACCCGCGTGGAACAGCTGCAGGAAGATCACACCGCCCTTGGCGTGCACGGCGTCGGTGACGCGCTTCCAGCCCGGGATCTGCGCATCGCTGTAGATGCCCGGGGAGCCGAGGTAGCCTCCGCCGTTCGGCGCGACCACGGTCGCTTCCGACACGATGTAACCGCCCTTGGAGGCGCGCTGACGGTAGTACTCCACCATCAGGTCGCCCGGGTTGTCGCCCGGCTGTTCGGAGCGCATGCGGGTGAGCGGCGCCATGACCACGCGATGGTCGAGGCGGATGGGACCTAGGGAAATGGGTTCGAGCAGCTTGCGAGTCATGACAATCGGCCGGTAGTGAGAAGGAATTACCGCGGAAGCATCCGCGCTTGGCAACGAGTTGGGCCCTCCTTCCCACCGCCAGTAGATCGGCGAGGTTCCAAACAGTGCGGCCGTGGATTCCGCAATCGTCTGCCGCCCATGCCATTGCGGACGCCTGTGTCCGCACAGATCGGCCCTGCCGCCGCCTACCCAGCCCACGCCCCACCCCCACTGACAGGACAGTCATCTGTCCTATCAAGGAAAACGCCCATGTCCATCGCACGCGGCTATGCCGCTTTCTCTCCCACCGCACCCATGGCTTCGTACACCTTCGAACGGCGCGACCCGCGCGCCGACGACGTGCATGTCGAGATCCTGTTCAGCGGCGTCTGTCATTCCGACCTGCACACCGCACACGGCGAATGGGACGGCCTCATCTACCCCAACGGCACCGACTATCCGCTGGTACCGGGCCACGAAATCGTTGGCCGCGTGACCGCGGTCGGTGCGAAGGTGTCTCGCTTTGCGCCCGGCGATCTCGTCGGCGTCGGCACCATGGTCGACAGCTGCGGCCAGTGCGTGAACTGCCTGCATGTCCAGGAGTCCTACTGCCTCAAGGGTGCTACCTGGACATACAACAGCCCGGACCGCATCGACGGCACGACCACCCAGGGCGGCTATTCGGACGCCATCGTGGTGAAGCAGGACTTCGTCTTCCGCATCACGCACAGCGAGGAGCAGCTCGCCGCCGTGGCTCCCCTGCTCTGCGCTGGCGTGACCATGTGGTCGCCGCTGCGTCACTGGGCGGCAGGTCCCGGTCGCAAGGTCGGTGTTGTCGGTATCGGTGGTCTCGGCCACATGGGTATCAAGCTGGCCCGCGCGCTCGGTGCGCACGTGGTGGCCTTCACGACGTCGGAGTCGAAGCGTGCCGATGCGCTCGCCCTCGGCGCGCATGAAGTGCTGAACTCACGCGACGCCGCCGCCATGGCAGCGCATGCGGGCACCCTCGACCTGATCCTCAACTCGGTCGCCGTGGCGCATGACCTCGACACTTACACCTCGCTGCTCTCGCTGGACGGTGCCCACGTGTTGGTCGGCATCCCTGCCGAGCCCCACCCGTCACCGTCCGTCGCCAACCTGATCGGCGGCCGTCGCTCGCTGACCGGATCGCTGGTCGGCGGCACGAAGGAAACGCAGGAGATGCTCGATTTTTGCGCCAGGCACGGCATCGTCGCGGATATCGAGATGATCCGCATGCAGGACATCGAGACCGCCTTCTCGCGCATGGCGAAAGCCGATGTGAAGTACCGCTTCGTCATCGACATGGCGTCGATGAAGCACGCCGCCTAAGCGGAAGTGTCAGGGACTCTGCCGATCGTTCTCGGCAGAGATCTCCTGCATGTCGAGGTCACGCTCGAAGTAGTGCAGCAGTTCGTCGTGGATCTGCCCCGAGCGGTGCAGGCGGAGCAGCTCCGCGCGTCCCGCGGCGATGGCGGCGAGAATCATGTCGTAGTGCGCCTCGCGGCCGCCGGTGAAGTCCTGCGGTGCCACCGCGAAGCGCTCGGCGATGGTCACCCGATACGTGTATTGCTCGAGCAGGCGCGGATGCAGCAGATGGCCTTCGCTGTCGTACGCACGTGCCTTGATGGCTTCCAGCTGTGCGATATCGAGAAGCCGGTTCGCCTGCCCTTCGTTGAGATGGTGCGTATCGACGTGCACGGCCGCATCGAGCTTCAGCCAGCGGATGACCGGGGCGATCGTACCGCCCTGCACCACCACCGTGACCAGGATCACCGCGAAGGCGGCAGCCAGCGTGAGGTCGCGACCGGGCATCTGCTCGGGCAGCGACAGCGCGATGGCCAGCGTCACCACCCCACGCATGCCCGCCCAGCTCAGCAGGAACGACGCCGCGGGCGATGCCGGGGGTACTTTCCGGCCGATGAGCCGGGCAAGCGGCGCGCGCAGGTAATCGGTGGCGTAGATCCACACGAAGCGCGACACGATCACCGCGGCGAGCACGGCGAGGATCGGCATGCCCAGAGCATCCAGCGCACTGCCTATGCCGCCGAGACGCTCGACCACGCTGCGCAGCGAAAAGCCGATCAGGATGAAGACGAGCGCTTCGAGCAGGAAGATCATCACTGCCCAGAACGCCGAGGCGCGCACGCGCACGTTCGCCGAGAAGATGTCGTGCTGGTACCAGCCCAGCAGGATGCCCGTCGTCACCACCGACAGGACACCGGAGACGTGGAGGCTTTCGCCACCGATATACGCCGCCCAGGGCGACAGGCAGGCAGCCGTGATCGCAAGGTAGATATGGCCTATACGACGCACCACCTGGACCGCTACGAAGCCGACCACCGCACCCACCGCAATTCCGCCGGCCGCAAGGCCAACGAAACTCAATGCGGCCTGTTGTGCACTGAACGCACCGGTCAGCGCGGCGGCGACGGCAAAGCGAAACAGCACCAGACCCGTCGCATCATTGAGCAGGCTCTCGCCTTCGAGCAGCACCATCAACCGTCGCGGCAGGCGGACTTTGCCGAGCACGGCCTTGGCGGCTACCGCGTCCGGCGGCGAAACGACCGCACCCAGCGCAAAGCACGCGGCCCAGGGCAGTGACGGAACGATCCAGTGCACCGTCGCGCCGACGGCCAGCGTCGTGAAGACGACCGCGCCGATGGCCAGCCAAAGAATGCCGCCGAGATACCTGCGGAAGTCCGACCAGACCGTGTAGTACGCGCCGTCCTGCAACAGCGGCGGCAGGAAGACGATCAGGACCAACTCGGGATCGAAGGTCACCGGCGGGATGCCGGGAAGGAAGGCGATGCCGATACCGCCCGCCAGCAGTGCCGCTGCCGAAGGCAGCCGGAAACGGCGTGCGATCAACTCCAGGGCGAGGATCGCGACTAGAAGAATAAGTACGAATTTGAACGTTTCTGTCGACGACATGATGCCCCCTGCGGACGAGGAACGTCCCGTGCAGTCACAAGCATAGACGAGGAGGACTATCCTTTGCCGATGGACCGTATCGAAGCTATGAAAGTATTCGTCGCCGCACTGGATGAAGGCAGCCTTGCGGGCGCCGGCCGGCGCCTCTCCCGGTCGCCGGCAGCCGTGAGCCGGGCCATCGCCTTCCTCGAGCATCATGTCGGCGCGGAACTGCTGCATCGGACGACCCGTTCGATTCGCCTGAGCGAGGCCGGGGAGCGCTATGCCGCGGCATGCCGCCGTGTACTGGCTGAACTGGACGAAGCCGACCTCAGCGTGGCCGGCGAGCGCGCGTCGCCGCGGGGCACACTGACCATCACGGCACCGCCAGTCAGTGGCGAGGACATCCTGCGGCCCGTCGTCGATGCCTATCTGGAAGCATTCCCGGATGTGTCGATCGACTTCAGGCTGCTCGATCGCCACGCCAACCTCGTCGACGAGGGCATCGACATCGCCCTGCGCGTGGGCGAACTGCAGGATTCGTCGATGGTCGCCACCCGCGTCGGTGGCGACGTGAAACGCGTGGTGGTGGCGTCACCGACCTATCTTGACGCCCGACCGGCCATCCGCGAGCCCGGCGATCTTCTGCAACACCGGATCATCACCACGACGCACTTCGGTCACGACACCTGGGTGTTTCCGCCTGCGCCGGGCAGCGCCATTGCGCGCTCGATCCGTTTCAAACCACGACTGGTCGTGAACAGCGTGCGCGCTGCCATGGCCTCCGCGGTGGCGCACCACGGCGTGACAAGGCTTTACACGTATCACGTCGCGGACCACGTCCGTGACGGCTCCCTGCGCCTCGTGCTCCGTCATGCCGAATCCGTCGGCTTGCCCGTGCACCTCATCACGCCGAACGGGCGCCTGGCCGTCCCCAAGGTGCGCAGCTTCGTCGACTTTGCCGTGCCGCTGCTACGTGCCGAGTTCGCACGCCTGATGGCCGAGGCCGAAGCCCTCGGCGGCCATTAGGCGGCAGCTTCGGTGAGCAGGCGCACGTAGCCCTGCGGGTCCTGCGAGCCAGAGAAAAACGGCTTGTCGTTCATGAAATAGCTCGGCACGCTGGTCACACCCGCCTGTTGCACGGCCTGCTCCCGCTGACGCACCTCGGCGTGCAGGGCCGTAGAGCGATCCACTGCCTCCGGCGACATGCCCAGACGCTGTGCGAGCGTCTCGAGCACGCGGGGATCGCTCAGGTCCAGCCCGTCGGTGAAGTACGCCGTGAACATCGCGTCGGCGAGGCGCGTTTGCAGGGACGAGCCGCCCTCATTCCAGGCAAGGCGGAGCAGCGAGTGCGCGGCCAGGGTATGCGACGTGCGCGTCTGCTTGTCGTAGTTGAACACGGCGCCGAGGGGACGCCCGGCCGTGACGGCGCGTGCATCCATCGCCAGCGCGTTCTCCCAGCTACCGAAGCGGACGCTACGGAACGCACGGCGGTCCATGCCATCCGGCGGCAGGTTTGGGTTCAGTTCGAAGGGAAGCCATTCCAGCTCGACGTCGATGCCCTGCCCGGCCAGCGTGGCGATCGCCTTGTCCAGGCTGCGCTTGCCGATGAAACACCAGGGACAGATCACATCGGCGACGACCTGGAGCTTGAGTACGGTGGTTTGCTGCGCTTGCATGAGATGGATTCCGTCAGTCACGTTGAGAGGTGGACGGCGCGCCCGCGTGATGTCGCAGGCGTGCCGTCCCGGCCGATGCGATCAGCGACCGGCGTTCTGGCCGCCGTCGACGTAGAGCACTTCACCCGTAGCGAAGGTCGCGCCTTCCAGGTAGAGCACCGCGTCGGTGATATCGCTGACTTCGCCGATGCGCTTCATCGGGTTGAAAGCGGCGAGCGTCGCAAAGGTTTCCGGCGAGTGGATCGGCGTCTTGATGAAGCCAGGAGAGACGGCGTTCACGCGGATGCCCTTCTCGCCGTATTCCACGGCCAGTTCCTTCGTCACCGAGGTGAGTCCGCCCTTGGTCAGGTTGGCGAGGGCCGTCGGCACGCCGGCGATCGCCTGGTTGACGAAGGTCGTGGTGATGCTGACGACATGGCCGCTGCCCTGCTTTTCCATCTGGGCGATGGCACGCTGGGTGATGTGGAAGAAGCCGGACAGGTTGGTCGAGATCATCGAGGCGAAGTCTTCCGCCGTGTAAGCGGTGAACGGCTTGGCGATGAAGATGCCAGCGTTGTTCACCAGCGTGTCGATGCGACCAAACTTGGCCAGCGCTTCGCGCACCACGCGCTCGGCCGTGGCGGCCTCGCCAATGTCGCCGGCGACCGCGAGCACGTCCGGGTCGCTGCCCTGGACGATCGAACGCGACGTTGCGACGACGCGGAAGCCCTTCGCGCGATAGGCCTTGACCAGGCCTTCGCCGATACCTTGCGAGCCACCGGTGATGATGGCGACTTTCTGTTCATTGCTCATGTCGATCTCCTCAAGGGTCCGGCGATCGGTCGATCGCCGGCGGCTCACGTCGAGCCGATGGAACCCAAGTTGGGGATCGCGCCTGAGGGGCTGAATGGCCAGCCGCAGGCAGTGACCGTTCCGCGACGCGAAACAATCCCCCGGCTTACTTACCCGCGTCGGTCGCGCCGAGCTCCCCCGTGTAGTGCGCCAGCCTCGCTTCCACGTCGGGCTTCGTCTGCAGGCCTTCCTTCATCAGTTGGCCGATCTTTGCTTGTGCCTGTGGACGCTGGACCGAGGTGATGAACGCCGCCCAGCCCGCACCGATCTCGTTGTCGGGCGGCAGGGACGGGCCATTGACCAGTTGTTTGATGTCCGCGATGGCTTGCTTGTCGAACCGGGAAATACGCCGTGCCAGCGCGTCGACGAAGCCGTCCAGCTCGGCATCGGGTAGCGAGCGATTGACGTAGCCATAGCGCTCGGCGATGTCGCCATTGATGTCGTCACCGGTCAGCAGGACCTCGAGCGCACGGCCGCGCCCCATCATCCGCGGCAAGCGCGCCATGGGCCCACCACCGGGGACCAGGGCGGCGCCGACCTCCCACTGCGACAGGATCGCCTTCTCGCGACTGGCAAAACGCATGTCACTGGCCAGCGAGAGCTCGCTACCCACGCCGGTGGCACGGCCGCGAATCGACACGATCGATACCACGGGTGCCTTGCTCAGGCGGATCAGCATGTCGGGCAAAGGCGGAAGCCCGGTCGGGCCCGGCGGAAGGCTCGTGGTCTTTTCCAGCGCGGGAACGAAGTCGTAGTGGGTCAGGAAGAAGCCGGGCACATCGCTGTCGAAGACGACGACGCGAAGATCCGGATCCTTCTCGATCGCCGTGATCACCTCGTTCAATTGCGGAATCGTCTCCGGCCCGAAGATGTTGAACGGCGGGTTGTGCAGCGTGACTCGCCAGTACGTCGGCGAGACCTGCCGGACCCTGATCTCCTGCTTGCCAGCGACGGCGCTGGGGCCGGCTGCCAGCGCTTCCATAGGCAAGACAGTGGCAGCGAAGGCGGCGATAAAAATCGCCCCTGCGATGAAGCGAATTTTCATGAGATCACCTCGGTTTGCGGTTTCGTGTCGCGCAAGGGCAGACCTGTCGTCACCGCGCGAAGGGTTGACGACGACTGAAACACCGCATGTAGCTATAGCTTGAAGCGCAGGGACAAGATTGTTGCTTTTCGCCACGCCCGTACGTCAGGCACTAGAATCCGGGCATGCCTTACGGAGACACCGCCGCATGACCCATCCGACCCTGGACGAACTGGCCGCAGAAGAAGCCGCACTGCAGTTCGACCGCTTCAGCCTCGACGATGCCTGGACCATCGGCAATGCCTTGCGCGAAGGCGCACTCGCTCGGTCGGGAGCCGTCGCCATCGAGATCGCCTTGCGCGATCGCCCCCTGTTCTACACGACGACACCGGGCGCGGACACATCCAACGGCAACTGGATCCGTCGCAAGCGCAACACCGTGCTCGCCCTCGGCACCAGCACTCTCGTCGTCGGCATGAAGCTTGCGAAGGCTGGCCAAACCCTCGAGGCGCGTTACGGATTGTCCCCCGCCGAGCATGCGTCAGACGGTGGCGGATTTCCGTTGCGGCTGCGCTCGCTGGGCGTCATCGGCGCGATCACCGTCTCCGGCATGCCCTCGCTTGACGACCACCAGTTGGTTACGGCCGTGCTGCGTTCGTTTCTGCAACGCTGAGCGCCGTCGCTTCCGGCACGTGGCTCATCACGTGCTCGGCGAGCGCGGTAATGGTCAGGCTGGGGTTGACGCCGAGGTTGGCCGACACCATCGAGCCGTCGCAGACGTGCAGGTTCCGATAACCGTGAACGCGACCACGGCTGTCGCATACACCCGTGCCAGCATCGCGTCCCATCACAACGCCGCCCAGGCAATGCGCCGTCATCGGGATATCGAGGAAGATCTCGGAGAGTGACGTCATCGGGACGCCTCCGGTCGCTTCGGCAGCCTTCATCGCAAACGCATTCGCGGCCGGAATGAACGTGGGAATCTTCGGTCCTTCGGTGACGAGACGACGGCTGAACGGCCAGAACCAACGGCGTCCGAGACGCATGGTGAGCTGGCCATCGAGCGTCTGCATGCACAGCAGGATCATCGACTCGCGTGCCCAGTCCTTCGTGCGCACCAGCCGGAACAAGGCGCGAGGCCGCGTCACACACATGCGCGCGATCGTGAGCAGCCAGCTCAGCCGTCGGTGACGCCCCTGGGTCATCACCGTGGTCAGCAGGCCCATGACGTCCGAACCGGCGGGATAGCGCGTCGCTTCGATGTGCGTATACGCATCGATATGGATGCCCGAGCCGATGGCGACGCCACGGGAGAGATCGTCCGCGGATCCCGGGTAGCGAATGCCGATGAGCGACTCGGCATTCGTGCGAACACCCTGCCCGAGCGTCGCGGAAATCGACGGCAGGGCACCGCTCTCGCGCATACGGAACAGCAGATCCTGCGTGCCCAGCGACGAAGCAGCGAACACCACCGCCTTGCAGCGAAGACGCGCCGACGTGCCGCCCCGACGCGTCGTCACGACATAACCGTCCGAGCCATCCTGCGCTTCGCCGAAAGGACGCACATCCACCACCCGCGTCTGCTCGATCACCCTCGCCCCACGCTTCTCGGCAAGGTAGAGGTAGTTCATGTCCAGCGTGTTCTTCGCCCCATGCCGACAGCCGACCATGCATCCGCCACACCCGATGCATGCACGGCGCTCGGGACCTTCACCGTCGAAGTAAGGGTCGCGGTACACCGTCCCCGGTGCATCGCCCTCCCGACCGAAGAAGACTCCGACGTCCGTCACGTAGAACGACGCCCCCACACCGACGGAAGCCGCCATGTCGCGCAGCCGGAAGTCCGCTGCGGCAAGCCGTTTGTTGGTCGTGACGCCGAGCATGCGCTTTGCCGTCGCGTAGTGCGCTGGCATGATCCGCTCCCACTCTTCCAGCCCCGCCCACTGCCCTTCGCGCCAGACGCTGGCCGGCGGCTCGAGAAGCGTCTGTGCGTACGTGATGGACCCGCCACCGACCGCATTGCCGTTCAGGACGATCACGTGACGAAAGAAGCGCATGCCGAAGAAGCCATGCATCCCGAGAGCTGGTGACCACAGCCAGCGCCGCAGGCTCCAGTTGGTCGCTGGCAAGGTATCCGGCGTCCACCGCCTGCCCTGCTCGATCACCGCGACGCGGTAGCCCTTTTCGGCCAGCCGCAGCGCGGATACGCTCCCGCCAAAGCCGGAGCCGATGACGATGTAGTCGACATCGACGTCGGCGACGCCTTCCATCAGGCGCTGACCGGTGAACAGATCTCTACGAGACAGCCGTTGAGATCGCGCACGTAACCCACCTTCTGGCCCCAAGGCTTTTCTTCCACCGTCTTGACCGCGAGGGCACCCGCGGCGACGGCCACGGCGCACGCCTCCTCCGGCGTGTCTGTAACCAGGCAGAGCTCGATGCCCGCCGGCAGATCCCGCGGGCTGTTCGGGCGGATAGCCAGCCCGTTCATGTCAGCCATCGCCTCGCCGGCGAAACTGAGCGTCGTCTCGCCCGTCGCCATCTCGGCATAGAGGCCGCTCTCGTGGATGAAGCGTCGCGTCAAGCCGAAGGCAGATTCGTAGAAGGCCACCGTGGCGGTGACATCGGGAACGTAGATGAGCGTGTAGCCGAGACGCATGTGAGTTCCCCTGAGCCGTTTCGAAGCACCGATTCTGGCGGCATCGACATGAAACGTCACCAGACAGAGATCGCACCGCGCATGCGCTTCCCGAACGAAGTGGATTCCGGGCTGGCCGTGCTCATCCGCCACCCCTCCCCGTCGGTCACCACGACACCAGGCAGGACGCCTTCGATGAGCAGTTCGATGCCTCGCGCCCCCGGAAGCCGTTTCCCTTCCGGAAACCAGGGACGGTGACGGTCCACGACGATGAGCAGTCCCTCGTGATCGCCTATCGGAGCGAACCCGTCGGCCACGTCGCCGAATGGCAGGAGGCCAGTCGCCACGACGAGGTGACGAACGAGCGCCGGGACATCACCGGTCGGCAGCCCCACCTCGCTGACGCAAGCGATTTCGCTGCTACGGAACCCGGCCGCGATGGGGCAACCGAGGCCGAGCGGACGTCGCCCGATGAGTTCGAGCACCGCGTCATGGGGACCGGCGAAGTAAACCGAATCCGAATCCCATACGCCTCCGAGTCGAAATCGCTCCTGTTCGCGCGAATCGCGCAGCAGCAGCGCCCGCTCGCCCAGCCACGCGCAAGCCGCATCGAACCGGTGATGCGGAATATTGAAAGCAAGGTGGATGCTCCCCGTGTCCGTCGACGTGGGGACGATCTCGATATCGGTCCAGCCGACGTGGACGGTCGATCCGGTCGTCGGCAACTGAAGAACATCGCGGTAGAAAGCCAGGCAGGCGCCCACGTCGGTGGACGGCAGGGTCAGTCGGGTAATGCGCATGAGGGGCTCGGCCTCCGTTCGGAACAGCCATTGAACAACCTCAACCAAAGTTGAGGTCAAGCACGAACGTACACGACTTGCGTACACATGTCGGGCGTAGCCTTGGGGCCATGACACATCGCGACGATCTCCAACGCATGCTCGACCGCCTGGCCACCGAGGTACAGGCCGGCCTGCATGAGAATCCTGACCCCGATGCTTTCTGGCCGACATTCGCGACGCAGTCGAACCTGGTCCTGGAGGCAGCGGGCCCGGAACACTTCGACTGGGTGAGTTCGGAGGTCTCCGCGATCTTGATGAAACACGGGATCTCGGTGCCCGAAGCCTAGCGTCCATGCCAGAAGTCACGGATTTACCTGCTTAGGACAATTTGCCAGACTCGGCCGATCGTCCCGACAACAAGGCTTCAGCATGCGAACCTCGCGCCCTGCCCTCTCTCACGTCAGGACCGCGTTGTCGGTCGGCGTCACGTCTTTTTGCCTTGCACTCGTTGCGGCGCCCGTCGCCGCACAGGCCGTGCAGACGCCCGAGCAGAAAGCCCTCATCGCCAAGCGCATCGACCTCGAGAAGCAGCTCGAAGACATCGCCATCATCGATCGCAAGGTGATGGTGAAGATGCGCGACGGCAAGCGCATGGCGGCGGACGTCTACCGCCCGAAGAACGCGACCGGAAAGGTGCCGACGATCTTCTCGCGCACGCCGTACAACTTCAATTTCTGGGACGTGAAGATCGGTGCGCCGCGTGACATGACGCACGAGATCGAAGCCGTAAAACACGGCTACGCGCTGGTCGAAATGAACGAGCGCGGCCATTACTTCTCCGAAGGCAACTACGACATCCTCGGCGCGCCGCTCAGCGATGGCGTCGACGCCGTCCGCTGGATGTCCACGCAGCCGTGGTCCAACGGCAAGGTCGGCACGACCGGATGTTCATCCACGGCCGAATGGCAGATGGCCGTCGTCGCGGAGAACGAACCGGCACTGGCGACGTTCAACGTGCAGGGCTTCGGTGCGGGCGTCGRCAAGGTCGGCCCGTATTACGAGCAGGGTAACTGGTACCGCGGCGGTGCCGTGCAGATGCTCTTCCAGGCCTGGATCTACGGTGAGCAGAACCAGGTGCGTCCGATGTTCCCCGCCAATACGTCGCAGGCCGACCTGATCCGCGCTTCCAAGGCCTTCGACCTCGATCCGCAGATGCCGCCGGTCGACTGGGACCAGGCGTTCTGGCACCTGCCCGAGAACGAGATCCTCAAGGCCGTCGACGGTCCGAAGGGCATTTTCGCCGATGCGATGGATGTCCCCACGGGCGGCAACATGATTGCGCGCACGCCGAACAGCCCCGCCTGGCGCAAGGGCGGCCTGTGGCACGAAGACATGAAGATCAACAAGCCCGGCCTGTGGTTCATGAGCTGGTTCGACGTCTCCGTCTCGCCGAACCTCGCCGCGTTCAACCAGGTGCGTGCCACGGCACCCAAGGCCGTCGCGGACGAACAGTACGCGATCATCGCGCCGGTGCTGCACTGCGCGTACGCGCGTGCCACCGAACACACCATGATCGGCGACCTGGACGTGGGCGACGCCCGCTTCGATTACCAGAGCCTGGTGTTCGGCTGGTTCGACAAGTTCCTCAAGGGCGTGGACAGCCCGGTGGTCGATAAGCAGCCCAAGGTCATGTACTACGTGATGGGCGAGAACAAGTGGCACAACTCGCCGACCTGGCCGCCGGCCGGTGCGGTGACACGCGACCTGTATTTCACCAGCGGTGGCAAGGCCAACACGCTCTACGGCGACGGCAAGCTCGTCGACACGGCAGGCGGTACCGATCAGCCCGATAGCTTCGTCTACGACCCGGCCAATCCGGTCACCACGCTCGGCGGTGGCGGTTGCTGCCAGGGCAATGCGGTGAAGTTCGGCTCCTTCGACCAGAACCCGCAGCTGACCCGCAACGACATCCTGGTCTACGACTCCGAACCCTTCAAGGAAGGCACCGAAGTGAGCGGACCGATTACGGTGACGCTCTATGTATCCTCCGATGCGAAGGATACGGACTTCACCTTCAAGGTGATGGACGTTGGCACGGACGGCAAGGCGTTCAACATCACCGAGAACATCCAGCGCATGCGTTACCGCGAGGGCTATGACAAGCCGCCGGTGTGGATGAAGGATGGCGAGGTCTACAAGGTCACCTTCCAGCCGATCGACACGAGCATGTTCTTCTACCCAGGGCACAAGCTGCGCGTGGCGATCTCCAGCAGCAACTTCCCGCGCTTCGACCGCAACCTCAACACCGGTGGGAACAACTACGACGAAGCCAAGGGTGTGATCGCGCACAACGCGGTGCATCACGATGCGGCGCATCCGTCGAAGATCACCTATACGATCGTGCCGCGTACATCGCCCTGATTGCCGTCGGCAGCGGGTTGCCCGCTGCCGCGGGATCGCCGATACATCGGCTCCTACAAAGCACGGGTTGCTCCGTACCCTCTGTGGGAGCCGCTTCGCTCGGTGTGGGAGCCGCTTCAGCGGCGATGCTCTTGCAGGTCACCCCGCCCGGCAATCGGCGGACACCTTGCCCTCGGATGTCGTAACGCATTGGCGGAATCCCGCCGGCAGGTTGTCGAGGCGCAATGCCTCGGCCACCGACAGCGAGAACACGCGGACCTGCGCCTCGCCGTTGAATACCGTGTAGTAACAGCGACCGCTCTGGCTCGCCTTGCATTCGAACCACGCGCGGCCCATGCGCACGTCGGTCAGGCTGTCGAGGGTCACCTTTCCGTTCTCTTGTGCCGTGGCCACGATGCTGCGGTTCTGCGCGTCGGTGCAACCGGCGAGGTTGAGGAAGCAGTAGATGATGGCTAACAGGGTGCGCATGGAAGTCTCCTTCGTCACATGGCGCGGAAGATGGCCATGAACGGCTGACTCACATTCAGGGTTTCGGGGCGCCCTCGCAGGCGCAGACAGCCCTTGCCGGTGTCGTCTCGCTCGACCGAGGCGACCTGGCGCAGGTTGACGATGGTGGAACGATGGATCTGGCGGAACGTCCTCGGATCGAGCTGGCGTAGCAGCTCGCGGATCGGGCGACTCAGCAGCGCGTCGCCCTCGGCGGTCGCGACCACCGTGTACTTGTTGTCGGCGCGGAAGTAGATCACATCCTCGACGAGGATCAGGCGCGTCGCCTTCCCGGCGCCTGCGGTGATCCAGGTGAGCGGCTCGTCGGGCACGTCGTCGAAGCGCCCGATCAGGTCTTTTGCCAGGTCACCGGTGCGGCGTGCGTGCCGCGCTGCATCGGCGAGTCGGCCGCGTAGCCGCGTTACCGCCTGGGCAAGCCGCTCGGCGACCACCGGCTTGAGCAGATAGTCGATCGCGCCGCGCTCGAACGCGTCCACGGCGTACTGGTCGTACGCGGTCACGAAGACCACGAGGGTGTGCGGGCTGGCATCGGCCGCCGCCGCGGCCACTTCCATGCCGGTCAGGCCCGGCATGCGGATGTCGAGGAAAGCGACGTCCGGCTGGTGCGTGACGATGGCTTCGAGTGCCTCGCCACCGTCTTCGCAGACGGCCACGATCTCGAGCTCGGGCCATGCCTTGGCCAGTTCACGCTGGAGCGCTGCGGACAGCAGCTTCTCGTCTTCGGCAACGATGCACTTAGGCATGATCGCTCACTCCCTTGGCCGGTAGCGTGATCGTCGCGGCGACACCGTTAGGGAAGTTGTTGCCGATGACGAAGCTCGCCGTCGCGCCGTAAGTCAGGCGAAGACGCTCACGCAGGTTTCTCAGGCCGATGCCGGTACCCGAACCTTCGCTGCGAAAACCCATGCCATCGTCGGCGACGGTGAGTGAGAGCAACCCACCTTCCACGCGGCCCCGTATCCATACGCCGCCACCGCCGGGCTTCGGCTCGAGGCCATGCTTGATGGCGTTTTCAACCAGGGTCTGCAACATCATCGACGGCATCGGCAGCGCGGCGATATCGTCGGCGACCTCGGTATGCACAGTCAGTCGCTCGCCCATGCGCAGCTTCATGATTTCCAGCCATGCGGTCGAACGTTCGAGTTCCTGCCCGAGCGTGGACAACGAACCATCCGTGCGTGGCAGGGAGCGGCGCAGGTAATCGATCAGGTGACCGAGCATGCGGTCGGCGCGGGCGGGATCGGTGCGGACCAGCTCCTGTGCGCTGGCCAGCGTGTTGTAGAGGAAGTGCGGTTCGACCTGGGCCTGTAGCAGGCCGAGCTGGGCGGCCGTGAGCTCCTTCTCCATGGCCGTCTGCCTGACGTCGGCACGCTCGCGATTGCGCCGCTCGGCCAGCCGCTGGGTCAGTGCGCGCACCAGGGTTTCAACCGCCTCGAGCGATGCGCCGCCGTCGGGATTGAACCAGTCCATCCACGCACTGCTGTCGGGCTCGCAGACGAACATGACGCTGCTCGAACCATCGGCCGGCGTGATGGTGGCCGAGATACGCGTATTGCGCTCGAACGTGCCGTGCTGCAACGAGCGACGGCGGCGCGGCATATCCGCGGGCAGGAGCGGTACCGTCGCACGGATCTGCAGACCGCCGCGGCCCCCATTGATGTCCTGCACGTGGGGTACTTCGCGGATCACGGCGTCGACGATGTCAAAGGCTTCGTCGGCACCGTAAGGCACCTCGACACGACGACGCTGCCGGTTGGACAAGGTCTCGCCATCGATGCGTCCAGCGATCGTGCGCACCCGGTAGAGATGCGTGACGCCGCGCCCCAGTGCGATGAGAAGGCCAACGAACCAGGCCAGCGTGACGAACCAGGGAAGTTCGCCGTGGTGCCAGTCGAAGATGCCGAACACCACCAGCAGCATGCACCAGGCGGCGAACCATGCGACAAGCACACGACCGAGGAATTTGAGGCTGGCCATCGCAAGGCTCCGGAACGTGACTGCGACGGAGCATACGATGCGGGGCGGGCCTTCCTCGACGCGTTTCCGACGAAACGCCGGATTCGCCGACGAAACCCTGCGAAAGCGTCCTTCTGCGCCGCAGCATGACCTGCAGGGCCCGATGGGCCATGCTCGGGCGGTTGGCTCTAGCGGTGGGGACCGCGAGCCACGACAAAGACAAAGGGGTTAACGCATGGCTTTGCTGCTCGTCGTTTTCGCTGTCGTTGTTCTCGCGATCTATCTCGGCATCAATATGCTGCCGAAGAATCATCCTGCCAACTGGCTGCTCGGTATCGTCGGCGGCGCCTGCCTCGTCCTGGCGTGGTACGCCATTTTCCGACCGATGATGATCGCCACGGGCGGTTCCGATCCGTCACTGATCACACTGGGCCTGCACGCCGCCGGCATCGTTTCCTGCGTGCTCGGCATCGTCTGCCTGGGCGTGTGCGTGTGGCGAGACCCTGCACGATTCTGGATGCTCTCGATCGTCTTCATCGGCGTGATCGGCGCCACCCAGGTCACGGCGCTCGGCTGAGCGCCGTATCACCGGCCTGAGCCCTGGGGCTCAGGCTTTCTACGGCTCAGGCCCGATCAGGCCTTATACGGATAGCCAGTCACGAGCAGTTCGGCCGTGCCGTCAGCGACGTCGAGTACGGCGCGGGCGCCGAACGGCAGGGTCCACTTGTCCTGCCCGTGACCGAACGCAAGACCACGAACGACGGGAATGCCGCAGGCTGCGGCGAAGCGATCGAGCGCGTGCTCGATGTCGTAGCCGTTGTCGTATTCGCTGACGCGTTGGCCGCCCAGTCCGCCCAGGATGATCGCCCGCTGCGTGGCGAGGACACCGCTCAGGGATAGCTCGTACAGCATCCTCTCGACGCGATAGGCCTGCTCGCCCGTCTCCTCGACGTAGAGGATGCCGTCGTCGATCACGGGCAGGTACGGCGTACCGATCAAACTGCAGAGTGCCGAAAGGTTACCGCCCCATAGGGTGCCCTCGGTGTGGATGTCCTGCTGCCCTTCCGGACACAGCCAGCTGATGTCGGTACGCGGCGACTGCAGGGTCTGCCAGAAGTGCCGCCACGTGTTCTCGCGCAGGTACCCGGCACCGAAATCCTGGACCAGCATGGGACCGAAGAGCGAGCCGATCCGGCAGCGCGCATACAGCGCGCACTGGATCACCGTGAAATCGCCATGCCCGACGAGCACGCACGAACTCTCTGCGAACCGCGCCGACAGGCCTTCGTAGTCGAGGTGTGCCAGTAGCGCGATGGCCCCGTAGCCGCCGTGAATCGCCATGACGACGTCCGGCAGCGGCAGGTCGGGGTTGGCGAGCTGATTGATGTCCGCCGCGCGCTCGGCGTCGCTACCGGCAAAACGCAACGACACGCGGTCGACGACATGGGCGCCGAGGACCGTGTGGCCCGCGGCTTGCAGGCGTTCAATGCCTCGCTGGCAGGCGGCGCGATCTTCGGCGTAGCCGGAAGGAGCTATAAGACGTATCTCGAATCGTTTCGACATGACTGGCAGTGCGTGACTTGCACTACCAATACCTCTACGGGCGCGCAAAGGCAACCCGAAGTTGTCCGACGCGGGCTCAAACGCCCCGCTGCGCACCTGCGCRGTGTGACTGATCACGGCCATCTCCACTGGATCGATCCAACACGCCCGAATGGACGTGATGGGATCGATTAGAGAAGGAGGACGCCGGTCCCGTTGATCAATTGCGGCAACGGGATAGTCGTAAACGGCAGCGTCCGTGCGCCGTGATCGCTACCAGCCTTCGAACTCTTCCGCGGGGGCCAGATCATCCGCAGGTGCGCTGCGTACGAGGGTCTCCCGCGGCTGTTCACCGAACACGCTGCGATACTTCTCAGCGAAGCGCGAGAGATCCCACATGCCGCAGCTGAGTGCCACGGACTTGACCGAGCGTCGGCCGGCTTCCGCCGTGACGAGGCTGCGGTGAGCCGTGCACAGCCGAAGCATGGCGAGGTAGCGGTTGGGCGGAATGCCCAGCAGGTCGTCGAACGCATAGCGCAGGCCGCGTTCGCTGGCCCCTGCCGCCTGGCAGAGCTCCTGTGAGTAGATATCGCGACGCAGATTGGCACGCATGAAGCGCTCCGCGCGTCGCATGACCTGGTAATGCGCACGCCGACCGCGCGAGGCGACCGGTCGCTCTTCGGACGATGATCCAAGGGCGACACGAATGTGCTCGTCGAGCAGGTCCTCGACCGGCCCGAAGGCCAGATCCTCGACCTCGCGGACGCGTTCGCGTATCTGCCGGTAAGCGCGTTTGAGATGGTCGGAGGTCACCGAAAACAGGCGAAGTCGTTGCGCGGCCATGTCCACATCGGCGTGGTCGGAGGCCATGAATCGCGCGCGGAAGCGTGCATACGGGGCAACCACGAGGGTGAACCGCGTGCCGCGCTCGAACATGAAGTCGGTTGGCGTGCCACGCAGCAGCGTCACGCCCATTTCCGACTCGACACCGACGCCCTGGCACCAGCTGCGTTCGCCGGTCTCGTGCAGGTAGACGAGCATGCATGCGTCGTCAGGCACAGTAAGGGAACCACGCACATCGAAGTCGATGTGGCCGGTGAGATACGTAACGCCGTCGTGCGTCTTCGACGCGATCGATGCGCGGGGCCGGGCGGGGCTGAGGGTCAACAGATCGACCTCGCACATGCCCAGTGCCGCGCCCAGACTGACCAGATCGTAATCTTCCAGCCCCTGAATGTTGGAAGGGCGAGTCATGCGCCTACCTCCCTGCGGTTGGTTGTTCCTTTGCCCACCCGTATCCGAACGCTAACCCTTCCCATATGCACCCCCGCAGCATCCACTGGCAGGCCACCCCTGCCGCGACTGAATCTCCATCGGTCGGCACAAACTCACTTTCTCAATCGAGCCGCGCCGACGCTACAACTAACCATGTAATGCAGGACATGCTCGGACATTGTGAATATGCCGAATTAGCTTAGCGACTATCGGAAGCGATTGATGAATTTGATAAAAGTGCTGCTTGTGCGAGCCCAGAGACTACACCCAGCGAGGGGTCGCCGTGTACTACCCGTATGCCGGGAAAACTTGCGCCCACCCGCTCACGAACCTGCGGCGACCGGGACGTGCCGCCAGTGAGAAAAACGCTCGCCGGTGCCTCGCCGATGTCCGCCTGCGCCTGATCGAGAAGCCGCCCCATGCGGTCGAGGAAGTCTTCCGAAGCCGCACGGAAATCGCCGGCAACCGCGTCGATCGTCAGACCTGCCTCGATAAAATCCAGCGTCGCGGAGGCTTCGTCGGATGCGGAAAGATCGATTTTCATCCGCTCGGCCGACTGGTTCAGGCGGGTGGTCGCACCGGTGCCCTGCAGGGCACGCAGGCGCGACCCGAAGGGCTCATCCACCAGGCGATAGTCCTGTTTACGGAACTCGCGCTGCTTGGGCAGGTTGTGCACGCTGGCCGCTTCGACGAAATGGTGGACCGGCACGCCGCTCAGGTCTTTGCCGAACCGCGGCATGAAGCTGTGCAGGCTCACGCCGACGTCGAGATCCGTGCCGCCGCGCGGCAAACCCCAGCTGCGATGCATGATCGGCACTTCGCCGGCGCCGAGTTCGGCATAGGCGACGTCGGTCGTGCCACCGCCGATATCGACGATGATCGCGCGCTGACGCTCCGCCAGCGACTGGTGGTAATGCATGGCCGCGGCGGCGGGCTCCTCGAGGAACGAGACCTCGTCGAAACCGGCGATACGCGCTGCTTCGCGCAGGATGGAGAGGGCCTGCTCGCCGCCGGCCGCCCCCATGGAGCTGCGGAACTCGACCGGACGCCCGATGACCGCCTCGCGGACCGGCGTGCCGAACTGCCGGGTGGCCACCAGGCGAACGTGCTCCAGGATGTGTGCCGCGATGCTGACGATGGTCTTGCGCACCCGCGGATCGAGTTTGTAGCCGAACATCGACTTCGGCGATTCGATCAGGTTGCCCGTGCCTTCTTCAAGGTAGGCATCGACGGCTTCCTCGCCGAAAAGGGCATCCTGGAAGCTGGCCACGGACGCCGAGGCTTCGCGTGTGCGCTCTTCCATCCACTGACGGCGCACGACGCGGATGGCGTCGCGTCGCAGATCCATGTCGCCGCGCGGAGTCCGGCCGGCCTGGCGCTCGTCGAGACGCGAGGCGCGCACGAACGCGTCCACCTGGGCCTCCAGGGCCGGGGTCAGGACGAAGTCGTCGACGTTGGGCACCACTTCGGGGAAGAAAACCGCGGTCCGGAACTGGCGCGCGTCGCCAAAACGGACCAGTTCGAGCTGACCGTCCACGATGGCCGCGGCGGCCGAGTAGCTGGTTCCGAAGTCGATGCCGATACGCATGGGGAGGGGTCTTCCGGGAACGGGATAACCCACCATTATGGGGCCCTTGCCGCCCCGGCGACAGGGCCGCCCTTGCCAGTACACTCGGAGTCCTCCTTTTCCACCCATGGGGCTCCCCGCCGATGCGTCGACTCGCTCTTGCCTGCCTGACCGCCCTGACCCTGGCGGCCTGCCAGTCCCACGACGAAGACAAGACCGCGGCGGCCCCGCCTCCCGCCCCGGCCAGAGCTGCCACCTCGCCACCACCGCCGCTTCCCGCCGTGGCGAACGAGCAGCACACCTTCAGCCCCGAGATCACGCCGGACGACTTCGCCGCCCACCTGCGGGTGATCTCATCCGACGAATACGACGGCCGCAAGCCCGGCACGCTGGGCGAGCGCCTGACCACCAACTACATCATCGAGCAGTTCAAGCGGATGGGCCTGGAGCCGGGCAACAAGGGCGAGTGGGTGCAATCCGTGCCCGCCGTCTCCACCGCGCTGACCGATACGGCCAACGTCAGGCTCGATGTCGCCGAAGGGGGTGGCCAGGAAGCGTTCGCTTTCGGCAGCGACATGGTCGCCGGCACCTTGCAGGCAAAATCGGATGTGGACCTCAAGGACTCGGACGTCGTCTTCGTGGGCTATGGCGTCAATGCGCCGGAGGCCCAGTGGAACGACTTCGACGGTGTGGACGTCAAGGGCAAGACGGTGATCATCCTGGTCAACGACCCGGGCTGGAACGCCAACGACCCGAAGCTCTTCAAGGGTCGCGAGATGACCTATTACGGCCGCTGGACCTACAAGTTTGAAGAGGCCGCTCGCCAGGGTGCCGCCGCCGCGTTCATCGTCCACCAGACCGAGCCCGCTGCGTATGGCTGGAACGTGGTCCAGAGCAGCTGGTCCACGCCCCGGCTCGATCTTCCCCAGAGCGAAGACCCGTCGCCCCGCCTGCCGGTCGCCGGTTGGCTGACCCACGAAGCCGCGCAGCGCCTCTTTACGAAAGCGGGAAAAAACTTCGACGACCTCGCCAAACAGGCCGACGTGCGCGGCTTCAAGGCAGTGCCACTCGATGCCAAGGCATCGATCCACCTGCAAAGCGCGATCACGCATTCGCTGAGCAACAACGTCATCGGCATGGTCAAGGGCAGCGACAAACCGGACGAGGCCATTGTCTACAGCGCGCACTGGGACCATCTGGGCCACGACCCCTCGCTGAAGGGCCATCAGATCTACAACGGTGCGGTCGATAACGGCACCGGCATCGCCGCCCTGCTGGAGATCGCCGGCAAGTTCGCCCAGGACAAGCCAAAGCGCACGGTAATCTTCGCCGCGGTGACGATGGAAGAATCGGGCTTGCTCGGCTCGAAATACTACGTCGCCCACCCACCCTTCCCGCTCAACAAGACCGTCGCCGACATCAACATGGACGCCTTGCCGATCACCGGCGCGACGAAGGACATGGAGGTCGTCGGCCTGGGCCAGGGTGATCTCGAAGACATCTTCGCCGAGGTGCTCAAGGCAGACGGTCGCGTCGTCAGCGGCGATGCCTCACCGGAGAAGGGTCACTATTTCCGCTCCGACCACTTCAACTTCGCCAAGGCCGGCGTGCCGGCCCTGTCCGCCGGCGGCGGCATCGACATGGTGGTCGGTGGCAAGGCGGCCGGTGAGGCTGCCGAGGAAGACTACGTCAAGAATCACTACCACCAGCCGACCGACGTCTACGACATGCGCTGGAACTTCGACGGCGTCACGCAGAACGTCAAGGCGTTCTACGCCCTCGGCGAAAAGCTCGCCGACAGCGATGTCTGGCCGGTGTGGAAAGACGGCAGCGAGTTCAAGGCCATCCGCGAAAGCTCTCTCGCTGCGCCGGCCAAAAAGAAAAAATAACTCCGCACGACAGCTCGTGTAGGAGCCGATTCATCGGCGATCCCGCGGCAGCGGGCCAGGGTGTCGCGAGCACCATCGCCGATAAATCGGCTCCTACCCGACTTGCTCAGTAGTTGACCTGGAGTTGCATGCGCAGCAACTGCCCGTCGATCCGACGATAAGGCGCCGTACTCACATCCGTACGGCGCATGTTCGCCCACGCCACCGCCAGCTCGACCGCATTCGAAGGCTGCCATTCGATGCCGGCCTCGATTTCATCCACCTGCATCTTCGGTGCGTTCGTGTCGAACTTCGCCGCGCCGCGATAGGTCTGCCACTTCGCATACGGCATCAGCGAGCCGTAGTCGCCGTCGAACTTGTACATCACCTGTGCATAGCCGCCACGCAGTGACTGCGTGCGGACAACGCGGCGCGCGACATCGAGCTCCGGGCCCTGCCCCACCGTCCACTCCGCCTGGAACCCGAACGGCTGCGGGTAATACACCACGTGGGCCGCGACGCGACGGTCCGTCGAGCCGGCGACGGGTGCGTCCACCGTCGGGGTGAACGTCCGGCCGTCGATGGTCGCCGAACCGGTCGTCACCTTGTAGCGACCCGAATACGCGTCCGCACCCACCTCGAGGTACTGCCCGTTGGCGAACTTGAACGGATAAGAGAAGTGGATCACCGAGTGCAGCTGGTCGTTGCGATCGGGGCGGTTGGCGCCCTGCCCGTTGTACACGCCGACGCCGAACACGCCGTAATCGCCCGAGCCCTTCAGGCCCGACTTGACCAGGTAGGCGTAGCGCTCCTTGATCTCCTTCGGCGTCCAGTAAAAGAACACACCGAGATCGCGCTCGTCTCGAACGGCGGAGTTCAACGCGTCCGCACGATCGAGGGCGAGACGGTTCTGGCTGGACTGCAGATCCTCCCAACCGTACGGAATCTTCGACTGGCCGGCACGGATGCGATAGGTCTTGTCCTTGTCCAGCCAAAGGTCCGCGTACGCGTCGCGCAGCTGGGCGAAGTTACCGGTGCTCGAACCCGTCGGCGTGCTGGCGAAGTCGGGCTGGATGTAGATCGACATCTTGTCGGTCACGTCGCCACTGATGACGACGCGCGCGCGGCGAATGCCGAAGCCCTGTTCGCGCCCGATGTAGCGATCGCCGGGGGATTTGAGGTCCTTCGCATCCCCGCCGACTTCCTGGTTGTAGCGCATCTGCAGGTAGCCGCGGATGCCGATCTTGTCGTACCAGGCCTTGGCCGCCGGCGTGGCCGACGACGCCGACCTGGCGGCCACGGCGGGCTGCGCGGTGCTGCCTGCCGACGCGGTGGCGGCCGTCGGAGCCGCCGTCGTGGCCGCGACCGGCGCCGGCGTGTCGGTTACCTGGGCGAACTTGCCGAGTCGCTGCCGGCCCGGTCCCGGCTCCGCAAATAGCTGCCGGGTGGCGGTGTCGACGTAGAGCTCGATGGCTTCTTGCGGCGCGCCCTCGGCGGCCGCGGTACCGCACATCGTCCAGAAGGCGGCGGCCAGGGGAAGTCTCTTCATGGTCAGTTGGCTCCGAAATTACTCATAGAAACGGTTGAGAAAAACCTCAAACGTCGGCGATACTGTCGCTTAATGGCGTTAAACGTCGCCAACTCGCTTGATTCACCGGCACGTTATCCGCCCTCCATTGCACTTCGGTGACAGTGGCAAGCGACGCCAATCCACGCAGGTTTCTGCGTTGCAACACTTCCGTCATGCCCACGTCACAAGGGATAATTCGTAAAGACGCTCCCTCGCCAGGGGACCGGCTCGACCGCAGTTGGCGAGGCACTCTCACCCAGGAACCCCCCAGGCGGACCACACCATGTCTCTCGTTAGCTCGCGTCGTATGCCGCGACGTCTCGTCATTGCCCTGTCCATCGCCACGGCGCTCACCGTCGGCCCGGTCTTCGCACAGGACGCCGCGCCCAACGCTCCGAAGGCCAAGACGGCCACGCTGGAGACCGTCACCGTCACCGCTGAAAAGCGCACGGAAGACCTGCAGAAGGTGCCCATCTCGATGACCGTGATCACGGCCGAGAAGCTCGAGGCCTTTGGCCAGGCGGGCGACGGCGTACTCCAGCTCGCTGCACGCGCGCCCAGCGTGTATGCCGAAACCTCGTACGGACGCGAGTTCCCGCGCTTCTATATCCGCGGCCTCGGCAACAGCGACTTCGACCTCAATGCGTCGCAGCCGGTGTCGATGGTTTACGACGACATTGTCCAGGAGAACCCGATCCTCAAGGGCTTCCCGCTGTTCGATCTGGAGCAGGTGGAAGTGCTCCGCGGTCCGCAGGGCACGCTCTTCGGCCGTAACTCGCCGGCCGGCGTCATCAAGTTCGAATCGCGCAAGCCGACCCAGGAAACCGAAGGCTACGCGCGCGTTTCCTACGGCTCGTACGGCACGGCCAATGCCGAAGCCGCCATCGGCGGCAAGATCAGCTCCGACTGGTCGGGCCGCGTCTCCGCCATCGCCCAGCATCGCGATGGCTGGATCGACAACGACTACAAGGGCAAAAAGGACGACCTCGGCGGTTACAACGACCGCGCCGTTCGCCTGCAGGCCCTGTACAAGCATTCCGACGACTTCGACGCGCTGATCAACGTACACGGCCGCCTGCTCGACGGCAGCGCCATGGTCAACCGCGCCAATGCGATCACCCTGGGCAGCGATCAGTTCGTGCAGGGCTTCGACCGCGACTCGGTCTCGCAGGACGGCAACAACAAGCAGCACCTGTTCACCTGGGGCAGCAACCTGCACCTGAACTGGCACTTCGGTGATCTCAACTTCACCTCGATCACCGGCCTGGAGCGCGCGCAGACCTACAGCCTCGGCGACGTCGACGGTGGTTACGACGCGTCCGAGACGCCGGCCCGCCCGAGCAGCACCGACCGCACCACGCCCTTCTATTCCGAGACCGCCGACGCACTGCCGAAGGATCGCCAGATCAGCCAGGAATTCCGTCTGTCCAACGACAGCTCGGAACGCCTGAAGTGGCAGGTGGGCACGTACTACTTCGACGAAGACGTCGCGATCACCAACTACTCGTACGACACGCTGAACAACCACGCCCTCAATGGCCTGGTCGAGCAGAGCCAGCATACGAAGGCCTGGGCGCTCTTCGGCTCGACCGACTACCAGTTCACCGACGCGTTCGACGTTCGTGCCGGTGCGCGCTGGTCGCACGACAAGCGTGACTTCAGCGCGGAGCGTTTCCTTGGCTTCACCGGCCCGATCGGCCCGCTGACCTCCAAGCCGACCGACTCGCGCTGGAGCGGCGACCTCACCGGCACGTGGCAGCTGTCGAAGAATGCGAACGTGTATGCACGCGTCGCCAACGGCTTCCGCGCGCCCAGCGTGCAGGGCCGCATCACCTTCGCCAACAGCATTTCCACGGCACGGCCGGAGACGGTCACCTCGTATGAAATCGGCTTCAAGTCGACCACGGAAGACAACAAGGTCCGTTTCAACGCCGACATCTACAAGTACGACATGCACAACCAGCAGCTGACCGCGGTCGGTGGTGCAAGCAACGTGACCCAGCTGATCAACGCGAAGAAGACCCAGGGCTACGGCACCGAGTTCGACCTCGAGGCCTACCTGACGCCGCAGTTCTACATGACGGCCGGTGGCAGCTATAACCACACCGAGCTGAAGGACAAGAACCTGGCCATCGCGCCGTGCGGTGGTGGCTGCACGGTCCTCGATCCGCTCAATGCAGACGGCAACGCGCTGATCAACGGTAACTCGCTGCCMAACGCGCCGAAGTGGATCGGCACCTGGACGGCCCGCTACGGCATCCCGTACGGCGAGAGCGGCGAGTTCTTCGTCTACACCGACTGGAACTACCGCAGCGAAGTGAACTTCTTCCTGTACGACTCCGAAGAGTTCAAGAGCAAGCCCTTCCTCGAAGGCGGCATCCGCGTCGGTTACAACTGGGACTTCGGCAAGCGCGAGATCGCCCTCTACGGTCGCAACATCACCGACAAGAAGGTGATCACCGGCGGTATCGACTTCAACAACCGCACGGCGTTCGTCAACGACCCGCGCATCATCGGCGTGGAGTTCCGCGCGGAGCTGTAAACCTCCCGCGACCTCGCTCGGCTGACGGCCGGCCCCTCCAAGGGCCGGCCGTTTTCGTTTCGGGCCGGGTTATCGCGAGCACCCATTCGCCGATGAATCGGCTCCTACCGAAGACAGCTCTGGTTCCGCAGGTAAACCTTTTCCTCACAAACCGCATCAGAGCTAGTGCCACCGACGCACCCCACCAGCACAGCGCGGCACGGCATAGGCCATAAGTCATATGGAATTTCACGAAATTCTGGTTGACGACTAAAAATCTGGTGTTATAGTTCACTACAACACCGGTCACCCACACCACCACTGGAGTACTGACATGAAAAGCAACCTCAACGTCGCCGCCCTCGCCGCCGCCTTCGTCATCGCCACCGCCACCCTTGCCGGCTTCCACAGCACCAGCACGGCTGCCGCCCCGCTCACCGAGATCAACGGCACGCACGTCACCGACCTGGCCCCGGTCGTCGTTTACGCCGACGCCGACGCCAACGTCGCCTCCCTCTAAACCCACTGCCCGACCTGCAGCAAAGTCATCGGAGTCGAACCATGAAAGCGCCGAACCTCATCGCACTCACCGCCTCTGTCCTGATCGCCGGAACCAGCGTGTTCGCCCTGCGCTCCTTCGATGACCGCGCCGCTGCACTGGTCGCCGCCCCTTATTTTGTCAACGGCGTCCGCGTCGTCGACCTCCCCGCTATCCAGGTGAGGCCCACCGACGCCGATGTGCGCGAGGCTGTCCTGGCTAGCGAGGCCACCCTGGACTCGGCGGCTGCCGCCATCAAGCGCAGCGCGGAAGATCGCGCCGCTGCGCTGATCGGCGCGCAGCTGGCCATGCCCTACTATTCGTTTGGTAATGCACTGCGCCGCACGGCCAAGGATTAACTACATGTCCATCACCTGGAACGACAGCGTCCCGATTTACCGCCAGCTCCGCGAACGCGTGGTGGCGATGATCCTGGACGGCGCCTTGAACGAAGGCGACCCGCTGCCGTCGGTACGCCAGGTCGCGGGGGATTTTCAGATCAACCCGCTGACCGTTTCCAAGGCGTACCAGGAGCTGGTCGACGAACAACTGGTTGAGAAACGGAGGGGTCTTGGCATGTTCGTGATCGATGGAGCGCGCGACGCGCTACTGAAGAGTGAAAGGGAGCGCTTCCTGCGCGAAGAATGGCCGGCACTGTTTGCCCGTCTCCAGCGCATGGGCCTCGATCTCAAGACTTTGATGCGTGAAGCCCAAGGCTCCACGGAGGATCCGTCATGACCGCGGTCGTTACCGCCACCGGCCTGAGCAAGCGTTACAAGTCGTCACTGGCGCTGGATGGCGCCAGCTTCCAGATCGGATCGGGGCGCATCGTCGGCCTGATCGGCCCCAATGGGGCAGGCAAGACCACGGCGCTCAAGGCCATCCTTGGTCTGACCACCTTCGAGGGCCAGCTCAACGTCCTCGGCCTGGATCCACGCAAGGATCGCGACAAGCTCATGGAACAGGTCTGCTTCATCGCCGACGTAGCCGTGCTGCCGCGCTGGATCCGGGTCAAGGATGCGGTCGACTTCGTCGCCAACACCCACCCCCGCTTCGACCGCGCCAAGTGCGATGCCTTCCTCGCCCGCACCAAGCTGCAGCCGCAGCAGAAGGTGAAACAGCTGTCCAAGGGCATGATCGTGCAGCTGCACCTGGCCCTGGTGATGTCGATCGATGCCCGGTTGCTGGTTCTGGACGAACCTACGCTGGGCCTGGACATCCTCTACCGCAAGCAGTTCTACCAGAGCCTTCTGGAAGACTACTTCGACGAGGAAAAGACCATCCTGGTCACCACGCATCAGGTCGAGGAGATCGAACACATCCTCACCGACCTCATGTTCATCCGCGACGGCAAGATCGTGCTCGACACCGACATGGACAGCCTGGGCGAACGCTTTGCCGAGGTCCTGGTCGGCGCCGAGTTCGCACACGCCGCCAGGGAGCTGAAGCCACTCGATGAGCGCCAGGTCTTCGGCAAGAGCATTTTCCTCTTCGACAACGTCAGCCGGCCCGAGCTGGAACGCCTGGGYGAGGTACGACGTCCGTCGATCGGCGACCTCTTCGTCGCCACCATGAAGGGCACCTACGCATGAAAACCTTCTACTGGTTGGTCAAGCGCGAATTCTGGGAACACAAGGGTGGCTTTTTCTGGGCCCCGGTGATCACCGGCATCGTCTTCCTCGTCCTCAACGGGATGGGCATCATCCTCGGCGAGATCCTGGGCAAGGCGCACTGGGGCGGACTGAAGTTCGGTGGCGACAACATGCACTTCCAGTACAACATGAGCCCGCAGGACCTGCACAACGCAGGCGCCGGCATCGACATCATGCTCTACGCGGTCGCAGCGATCATCCTCGGCATTACCGCCATCGTGGTCTTCTTCTACTGCCTGGGTGCGCTGTACGACGATCGTCGCGACCGCAGCATCCTGTTCTGGAAGTCGCTGCCACTGTCCGATACCTCGACCGTCCTGTCGAAGCTTGCCAGCGCGGCCATCGTAGCCCCGGTCATCGCTATCGTCGTGGGCGTGATCGTCGGGTTGGCAATGATGATCCTCATGGCCATCGCTGCGAGCGTTCACGGAATCGGCCTGTGGGCCCTGATGATGGAGGCACACCCCTTCCGCGTCGTGCTGAACCTGATCCTGCTGATCCCGTTGTATGCGGTCTGGGCATTGCCTACGCTGGGTTGGCTGCTGCTCTGCTCGGCATGGTCCAGGAGCAAACCGTTCCTCTGGGCTATCGCGCTGCCGGTCGGATCGGGCGTCATCGTCTCCTGGTTTGGTCTGATGGGCTCGATCGATATGTCGAGCAACTGGTACTGGCGCAACGTGGTGGGCAGGATGCTCGGCGGGCTGGTCCCGGGCGGCTGGGTCGGCAATGCCTCGCCGATCGTGATGCCCGGTCACAACGACCCGGCGGCGTTGCTCGACAGCCTCGACCTCGCTTACCACTACAGCGCCCTGGCAAGCCCCTCGCTCTGGATTGGTGCGGCGGCCGGTGCGGCGATGATCGCCGGCGCCATCTGGTTCCGGCGCTGGCGGGACGACAGCTGAAACGATGGATCGACGGCCCCTGCGGGGGCCGTCTTCCATTCAGGGGTTACGACATCACGAATCCATCCGCTCGATCACGGAGGTTGGTCATGGTCCGTCCGCCTTGGTTCCTTTTCGTCCCGCTCGCCCTGCTCCTCGCCGGTTGCGCCACGCGACCGGTCGCTCGCGACACACCGAAGCCGCTGCGCGGCGACGCACTCGACCACCGCGTCGTCGAACTCATGAAAGCGGCGAACGTTCCCGGTCTCGCTATCGCCATCATCGAAGACGGCAAGGTCGTCTATCTGCGTGCCTACGGCGAACGCGACACAGCGCAGCACCTTCCCCTGCAGACCGACACCGTCATGTACGCCGCGTCCATCACCAAGATGGCTTTCTCGTACGCAGTGATGGGACTGGTCGACGAGCACCGTCTCGACCTCGACGCCAGCATCGCCAACGACCTGCCCAAGCCGCTTCCGACCTACGAGAAATACGCCGACCTGGCAGGCGACAACCGCTGGAGAGCGCTGACGCCGGCGATCCTGCTCAGCCATCGTTCGGGCTTCGCCAACTTTCGTTTCTGGCAGCCGGGCAAGGATTACGATCCCAACGGCAAGCTGGCCTTCTATTTCGATCCGGGCACACGCTACGCGTACTCCGGTGAAGGCATCAACCTGCTGCAGTTCGTCATCGAGCATGGCAAGGGCATCGATGTGGACACGTTGATGCGCGAGCGTCTGTTCACGCCTTTCGGCATGAGTCGTACCGGCATGACCTGGCGCGACGACTTCGCCAGCAATGTCGCCATCGGCTACGACGAGCATGGCAAGGCGCTCGGGCACAAGCATCGCGAATCCGTTCGCGCCGCAGGGTCGATGGACACCACACCGCATGACTACGCGCAGTTGCTGGCGGCGATGGTTCGTGGCGACGGCCTCAGCCCTTCAACGTATCGAACGTGGCTCACGCCCCAGGTGTCGATCCATTCGCTGCAACAGTTCCCGACCATCGGCTCCCCGGACACGACGGCGAACGACCGCATCCGGCTCGCCTACGGGCTGGGCATGGGCCGCTACCAGTCGGATCACGGGCCCGTGTTTTTCAAATCGGGGCACGACGACGGCACCAACAACCTCGCGGTCTGCCAGATGGACTCGCGCACCTGCATCCTGCTGATGAGCAACAGCTCCAACGGCGAAGGCATCTTCGCTTACCTGCTCGAGGCGACGATCGGCGAGACCTGCTTTCCCTGGTATTGGGAGAACGACATCCCGTTCGACCATCCCGAATTCAGCGGCGAAGCCGGCCGAACGATGCCCCCTGGCACCTGTGTCATGCCCAGGCCCTCCATGTAAACGCAACGCCCCGGCATAAACGTGCGCCAGCGCACAGGAATACCCTTTCCGCTGTATTGCACAAGCGCGACGCAGGGTCTAAAACCAAGGCGACGAAGCGCCCGGTGAGGGGACCGCCGCCTCGATCCGGTTCGCATGAGCCGGACCACGAGCTCGCATCCACGGCAGGGGACCCTCGCCATGACGACCGAAGACGCCGCGCCAGCGGAGCCAACCGCGGAGAGCGAGCGCGAAGCGCTGGCACGCCGCCGCGCCGCCGCCGGCATCGATCCCGCCGCGCCGCACATCGGACTGGCGCTCTCGGGGGGCGGCATTCGCAGCGCCACGTTCTGCCTGGGCCTGTTGAGGGCTCTGGCAAAGAACGGCGTGCTCCACCGCTTCGACTACCTTTCCACCGTCTCCGGTGGTGGCTACATCGGCTCGGCATGGGGTCGGCTGTTCAACGGCACGCCCGAAGGAACGCCCGAGGCCGTGACCAAAGGTGTCGCCGCGGACGGCTCGGTTTTCCTCTGGTGGTTGCGCAATAACGGCCGCTTCCTCGCGCCCGCCGGCGCTGCCGACCTGCTGCAGGCCGCGGCCAGCCAGTTGCGAGGCTTCATCGCGACTCACGTGGAAGTGGCCGCGCTCGCGACCCTGCTCACCTGCGTGGTCACCCTCCCGCACCTCGCCTATGCGTGGTTGATCGCCGGTACCGGGGTCATGCCCGTGGCGATGAGCGTGTGGTGGTGGTTGCTACCCGTGCCCGCGGCAACCGGACTGGTCATCTGCTATGGCTACTGGTTCCTGGGACGAGCGACCTGGGGCGGCTTCGCCACCGCACTCCTGGCGGGCGTCATCGGCGTCGCGCTGGCGATGCATGCGGTCTCGGCTGCCGCGTCCCTCGAAACCACCTTGCTTGGGCTGGGCGCCATCGCCTTGCTACCGACACCGCTCGCGTGGATCTGCTCACGGATCACCGGCCTTCGCCACGCCCGTGCGCAGGACCGCGTGCGCTATACGGCGGGTCTCGCCCGTAGCCTCAGGGCAGGCGCCCTGATCTTCGCCCTGGGGCTCCTCGACATGGCGAGCTGGTACCTGCGCGAATGGCTGAACGCCCGGACATTCTTCGGCCCCGCGGGAGGCAGCATGGCCACCGGCGTGGGTATCACGACGGTGTTGATCGGCATCGTGCGCCTCGTCCTGCCCGCGCTTCAGGGGGCCAGCAAGGGCAGCATGGCAAAACTGCCATGGGCCGCCATTGCCAATGTGCTTGGCCTGGTCCTCATCGTCGCGCTGGCCTTGTTCTGGACAACGATCTTCCAGACCCTGGTTTTTCCGTTCGAAGGCCTGGCACCCGGCGAAAGCTCCATCGGTTCCTACCTGCGCTGGAGCGGTGTCGCGCTCGTCGGCGTGCTTTACCTGCTCTTCAATGGTCGTTCGCTGGCCCAACTCAATGAATCGTCGCTGCACTACTTCTATCGTTCGCGCATCGCACGCGCCTACGTCTCGGTCGGCAACACAGCAGCGACGCCGGGTGCGGCGCATCCCCGGTTTCCAGTCAGCGTCGTCTCGGCCAACAACCGGACAGTGAGCGGTGCGATCGTCAAGGTCACCCGTCTCCTGGATGGCGACGACCCATGCATGACCGACTATGCGCCTCACCGTCACGGCGGTCCGATCCATCTGGTCAATTGCTGCGTCAACCAGACTGTCGACGATCGCACCGACACGTACAACGCCGACCGCAAGGGCGTCGCCCTCACCGTGAGCGCACTAGGTGTCGAAACCGGCACGCATGGGCCCGTCGCCGGTTCGCAGACCAGTCTCGCGGGGACCACGTTGGCGGAGTGGATCGCCATCTCCGGTGCTGCCCTGGGCTCGGGCATGGGTTCATTGACCCGTCCTGGCGTGGCGGCGTTGTCGTTCCTCAGTGGCCTGCGTCTCGGTTACTGGCAGGAGAACCTCGCCGACAGTCGCGCGGAGAAGCCCGCCATCGTCGCCAAGTACACGTCGTTGCTGCGCGAGATGTTCGCGCGCTTTCCGGGACTTGGTAGCCCGCAGTGGTACCTGTCCGACGGTGGCCATTTTGACAACACCGGTGTCTATGCGCTGCTCAAGCGGGAGCTGCAGACCATCGTGCTGGCCGACTGCGGTGCCGATCCCGACTACCTGTTCGCCGATGTCGAGAACCTGATCCGCAAGGCGCGTATCGACTACGACGCGGCCATCGAATTCATCGACCCCGGCGCACTTGGCCACGCCGCCGGTGCGCTGGCGTCGCGTTTCGGCACGCCCTCCACGGTCGCTCCGACTCCCGGAAACGCGAGCCTCCTGTTGGCCCGCGTTTCGTACGCCAGCGGCAAGCGCGGCTGCCTGCTGATCGTCAAGCCCCACCTGCCCCCGGACATGCCGCTCGACGTCGCTGGCTATGCCGATCGCGATGCGACCTTTCCGCAGCAGAGCACCGCGAACCAGTTCTTCAGCGAGGCGCAGTGGGAAAGTTACTGTGAATTGGGCGTCTTGCTCGGCACGCCGGTGAACGCCGACCTGCTCGCGTCCGTGTACGAGTGGGCGTGGCTGACGCCGATCATCGGCACCGATGCCGGCCAGTTGTCCGCACCGGTGACGGTACCCAGCCGCGCACAACGCATCGCCACCACCGTGGGGACGTCCATCGGTGTCGGCGCGTTGCTGACCGGATTGCTCGCGGGTTGGCAAGCCTGGGATGCCCACAGCGAGCAACTGGCGCAAGCGCAGGCCGCGAGCGCGGCGGAGGCGCGGCGGATCAGCCAGGAGACAACAGCGGTCATGACGTCGGTATCGGCCGCCGACCTTCACGGCGCTCCCTACAACAACGAAATCAACGGTCGCCTCGTCATCCTGACCAACGACTTGCAGGGTCGTACGCTGACTTCCAGTCAACGCGACCTGATGCAGAACCTCTGGGCTACCGTGCAGTCGATTTGCGACCGCACCGCCCAGACCACGACGGAGGAAAGCGAGCTCTGGTCCGAATGCCAGCAGCAGGCTGGCCTGGTAAACACCCTGGGCACGGTACCGCTCAGCGAATGGACGGCCGCGATGCGTAACTATGACCGCTGGCGAGACGCTGCGGAAAACACGGTGAATGCAGCAGCGTCGATCACCGCGGCATCCCCGGCACCTCCGCCGCCCATGCTCGAAGCATTGCCACCGCCTCCGCCACCGACGCCGCCCGAGCCCTCGCCAACCACGGCGACGGTGTCTGCATCGGCACCGTCCAGACCGGTCGCGTTGCCGGCGAGCCCTGCCCTCCCGGCTGCAAAGCCTACGCTTGCCGTCAACGCCGTCGACGCCGTTGCGCTACGCAAGCGCGTCGTCGATGCCTGCGGCCAGACGAAACAGGCCTTCCTGCTGTACACGCAAATCTACGACGACCGCCAGAGGGACGAGGTCATGGCGAGTCTCGCACCCGTACGCGATCTCGGCATCGTGGTGCCAGGCATCGAGAACGTCAGCGATACCGCGCGTCGCTCGGGCCAGCGCACGCCGTTCGAGTGGCGCACACCGACCGTGCTCTACGCGCCGCAGGGTGCCGCGTGTGCCACCGCCCTGGTCGCCTGGGCCAATACGGCGCTTCCCGCCCTGGCAAAGCAGCCGGCTCGCGCCGTCGCCTTGCCGCCGGGAAGCGGTCAGCCCAATGTCCTGGAATTGTGGATACCACGGCCGCGAGCCGGCCGCTGACGCTTCAGGCGGCCACCTCAGCCACCGCCGCCACCGCCCCCGTGGATGCCGCCCTTGGTCAGCGCCGCTGGGTCGAGCAACTTGGCGAGTTCGGCCTTGGACAGCCCTGTCGTCTCGAGGGCGACATCCATGATCGGGCGCTTTTCCTTGTAGGCCTGCTTGGCCGTGGCGGCGCCCTTCTCGTAGCCGATGACCGGATTGAGCGCGGTTACCAGAATCGGATTCTTGTCGAGCGCTTCGCGGATGTGCTCTTCGTTGACCTTGAAGCCGGCAATGGCCTTGTCGGCCAGCAACACCATGACATTGGCAAGGATCTCGATCGACTGCAGCAGGTTGTACGCGATCACCGGCAGCATGACGTTGAGCTGGAAGTTGCCCGACAGACCACCGACGGCAATCGTCGCGTCGTTGCCGATAACCTGTGCAGCGACCATCGCGGCGGCTTCCGGAATCACCGGATTGACCTTGCCCGGCATGATCGACGAACCCGGCTGCAAGGCTGGCAGCTCGATTTCACCCAGGCCCGCCAGCGGACCGGAATTCATCCAGCGCAGGTCGTTGGCGATCTTCATGACCGCGACAGCCAGCGCGCGAAGCTGACCCGAGAGTTCCACTGGCGCATCCTGCGCGGCCATGCCCGCAAAGTAGTTTTCCGAGGATTCGAATTTCACGCCYGTAAGCTTCGACAGCTCCGCGGCAACCGCCGGGCCGAACTTCGGATCCGCGTTGATCCCGGTGCCCACCGCGCTCCCGCCCTGCGGCAGCCGGCGCGTGCGCTTGAGCGTATCGGTGATGCGTTCGGAGGCATCGGCGATCTGCGCCGACCAGCCCGAAAGTTCCTGACCGAAGGTGATCGGCATGGCGTCCATCAGGTGAGTGCGTCCGGTCTTGACCACCTTCTTCAGCTCTTTCGCCCGCGTGTCGATGGTCTTGCGCAGGTGCTTCAGCGCCGGCAGCAGCTTCTCCGTCGTCGCCAGTGTGGCGCTGACCAGGATGGCCGTGGGGATCACGTCGTTAGAACTCTGCCCCGCGTTGACGTGGTCGTTCGGGTGCACGGTCGTCCCAGCCGCACCGGCGAGATGCGCAATGACCTCGTTCGCATTCATGTTGGAACTGGTGCCCGAGCCGGTCTGGAAGACATCGATCGGGAAGTGCTCGTCCACGCCGCCAGCAGCCACCTGCTCGGCCGCAGCCCGGATGGCCTTCGCCGAGGCCTTGTCGAGGTGCCCGAGCTTGACGTTCGCCTCCGCCGCCGCCGACTTGATCAGGCCCAGCGCACGGATGAACTCGCGTGGCAGGGTCAGCCCCGAGACCGGGAAGTTATCCACCGCCCGCTGGGTCTGGGCGCCATAGAGGGCTTTGGCGGGTACCTTCAACTCGCCCATGCTGTCGCGTTCGGTGCGGAACTTGCTCATGCGGGGATCTCGGTAGGGGGACTCCCCTACAGTAAGGCCGATCCCTCCGCTTTTGTAGGAGCCGATTCATCGGCGAAGGGTGCTCGCCCCAACCCACCCCCWGCCCCAAACCGGCCCGCTGCCGCGGGATCGCCGATGAATCGGCTCCTACAGGGGGTCGAGCCGGGACCCCATTGCGCCCAATGACTTATAATCGCCGGCTGCTCCCGCCTCGCCTCCAGGATCGCCCCATGTCCCACGCCACGCTGACCGCCCTCTCGCCGCTGGATGGCCGCTACGCCTCCAAAGTGGAGCCGCTGCGCCCGATCTTCAGCGAATTCGGCCTCATGCATCGCCGCGTGCATGTGGAAATCCACTGGCTGCTGGCCCTGGCCGCGCACCCGGGCATCGTCGAGCTGCCGGCCTTTCCGGCCGACGCCGTGACCCGCCTGCTCGCCATCGCCGACGACTTCTCGATCGAAGACGGCGAACGCATCAAGGCCATCGAAGCGACGACGAACCACGACGTCAAGGCGGTCGAATACCTGATCAAGGAAAAGATCGGCAACGATCCCGCGCTCGCCCAGGCCAAGGAGTTCGTGCACTTCGCCTGCACCAGCGAAGACATCAACAACCTCGCCTACTCGCTGATGCTGCGCGATGCGCGTGAGTCGGTGCTGCTCCCGGCGCTGGACCAGGTCATCGCCAAGCTGCGCGGTCTCGCACACGAACACGCCGGCCTTTCCCTGCTCGCCCGCACGCATGGCCAGACCGCGTCGCCGACCACGATGGGCAAGGAAATCGCCAACGTCGTCGCGCGTCTCGAGCGCCAGCGTCGCCAGCTCGTCGCCATCGAGATTCCCGGCAAGATCAACGGTGCCGTCGGTAACTACAACGCGCACGTCATCGCCTATCCGGCGGTCGACTGGCCAGCGCTTGCCTCGAACTTCGTCGACGGCCTCGGCCTCACGTTCAACCCGTACACCACGCAGATCGAACCGCACGACGGCATCGCCGAGTTCGCCGACGTGCTGCGCCGGATCAACATCATCCTGATCGACCTCGCGCGCGACATCTGGGGTTACATCTCGCTCGGCTACTTCCGCCAGGCACTGAAGGCGGGCGAAGTCGGTTCGTCGACGATGCCGCACAAGGTGAACCCGATCGACTTCGAGAACGCCGAGGGCAACTTCGGCCTTGCCAACGCCCTGCTCGGCCACTTCGCCGAGAAACTTCCGATCAGCCGCTGGCAGCGCGATCTCACCGACTCCACCGTGCTACGCGCGCTGGGCACGGCCTACGGCCACTCGCTGGTCGCGATCGAATCGCTGCTCAAGGGCCTGGGCAAGCTCAACGTCAACGCCGACCGCGTCGCCGCCGACCTCGACAATAGCTGGGAAGTCCTCGCCGAAGCCGTGCAGACCGTCATGCGTCGTTTCGGCCTGCCGGAACCGTATGAGCAGCTTAAGGCACTCACGCGTGGCCAGGGCATCACGAAGGACTCGATGCGCGCGTTTATCGCTACGCTCGACCTGCCTGCCGATGCGAAGCAGGCGCTGGCGGAGCTGACGCCGGCCTCGTACATCGGTCTTGCGGACAAGCTCGCCAAAGCCATCTGATCGCGCGAAAACATCGTGCACAAAAAAGCCCGGCATGCAGATGCCGGGCTTTTTCGTATCTGCAGGCTTCAGTGGTGGTCGCGATCGTTGCAGTTGTTGTCGTGATGGTCACGATCGTCGCAATGGTGATCGGGGCCGTTGTTGTAGCGACCGGGTCCGCCATCGCGGTGATCGCGAATGAGACAACCGCTGAGGGACACAACAGACGAAAGAAGCACGACGATCAGAAGAAGGCGTTTCATGGGTGACTCCGGAGATAACGACGGCGCGTTATGTCGTTACAACGTACGCGCGGTTGCATCAAGGAGCGATGAAACGTGTTGTGCGCGTTACGCCTGGCGAGGAGCACACCGGGACGATATGATGCCGACCCTCGGGGGAAGGCGCGCCGTCGTCGAGCGGGCTTCCACGGTTCAGGTACCGCCGCAAAGGCGGGATAGTCACGTACAGGGAAGTCGACCATGTTCGTTCGCGCACTCGCATTTGCCGTCCTCCTGCTGCCCTCGCTTGCACATGCCAGCGCGATCCAGGACCTGGCCTCCGGCCAACTCGACAAGCTACATACGGTTTGCCATCCGATTCCGAGTCTGCCGCTGAATTACCTCACCGAGTTGAAGGGTATCGAGGCACCGGAAGACTGGCGGATATACATGGCGTTCGACGCGCAGGTGCAGTGGACCGAGTTCACTCACGAGCCTGCTTGCAAGACAGCGATGCTGGAGAACGCCGCGCAAGGCGCGGAGTTTTTCCTGAAGAACGAGCCGTCGACATCCAACTGGATCAACATGGCGCGGGGAAGCGAAGCGAAGGCACTCCTCATCCTTGCTGTGACAAGCGACCCGGCAATGAAAGGTGAACGCCTGAGCAGGGCCGACGCACTCATTGCCGAATACATCGCCAATGAAGCGCACGCGAAAGACCCCAAGAACATCGCACGCGGCATGGGCTATTACTTCCCCGCACATTGGTACCTCACCGCCGCAAAAGCGGCAGTGGAGCCGGCCGACGTCGATGCCATGCTCGCCAAGGCACTCCAGACGGCGCGCGCCGGCATCGCGAAAGCGACGGATAAATCCGAGCTCATGGAGCCTTATGGCATTGCACTGGGCGAAATCGCCAAGCGCGCGCCGAAGGGCAGCCCCGAGTGGCACAAGGCCATCGAGGAAAGCATCGACGCGTTCGACGCGAACCGCGCAACCGACCCCCTCGCCCCCTACAACATCGCCATCGACCGGATTCTGCTCGGCGACCTGCCGGCCGCTCACAAAGAGCTGCAGGGTCTTGCCGACGCCGGTCGCATCGACGACCAGATCTGCATGGGCCTGATGACCGACCCCGACCTCACGCCCCTGCGCGATGCGGAAATGCCCTGGTTCCGCCAGCTCGTCATCGACCGTTGCCAGCCGACGATCCAGCGCCTTCGCTCACGGACAGCGCACCCCTGAGACATGAGCCATAACGCGGCTACAATGCCGCCCATGGCCATCCAGACCCCCACCCGCAAGACCCTCCCGATCGAAGTGCGCGGCAGCGCCAGCCAGCCGCTCGGCATGAGCGCGACGCAGTTCCTGCGCAATTACTGGCAGAAGCGTCCGTTGCTCATCCGCAACGCCTTCCCGGACTTCCAGCCGCCGATCCAGCCCAACGACCTCGCCGGCCTGGCCTGCGAAGAGGGCGTGCTCGCCCGCCTCATCATTCATGACGAGAAGCGCGACCGCTGGACGGTCAAGAGCGGCCCCTTCGACGAGGCCGAATTCGGCAAGACGCCCAAGCGCGACTGGACCCTGCTGGTCCAGGACGTCGACAAGTGGGACGCCGACGTGGCCGGCCTGCTGGAGCATTTTTCCTTCCTGCCGAGCTGGCGGGTGGACGACGTGATGATCTCCTACGCCGAGGACGGCGGCGGCGTCGGCGCGCATGTCGACCAGTACGACGTCTTCCTGCTCCAGGGCATCGGCCAGCGCCATTGGGCGATCAGCGACGACCCGGACGCCCCGCTCGACTTCCGTACCGATGTCGAACTGAAGCAGCTCAAGGAATTCCTGCCGACCCACGAGTGGCTGCTCGAACCGGGCGATATGCTTTACCTGCCGCCGGGCGTGCCCCACGACGGCGTTGCCCTCGGCGACTGCATGACGCTCTCGGTCGGCATGCGCGCGCCGTCGCAGGCGGAACTCACCGGCGACCTCGCGGACTTCCTCGCCGAGCGTATGCCCGACGAGCTTCGCTACACCGATCCCGACCTCGTTCCCGCCAAGCGGGTCGGCGAGATCGATACGGCCGCCCTGAATCGCCTGCGCCAGGCCCTGCCCTTCGCGGCGGCGCTCGACCGCGACCTGCTGGCCGACTGGTTCGGCCGATTCATCACCCGCTATCGGAACGCCCAGGTACCCGCCGCGCCGCCCAAGCCGAGCACGGCTGCTGCGCTGGACAAGGCGCTCGACGGCGGTGCCGCCCTCGTCCGACACCCGTTCGCCCGCCTGGCCTGGGTCCGCGGCAAGAAGGACGCCACGCTTTATGTGAGTGGTCACGCCTACCCCTGCTCGCTCGACCTCGCCGAGCGACTGTCAGCCGAACGCGAGTTCCGGCTCGACGGTAAGGTGAAGGCGGCCGAACGCGAGGTGCTGCTCGCCCTGGTCAACGAGGGCCAGCTGATCGTCCGCAAGGGGCGCCGTCGGTGACCGGCACAGCGGACACGGTGCTGACTGTCGAGGACCGTGCCGGTCTCGAGGTTGCCCATGTCCGCTTGCTGACCCAGGCGCGTTACCGCACCGCGATGTATTTGCCCCGCATGGAGCCGGGCATCCTCGACAGTGAGGCGATTCTCACCGAGCTGCGCCGCCTGGCCACCAGCGGTCGGCAGGCCCAGGTCCGCATTCTCACCCACGACGCCGAACAGGCCCACCGGGAGGGGCACCGGCTGATCGCCCTCGCCCAGCGCCTGCCGACCGCCGTGTCGATCCGTGTGCCGGTGGATGAGACCCACCTCGACTATGCCTCGGCCTTCGTCGCCGATACTGCCCGTGGGTATCTGTTCAGGCCCGTCGCCAACCGCTACGAGGCGCGTGGCGACCTCGACGCCCCGGGTGAGACCTCTCGCCTGATGGCGTATTTCGACGAAGTCTGGGAGCGGGCGGAGCCGGCGTGGCAGATAAGACCACTCGGGATCTGAACGGCATACGAAACGTGAATCCGGGTTGGCGCGTCGCAGCACCACGGAGCTATACTTAACGGATTCTTATGCCGCGGCGCGTCCCCACGAGTCCAGCGGCAGCCCGTCCTTTTCGTGTGTGCCGGTGGTGACGTGAGCGCAAACCTGATCCGCGAGTTTTCCGAATCCTCCCAGCTCGCCGGCGGTAACGCCGACTACGTAGAGCAAGTCTACGAAGCATGGCTAGCCGATCCCGCCTCTGTTCCGGGCGAGTGGGATACCTATTTCAAATCCTTCAAGGGTCGCGAGGCCGGCGATGTCGCCCATTCCGGTGCCATTGCTCGTATCGAAGCCGCGCAGAAACAGCGCCGCACGGCCGCCGCGGCTCCCGCTGCCGGCTCCGCCGACAACGCCTACGCGCAGAAACAGGCCGGCGTGCTCCGCCTGGTCACGGCCTACCGCTCGCGCGGCCACATCGCAGCGCAGCTCGATCCACTCGGCCTGACCGTCCCGGATATCGACACCCCCGACCTCGGCCTGGCCTTCCACGGCCTCTCCGACGCCGATCTCGGTACGGAGTTCGACGCCGGCACCTTCGCCGGTGGCGGCCAGCGCATGCCGCTGCGCGACCTCCTCGCCAAGCTCAAGCAGATCTACACCGGCACCGTCGGCGCCGAGTTCATGTACATCTCCGACTACGAGCAGCGCTCGTGGATCTACTCGCGCCTGGAAAAGGCCGCCGGTTCGCCGGGCCTGCAGAAGGCCGAGAAAGTCCGCGTGCTCGAGGCCCTCACGGCCGCCGAAGGCCTGGAACGCTTCCTCCACACCAAGTACGTCGGCCAGAAGCGCTTCTCGCTCGAAGGCGGCGAAAGCATGATCCCGATGGTCGATGACATCGTCCGTGCCGCCGGCGACAACGGCGTCAAGGAAGTCATCATCGGCATGGCCCACCGCGGCCGCCTCAACGTCCTGGTCAACATCCTCGGCAAGGCGCCCTCGCAGCTTTTCAACGAGTTCGAAGGCAAGTTCGAGCATGACGACAGCCCGATGCATACGGGCGACGTGAAGTACCACCTGGGCTTCTCCGCCGACGTGAAGACGCCGAACGGTGGTGTCCACGTGGCGCTGGCGTTCAACCCGTCGCACCTGGAAATCGTCAACCCCGTGGTCGCCGGCTCCGTGCACGCGCGCCAGTCGCGCCGCCGCGACACCGCCCGCGAAAAGTCGATGGCCCTGATCATCCACGGCGACGCCGCCTTCGCAGGCCAGGGCGTCAACATGGAACTGATGCAGATGTCGCAGGCCCGTGGCTTCGCCATCGGCGGCACGCTGCACATCGTGATCAACAACCAGGTCGGCTTCACCACGTCCAAGCGCGAAGACGCCCGTTCCACGCTGTACTGCACCGACCTCTCCAAGATGGTCAACGCGCCGGTCTTCCACGTGAACGGCGACGATCCGGAAGCCGTGATCCAGGTCACCCGCCTGGCTTACGAGTTCCGCAAGCAGTTCAAGAAGGACGTGGTCATCGACCTCGTCTGCTACCGCCGTCACGGCCACAACGAGGCCGACGAGCCGGCAGCGACCCAGCCGCTCATGTACCAGGTCATCCGCAAGCGTCCGACCACGCGCGACCTCTTCGCGCAGGCGCTGGTGAAGTCCTCGGACATCGCCGCGGACGACGGCCAGAAGATGCTCGACGAGTATCGTGCCCGCCTCGAAAAGGGCGAGCCGCTGATCGCGATCGATCCGAACCCGACCCGCGACATCCCGGTCGACTGGACCCGCTTCCAGAAGACCAACCTGGCGATGGAAGCGAACACCGGTGTGCCGCGCGAGCAGCTGGCCAAGGTCTCCGATGTCCTCCTGACCATCCCGGCCGACGTCACGCTGCACGCGCGCGTCGCCAAGATCTACGACGACCGCCGCAAGATGGCCGCCGGCGAGCTCCCGGGTGACTGGGGCTTCGCCGAAAACCTGGCCTACGGCACGCTCATCGCCGAAGGCAACGACCTGCGCATCGTCGGTCAGGACGCCGGCCGCGGCACGTTCTTCCACCGCCACGCCGTGCTCCACGACCAGTCCAGCGACAACACCTACATGCCGCTGTCCAAGGTGCGCGCCGACGCCCGCGTCGACGTGATCGACTCGCTGCTGTCCGAAGAAGCCGTCATGGCCTTCGAATACGGCGAAGCGACCACCTCGCCGGACCAGCTCACCATCTGGGAAGGCCAGTTCGGCGATTTCGCCAACGGCGCCCAGGTCGTGATCGACCAGTTCATCAGCTCGGGCGAAGCCAAGTGGGATCGCCTCTGCGGCCTCACGCTGCTGCTGCCGCACGGCCAGGAAGGCGCGGGCCCGGAGCACTCCTCCGCTCGTCTGGAGCGCTTCCTCCAGCTGTGTGCGCTCGACAACATGCAGGTCTGCGTGCCGACCACCCCGGCCCAGGCGTTCCACATGATCCGCCGCCAGCAGGTGCGCCCGGTGCGCAAGCCGCTGATCGTGATGACACCGAAGTCCCTGCTCCGCCACAAGCTGGCCGTGTCGTCCCTCGATGAACTGGCCAATGGCAAGTTCCAGCTGGTGATCGGCGAACACCGCGATCTGCCGGCAAAGAAGGTCAAGCGCGTCGTGCTGTGCTCGGGCAAGGTCTACTACGACCTCCTCGAAGACGCCGACAAGCGCGGCCTGACCGACGTCGCCATCGTGCGCGTCGAGCAGCTCTATCCGTTCCCGCGTCCGGAAGTCTCGGCCGAACTGGAAAAGTTCGCTTCCGCCAAGGAAGTGGTCTGGGCCCAGGAAGAACCGATGAACCAGGGCGCCTGGTTCCAGATCCGTCACCACCTTCAGGCCTGCATCGGTTCGAAGCAGAGCCTGTCCTACGCAGGACGCTCGCGTTCGCCGTCGCCGGCTCCGGGCCATCTCAACACCTATATCGCCGAACAGACGGCGCTCGTCGAGCAAGCACTCGTCGCGCCAGTCGGCACCGATCACGCAGCGGAGTAAGGCAAGCATGTCCATCGAAGTCAAAGTCCCGGTCCTGCCCGAGTCGGTCTCGGACGCGCTCATCGCCACCTGGCACAAGAAGGCCGGTGATGCGGTCAAGCGTGACGAGAACCTGCTGGACCTCGAGACCGACAAGGTCGTGCTCGAAGTGCCCTCGCCGGTCGACGGCGTGCTGAAGGAAATCAAGTTCGAGGAAGGCTCGACGGTCACCAGCAGCCAGGTCATCGCCGTGATCGAGGAAGGCGCCGCCGCTGCCGCGCCCGCCCCGGCGCCGGCTGCTGCCGCCGCTGAGGCCCCGAAGGCCGAGAAGTCCGAAGCCGCCGCGCCGAAGGGCGTCGACGAGCTCTCCCCGGCCGGCCGCCGCGTCGCCGTCGAAGACAACATCGACCCCTCCAAGGTCGCCGGCACCGGCCGCGACGGCCGCGTCACCAAGGAAGACCTGGTCAACGCCGGCAAGGGTGGCACCGCCGCTCCCGCCGCCAAGCCGACCCCGGGCAGCCGTCCGGAAGAGCGCGTGGCCATGACGCGTATCCGTACGCGCATCGCCGAGCGCCTGATGCAGTCGAAGAATTCGATCGCGATGCTCACCTCGTTCAACGAAGTGAACCTCGCCGAGGTCGTCAAGCTGCGCAAGGCCCTGGGCGAGCAGTTCGAGAAGGCCAACGGCGTCAAGCTCGGCTTCATGAGCTTCTTCGTCAAGGCGGCCACCGAAGCGCTCAAGCGCTACCCGGTGATCAACGCCTCGGTGGACGGTTCGGACATCATCTATCACGGCTACCAGGACATCTCGATCGCCGTGTCGACCGAGAAGGGTCTGGTTACGCCGGTCCTCCGCGACGTGCAGGACATGTCCTTCGCCGATGTCGAGAAGGGCATCATCGGTTACGCCAAGAAGGCCCGCGACGGCAAGCTCGGCCTGGACGACCTCCAGGGCGGCACCTTCACGATCACCAACGGCGGCACCTTCGGTTCGCTGCTCTCCACCCCGATCGTGAACCCGCCGCAGAGCGCCATCCTCGGCATGCACACGATCAAGGAGCGCCCGATCGTCGAGAACGGCCAGGTGATCGCCGCCCCGATGATGTACATCGCGCTGTCGTACGACCATCGCATCATCGATGGCAAGGACGCCGTGCTCTTCCTGGTCGACATCAAGAACCAGCTGGAAAACCCGCAGCGGATGCTGCTCGGCCTTTGATGGTCGGCTAAACGTCAAATGTGAAGGCGGGAGTCGAAAGACTCCCGTTTTCATGTTCCGACCCCATATTGGGCGGTAGCAGATACCGCAGTGACATCCGGAGCAAAGCAATGAGCGACAAGTTCGACGTCATCGTCATCGGTGCGGGCCCCGCGGGCTATGTGGCCGCGATCCGCGCCGCGCAGCTGGGCCTCAAGACCGCCGTGGTCGACGCCTTCGTCGGCAAGGACGGCAAGGCCGCCCTCGGCGGTACCTGCCTGAACGTCGGTTGCATCCCGTCGAAGGCCCTGCTGGATTCGTCCAAGCAGTTCCACAACCTGACGCACAACTTCAAGGATCACGGCATCACCGCCGAGAATCCGCAGATCGACATCGGCACATTCATCGGCCGCAAGGACAAGATCGTCAAGCAGTTCACCGGCGGCGTGACCATGCTGTTCAAGGCGAACAAGGTCACCTCGTTCTTCGGCAAGGGCAAGCTCCTCAAGGGCAACCAGGTCGAAATCACCGGCAACGACGGCGCCGTCCAGACGATCTCCGCCACCAACGTCATCCTCGCCTCGGGCTCGGTGCCCATCGAGCTGCCGTTCGCGAAGTTCGACAACACGCACATCATCGACAACACCGGCGCGCTCGACCTCACCGCCGTGCCCAAGCGCATGGGCGTGATCGGCGCCGGCGTGATCGGCCTCGAGCTCGGCAGCGTGTGGAAGCGCCTGGGTTCCGACGTGACCGTGCTGGAAGCGCTGCCGAAGTTCCTCGCCGTCGCCGACCAGGACATCGCCAAGATGGCCGCCCGCGAATTCGCCAAGCAGGGCCTGGACATCAAGGTCAATGCCAAGGTGACCGCTGCCGAGGTCAAGGGTGACGAAGTCCATGTCAGCTACACCGACAAGGACGGCGCCGCTCAGTCGCTCGTCGTCGACAAGCTGCTGGTCGCGGTCGGCCGCCGTGCCTATACCGCCGGCCTGCTGGCCGACGACACCGGCGTGAAGCTCGACGAGCGCGGCCGCATCGTGGTCGACGAGCACAACCACACCGGCGTTGATGGCGTCTGGGCGATCGGCGATGCCGTGCGCGGCCCGATGCTTGCGCACAAGGGTTCCGAGGAAGGCGTCATGGTGGCCGAGCTCATCGCCGGCAAGCCGGGCCACATCAACCTCGACACCGTGCCCTGGGTCATCTACACCGAGCCGGAGATCGCCTGGGTCGGCAAGACGGAAGAGCAGCTCAAGGAAGAAGGCATCCCGTACAAGACCGGCGCCTTCCCGTTCGCTGCCAACGGCCGCGCCGTGGCGATGAACGAAGGCATCGGCCAGGTCAAGATGATCGCCCACGCGGAAACCGATCGCATCCTCGGCGTGCACATGGTCGGCCCGGTCGTCTCCGAGCTGATCCACGAGTGCGTCGTGGCGATGGAGTTCAAGGGCTCGTCGGAAGATCTCGCCCGCATCGTCCACGCTCACCCGGCCCTGTCGGAAGTCGTGCACGAAGCCGCCCTGTCGGTCGACAAGCGCGCCATCCACAAGGGCAACTGATCGCCCCTGTGTGACCCGAAGCCCGTCCATGCCCTTAGCATGGGCGGGCTTTATCGTTTCAGGTCCCTTGCTTGGTAGGAGCCGATTTATCGGCGATGGGTACTCGCGACACCGTTAGGGATCGCCGATGAATCGGCTCCTACCGAGCGAGAGCTATCCATGCCGGATGTCTTTATAGGACGGCATGGTTTGTGCCGTGCCGTCCTATAAACACATCGGAGACTCCCTATGCGCGACATCACATCCCTCTGCGTCTACTGCGGTTCCAGCAGCGGCGGTAACGCGGAATACACGGACGCGGCGAAGGCCTTCGGCACGCGCCTCGCGCAGGAGGGCATTGCCCTGGTCTACGGCGGTGGCAAGGTCGGCCTGATGGGCACGGTCGCGGACGCCGTCCTGGCCGCCGGCGGCCGGGTCATCGGCGTGATTCCGCGCCAGTTGGTCGAGAAGGAAGTCGCCCACGTCGGCCTCTCCGAACTCCAGGTGGTCGAGACCATGCACGAGCGCAAGACCCGGATGTACGAACTGTCCGACGCCTTCGTCGCCCTGCCCGGCGGCTTCGGCACCATGGACGAGATGTTCGAGATGCTCACCTGGGCTCAGCTCGGCTTGCACAGCTACCCCTGCGCCTTCCTCGACATACGCGGCTTCTACGCCGGCCTGGCTGCCAGCATGGACCACATGGTGGCCGAGGGCTTCGTCAAGAAGAACCAGCGCGACCAGGTCTGGTTTGGCGCCAGCATCGACGCCCTGTTCGACTGGATGAAGCATTACGAGTCGTCGTACACGCCGAAGTGGATCACCTCGGACGCCGTCTGATCGCCGATAAGATGGGCCTTTTCCGTCGACCGGCAGCTTGGACCGGTGCCTCAAACCCCTGTCAAAACAGGTTTCGACCGTTGCACCATTGATACAAGCGCGCCGGCCGGTAGAATGAGCGCACGCCAGAGGCGCAACGCGCGACGTATTTACGTCACCGCAGTATTCGAGACGGCCGCCTGGAAGGCGTCCGTCATCAAGGACAACACATCGGGCCTGGTCCCGGGGGAAAGTGAATGGCTCGTATCCTGATCGTCGACGATTCGCCGTCGCAGCTGCTGGGCATCAAGCGCATCGTTGAGAAACTGGGCCATGAGGCCATCACGGCCGAGGACGGCGCGCAGGGCGTGGAAGTCGCCAAGCGCGAAATTCCCGACCTGATCCTGATGGACGTCGTCATGCCGAACCTCAACGGGTTCCAGGCCACGCGCACGATCAGCAAGGAAGAGACGACCAAGCACATCCCGATCATCCTGGTGACCACCAAGGACCAGGACACGGACAAGGTCTGGGGCCTGCGCCAGGGCGCCAAGGACTACGTGGTAAAGCCCATCAAGGAAGAGGAGCTGGTCAAGGCCCTGAAGGAGCACCTGCCGGGCTGATGAATCGGCTCCCACCGAGCCCGCCATGTAGGTGGGCTCGGTAGATTTCAACGAGTTTTACCTAGCCCTGCCGCGGGTCGAACCCCGCAAACGCATCCTTGAATTCCGCGTAGGCCGCCTGCTCCTCGTGGGTCTCCGGCACCGGCACGCGGATCTCCAGTACGACAATCTGGTCGCCCGGCTCCGAGCCCGGCAGCCCGCGCCCCTTGAGACGCAGCTTGCGGCCCGATTGCGAACCCGCGGGAATACGCAGGTCCACATGCCCGCCCAGCGTCGGCACCGGCACCGTGGCACCCAACGCCGCTTCCCAGGGCGTGATCGGCAAGGTATGCGTCACCGTGCGACCTTCCAGGCGGAAACGCACATCGTCGCGGATACCGATCTCCAGTAACAGATCGCCCGACGGGCCACCGCCCATCCCGGGATGCCCCTGCCCGCCCAGGCGGATCGTCTGGCCTGGCGTGATGCCGGCCGGGATCTTCACCTCGAGGACGCGCTCGCCACCGGAGGCGTCATTGAGCACGACGCGGGTCTTGCCACCATTGAAGGCGGTCTGCAGGTCGGTTTCGATCTTCGCCTGGATATCGCGACCGCGCCGCGCCTGGGACTGCTGATGGCCCCTGCCGCGGCCTGCGCCGCCAAACAGGCTCTCGAAGAAATCGCTGAAGTCGCCGCCACCGCGGCCACCCATGTCACCGAAATCGTAGCTTCCACCGCCCTGGCCGAAGCCCGGCGGCGGGCGGAACTGCTCGCCCTGGCGGTAGCCACCGGCGCGCAGCTGATCGTAGGCCCTGCGCTTCTCGGGGTCCTTCAGGGCCTCGTTGGCCTCGTTGATCGCCTTGAATTTTTCTTCCGCACCCGGCTCCTTGTTCTTGTCCGGATGGTATTTGCGGGCGAGCTTGCGGTACGCCGCCTTGATCTCGGCGTCGGTCGCTTCGGGCTTCACCCCAAGTGCTTCGTAGTAATCCTTGAACTCCACAGGCTCTCCCGGGCTTGTGTCGAAAACAAAAAGCAGAATGCCCGCGGTGGCGCATGTCCACCGCGGGCCAGTTTACAAGCTTAAAGCGAATCAGCCCGCTGCGTTGATCTCAATGCGGCGCGGCGCGCTTTCAGCCTTCTTCGGAATCGCGATTTCGAGCACGCCATGCGCACCGGAGGCCGTAATGCCCTCCGCATTGGCGCTTTCCGGCAAGGTGAAGCTACGCGTGAAGGCACCCGTGGTGCGCTCGACGCGGCTGAACTTACCCTCGGTCTCGCTGGCGAATGCCTTACGCTCGCCCTTGATCGTGAGCACGTTCTTTTCCATCTGGATCTCGATATCGGCCAGGTTCACACCCGGCACGTCGGCGAGAATCAGGAAACGGCCGTCCTCTTCACGAACGTCCACACGCGGTACCCAAGCGGTCTGCGTGGTAGCCACCGGCGCGGCAATCTCGTTGCCGAAGAGCTGTTCGAAGACATTGCGGACGTCGCTGCCAAACACTGGCGCACGACGGAACGACACATGACGAAGCTGGTTCATCTGTTTGACTCCCAAGAAGTTTTTCGGCCCCGTGGCCGTCTGGGAACAAACATATGACCGACGCGCCGGGATTCAAGTGCCGCCCCTTCCGTGCCGATTGGGCGAGACGTGGCGTTCGCGCTAAGCTCGGACATCTCTCCCCACAAAGGACACCCCATGACCATCGCGGTTGGCGACAAGCTTCCGGATCACACCCTCACCCAGTTCAAGGACGGTCTCGAGACAGTCTCCAGCCTCGACGTCCTCGGCCAGGGCAGGGTCGTCGTGTTCGCGGTGCCGGGTGCCTTCACCCCCACCTGCTCGAACAAGCACCTGCCCGGCTACATCCAGCACATGGAAGACTTCCGCGAGCGCGGCATCAAGGTCGCCTGCATCTCGGTCAACGATGCTTTCGTGATGCACGCCTGGGGTATCTCACAGGGCGTGCCGGACGACCTGCTGATGCTGGGTGACGGCAATGCCACGTTCGCCATCGCCCTCGGCCTCGAGCTCGACGGCACAAAGAACGGCATGGGCATTCGCTCCAAGCGGTTCGCGATCTATGCCGAAGACGGCGTGGTGAAGGTGCTGCACGTGGAAGCACCCGGCGAGTTCCGCGTCACGGCCGCCGAGGCGATGCTCGAAGCCATCGACAAATAGGAAATACAGCAGCGCAAAAAAAACCCGCCTTTCGGCGGGTTTTTCGTTCTTACGCGTCGCTCGGCTCGTCACCGACAGGACCGCTTTCGATCGGCGGCAGGTCGGCGGCGACGTCACCGTCGATGACCTCACTCTCGCCTTCGATCTCCAGCTCTTCCTCGGCTTCCAGACGAACCACGCCGATGAGCGTCTCGTCCTTGGGCAACTTGATCAGCGTCACGCCCTGCGTGTTACGGCTCAGCTGCGAGACTTCCGACACGCGCGTACGGACCAGCGTGCCCTGGTCGGAGATCAGCATGAGCTGCTGCGTCTCGGTGACCTGGGTGGCTGCGACGAGGCTGCCGTTACGGTCCGAGCACTGGATGGCGATGACGCCCTGCGTGCCGCGGCCCTTCTTCGGGAACTCGTCGAGTGTCGTGCGCTTGCCGAAGCCACGTGCCGTCGCGGTGAGGATGTCGCCCTCACCCGCCGCCACGATGAGCGAGACCACTTCAGCCTCGTCGGCCAGGCGCATGCCACGCACGCCGGTAGCGGTACGACCCATCGAACGGACTGTGCCTTCATCGAAGCGCACCGACTTGCCGTTCGACGCGAACAGCAGGATGTCGCTCTCGCCGCCGGTCATCGCGACATCGACCAGGGCGTCACCCTCGTCGAGGTTGATGGCGGCCTTGCCCTTCTGCAGCTGGAACGCGAACTCGGTCAGCGGCGTCTTCTTCACCGTGCCCTTGCGGGTGGCGAAGAACACGAAGCAGGTGGGATCGTACTCGCGCACCGGCAACAGGGCCTGTACCTTCTCGCCCTCGCCCAGCGGCAGCAGGTTGACGATCGGCTTGCCACGCGCACCCGGGCCGGCTTCCGGCATCTGGTACACCTTGAGCCAGTAAACGCGACCGGTGCTGGTGAACGTCAGCAGCGTGTCATGGGTGTTGACTACCCACAGCTGCTGGACGACGTCTTCATCCTTCAGTGCCGAGGCCGAGCGCCCCTTGCCGCCACGCTTCTGCGCGCGGTAGAGGCTGGCCGGCTGCCGCTTGATGTAACCGGTGTGCGAGAGCGTCACCACCACGTCTTCCGGCGCGATGAGGTCGAGCACGTTCAGGTCTTCCTGCGAGTGCTGGATCTCGGTGCGACGCGCGTCGCCGTAGTCGGTGCGGATCTGTTCGAGCTCTTCGCGAATGACTTCGAGCAGGCGCGCCGGATTCTCGAGGATCTCGATGAGCGCGCGGATCGTGTTGAGGATTTCGCGGTACTCGTCCGAGAGCTTTTCCTGCTCCAGGCCGGTGAGGCGATGCAGACGCATCTGCAGGATTTCGGTGGCCTGCGCTTCGGACAGCTGGTAGCCGTTCTCGTTGAGACCGTCGCGCGGATCCATGTCTTCCGGACGCGACGACTCGGCACCGGTGGCAGCGAGCAGTGCCTTGACCAGGCCCGGCTCCCAGCGACGGGCGACCATGCGCTCGCGCGCCTCGGCCGACGATGCGGACGTGCGGATCAGCTCGATCATCTCTTCGATGTTGGCGAGCGCGACCGTGAGGCCTTCGAGGATGTGCGCGCGCTGGCGAGCCTTGCGCAGCTCGAAGATGGTGCGGCGCGTAACGACTTCACGGCGGTGGCGAATGAAGGCCTCGAGGATGTCCTTGAGGTTCATCAGCTTGGGCTGGCCGTCGAGCAGGGCCACCATGTTGATGCCGAAGGTGACCTGCAGCTGGGTCTGCTGGAACAGATTGTTCAGCACGACGTCGCCCATGGAATCGCGGCGGATCTCGATGACCACGCGCATGCCGTCCTTGTCGGACTCGTCGCGCAGCTCGCTGATGCCCTCGAGCTTCTTTTCCTTGACCAGCTCGGCGATCTTCTCGATCAGGCGAGCCTTGTTCACCTGGTACGGCAGCTCGTGGACGAGGATCGTCTCGCGGCCGTTCGCTTCGGTTTCGATCGAGGTGCGGGCACGCACGAGAATGCGGCCACGACCGGTGCGGTACGCCTCGACGATGCCGGACGAGCCGTTGATGATGCCGGCGGTCGGGAAATCCGGACCGGGGATGAAGGTCATCAGCTCGTCGACGCCGAGCGAGGGATCCTCGATCAGGCCGAGCACGGCGTTGATGACTTCGGTCATGTTGTGCGGCGGAATGTTCGTCGCCATGCCGACGGCGATGCCTGCCGAACCGTTGACGAGCAGGTTCGGCACGCGGGTCGGCAGGACCAGCGGCTCGTGTTCGCTTTCGTCGTAGTTCGGCCCGAAATCGACGGTTTCCTTGTCGATATCGGCCATCAGCTCATGCGTGAGGCGCGCCATGCGCACCTCGGTGTATCGCATGGCGGCGGCATTGTCGCCATCGACCGAACCGAAGTTACCCTGGCCGTCGACGAGCATGTAGCGCAGCGAGAACGGCTGCGCCATGCGGACGATCGTGTCGTAAACCGATGCGTCGCCGTGCGGATGGTATTTACCGATCACGTCACCGACCACGCGGGCCGACTTCTTGTACGGCTTGTTCCAGGCGTTGCTCAGCTCGTTCATGGCGAACAGCACGCGTCGATGTACCGGCTTGAGGCCGTCGCGCACATCGGGCAGTGCGCGCCCGACGATGACGCTCATCGCGTAGTCGAGATAGCTCTGACGCATCTCGTCTTCGATGTTGACGCGGATGACTTCTTTGGCGAGTTCTGCCATCAATCGGCTTCCTGGATATCCATCAATAGGCCCCCGCCGGCCGCGCGATTCGCGGTATCGCGACGCGGCCGACCCAACCCGTCGATGGTAGCACAACGGGCGTCTAAAAGACAGCTAAAAGACGTTCTAATTCAATGACTTACGCAGGTGTTTTGGCGGTACCGAAAAGCAGTGTCCTGGCGAACACGAAATTCGCCACGGAGCCCGCCACCGACCCTGCCGCCACGGCGACCGCAGGCCACTCGCGCAGCGCGGGAAACAGCTGGAACGCGAGCACGTAGACGCCGTTGTTCATCAAGGCGCCGACCGCCATCAGGCCCATCCAGTGGAGCCATTCAGCGCCCTGGCTACGGCCCGAATCGCGCTGCGCGAAGGTGTGGTTGCGGTTCCACCACCAGGTGACGGTCGCCGCGCTGAGGAACGATACGACGCGCGCGGTGTACACACTCCACCCCGCCAGGCCGACCAGGCCCTGCGCGATACCCGCATCCACGATGAAACCCAGCAGGCCACCCACCGCGAAAAGCGCGACTTCGCGGCGGAGAGGACTCACGGAAACAGGATCCGCATCTGTTCTTCATCCGGCTTGAGGATCACGCCGCGCTCGGTGACGATGGCGTCGATCAGGTCGGCCGGGGTCACGTCGAACACCGGGTTCCAGGCGTCGGCACCGTCGATCACGGTACGCGTGCCACCGATGGAAAGCAGTTCGGTCGCGTCGCGCAGCTCGATCTCGATATCCGCGCCAGTGGCCGTCGCCATGTCGACGGTCGTCGACGGCGCGACCACCATGAACTTCACACCGTGATGGCGTGCCGCGATGGCGAGCTGATAGGTACCGATCTTGTTGGCAGTGTCGCCGTTGGCGGCAATGCGATCGGCGCCGACGATCACCCACTTCACCTTGCCGTCCTTCATCAGGTGCGAGGCGGCGGAATCGGCGATGAGCTTGGCGGGGATGCCGTCGCGTACCAGCTCCCACATGGTGAGGCGTGCACCCTGCTGCCAGGGACGCGTCTCGCCGGCATAGACCTGCTCGATGTTGCCCATCGCGACACCGGCACGAATCACGCCCAGGGCGGTGCCGTAGCCAGCGGTGGCCAGTGAACCGGTATTGCAGTGGGTGAGCACGTGCGAGCCGGCTTCGATCAGCGAGGCACCGAGTTCGCCCATATGGCGGTTGGCGGCCAGGTCTTCGTCCTGGATGGCCTGCGCTTCGGTCTCCAGCGCAGCGGCATCGGCATCGGCGACGACACGCCGGTTCATGCGATCCAGCGCCCACATGAGATTCACCGCGGTGGGCCGCGCCGCGCGCAGCGTCGCCATCGCGGTGACGAGGTCTTCGCCCTTCTGCGCGGCGAGCACCACGCCCCACGCGGCGGCGATGCCAATGGCCGGAGCACCGCGTACGGCGAGGTCACGAATAGCGCGCGTGACGTCGTTCGAGTTCACGCAATCGAACCAGATTTCTTCCGCCGGCAGGCGGCGCTGGTCCAGCAGTCGAAGTCGATCGCCCTGCCACTGCACGGCGCGAATGGAGTCGTGGGAGTCGTTCGTAGTCATGCCGCCATTATCGCATCCGTGCGCGCTACCGCGCGAATCGCCGCTGAAGCGGCTCCACACACGACCTGCGTAGGCCTTGGCTCGCGCGTCC